>JBFMBS010000024.1:0-70283 GCA_040755055.1 Bacteroidota bacterium
TGACCTCAACACTATTTCTCTTGTTACTCGTTTATCCAAATCAGTTGTCAGTCAGTATCTTGATTTAATTCCCACTGACTCGTAATTTTATCTTTACCTTCCTTTGGTATCATTTGATACTATTTTATAAGTATCATTTTTTTAACATCGGCAGAGTCGTCTGCGGTTAATGGATTCGCTCCGCTCACCACTAGTCTGTAAAAATATACTCCGCTTGATAGGGCGAATCGCTGATTCGCCCCGACATCAAACTTAACTCTGTACTTGCCCGGCAATTGTTCTTCATTCACTAGTGTTGCAATTTCTCTTCCCAACACATCATAAACTTTCAAAGTCACATAGCTTGAAGCTTGCAGCTTGTAGCTGATAGTTGTACTTGGGTTAAACGGATTAGGATAGTTTTGATACAGAATAAAATCTGTTGGTAATTGTTTTTCTTCTTCAACATTTACCGGAATACTTTGGTATTTAATTCTGCTCTGTATGATGGCGTTTCTTAACTCTTCAAGCGTGCTGCCGGCTGCAATGGAAAAAGCAACACTAACTGTTTGTCCGGCTGGAATATCAAATGGTCCTCCGCAAGTAATAAAAGAGATATCATTCACGCCGGCGGAATCGCCTTTTATTCCGCTTGATATACCGGCCCACTTCTGCTGATCATTCAATCCGCCATAAACATATATTTCTCCGCTCACAATCGAATTGTCGATTGGGTAATAACCATAACTATCATGCGATATTAATGCGCTGCCTACATACACATTTGTATTTGCCGTATTATATGCGTACCCAAAATTATCTGCATAATCATATTTTGTAACATTATTCAAATAATCATTTACGGGAATATCCCAATCGTAAAAAAATCCGGCGTAGAGACTATCAATATCATTTTGCGTTGAATTATGAAATGCCGTCCTGATTATAATATAATTTTCATCCGGCGGCGAATTAAAACTGTACGTATAAAAATGCGTGGAGATTCCGAGTTGCGATACCCCGGCACCGGCATCTGTAAAATTTGTATATCCCTCCTGGAAAGCAGTAGCGCCCGGACTTGTAATAACTATCGGCGATACAATTTCAAAATCCGTGCTTTGTACTGTTTGAGTTCTTGCAACATCCATTAACTTATTGGAAGATATTCCATACATCAGTGCGCCTTCAAATAACAAATTATCCCCGTTCATGTACCTAAAGCCGGATCCTTCGAGGTTGTCGCTATAATCATTAAAGCCGAGTGCACCCTTGCTTGTTACACTCATAACAATATTACCGGAATTATGCGTGTCAAACGTTTTGTTGATCTTCGTCCTAATCCATTGAAAATCGGTATAATTATCTGCACTGAAGAGTAGACGAAAATCAAGTTCGTGGTCATATGGTGCGCCGGGTAAAATATTAAAAGTAAATTTGTTCGAACTGTTATTTGCCGTTTCGAGAGTATCTAAAAAAGGAAGTTGAAATGTTCCGTTTACAATTTGAACGGAAGAATCATCCGTCTCGAGCGTAACTGTAGCACCGCTGATTGAATGAAGAAAATTTGTAAATGTTATTTCAATTGATATCGTTTCCCCGCTTTGAAGATTTCCGTTTCCATTGCCGGTCACTTCGGCAAAGTGTATCTCTGTAGCACGGATAGAAACTAAATTTTCTTCTCTCAAAGCTTTAACTGCATTAATTCTCCCTCTTCCAAATAAAAAATTTTCGTCTATTGAATTAGCGCCGTCAATACTTTCTGCTGTCATTCTTATTCTTTCGGCAATCTGCAAAGGGGAATAATGCTTGTACTTGGATAGTACGAGAGCTGCGAGCCCGGCAGTTAGCGGTGAAGACATCGATGATCCGCCAACGGTTACATAACTAAAGTTCGATATTAAAGCCCATGTAGAATAAATCGCATCGCCGGGTGCCATAACATCTAAATATATTCCGTGATTTGCGGCAGTACTTCTTTGATCATTCGCCGTTTTCAGCCAGCCGACCGACAGCACATTCACATAACTTGCCGGATAAAACGGTTCGGTAGAACCATTGTTTCCGGCGGCGGCAACAACCAACGCTCCTTTTGATATCGCATAATCAATCACTTCTTGTTCGGCTAACGAATATGAATATCCGCCCCAGCTGCAATTAATAATTTTAGCGCCGTTATCTGCGGCATATTTAATTCCCTCGAATCCGTAAACAATATACGGCGTGCCTGAAATATCGCGTTGATCGCTTCTCGAAGCTTTCACCGGAAGTATCGTTGAATTAAACCCGATCGAGGCAATGCCTATACCATTATCTGTTGCCGCTGCTGCTATACCGGCAACGTGAGTGCCGTGATAACCAAATGAATTTTGTGCTTCATCTTCACTCGGGTCATCATCTTCTGTTCCATCTAAGCCGCCAAAGTCGTGACCGATAACGTAACCACCGTTATCTTTCAAAATATTTGCGGCAAGATCGGGATGATTCCAATCAACACCGGTATCAACAATGCCGATAATTATTAAACTATCACCTTTGGTAATATCCCATGCTTCTTCAGCGAAAATTCTTTTCAGGTTTGTTTGCAAATTTGTATCGGCCTTGTCAGATAAAAATTTCGGGTCATTTGGCTCATATACTGCCTCGCGTACATATTTGGGTTCTGCCCATTCTACATTATCTAATCGTTTTATTTTTTTTGCCGCTATCTCCGGATCTTCATTTGAAGAATAGTTTAATAAATAAATATTGCTTAATGGCGATTCGCCCTTAAAAAGTACGCCGTGTTCTTCCTTAAATATTTTGTCGAATCGAGTTGTGTTCAATTCCTTGAAAATTTTTGAACCGGTTACGGTTTCTGTTTTGGCTCCTTTGAGTTTCACAACGAGCGTGTTCGAAAGATATATTTGATTCCCCTTTTGAATTATTTCTTGTGGATAAATTAAAACGCCGAATAAAAAATAGATCGCCAAAAACTTTTTCAATGTTCCATCCCCATTTTTAGGTGTAACAAGTTTATGAATTCCCATATTTAATAACAATGATGCATGTGACGTGGTTATAGAATAGCTTAATGAAAGCATGATTTTCTATTCTTCCTGGCACCCGGTGTTTATTTGACATTGTTAATTACTTTTCAACAAAGTTTTTTTATACAAAAAAGGCGGATAAAATTTACCCGCCTTTTTCTTACATCAATACAACACTATTTTACAAACATCATTTTCTTAATTGCTCTGTATTTATCGGTTACTAAACGATAGATATATATTCCACTCGGCAAATTATTTGCATTAAAATTAGTTTCGTAATAGCCCGGTGATAGATACTCATTCTTTAATTCCGCTATTGTCTCGCCCAGTAGATTTAGAACTTCCAATTTAACATGGGATGCTTCGGGGATTGCGAACTTAATCACCGTTGTTGGATTAAACGGGTTCGGATGATTCTGATACAGCACATACTTTGTAGGAATTGCTTCGTCATCTACCGATGTTGGTATGCTAATCTGTGCCGCGGCAGAATACCCCGATTCAGCATCGTTGTTATAAGCATATACTCTGTAAGTATAAGTGCTGTTCGGGAGTGCGGTCGGATCGTTATAACTTATTGTTGTTACGTTGGCAATTTCGCTGTATGGATTTGTACTGTTAATAACTCCGTTTTTTCTTTCAACTTTGAAACCACTTTCGTTATTAGAGTTATCTGTCCACGTCAATTCCGGTATGTTGTTTTGACCCAACGTCACAACTAAATTAGTCGGTGTAGTCAACCGCGTTGTAAAATACTTTGCTGTTGAATAGCTGCTTTGAGTATTGTCGTTTTCTGCTCTTACTCTCCAGTATATTCTTACGCCCATTTGTGTTATTGCAAAAGTAAATGTGGTATCGGTTATATTTTGTTGATCTAATATCACTCCGCTTGTAAAATCAGTATCTGTTGATATTTGAAGCCGGTATTTGGTTGCGCCGGGCACTGCATTCCAGGTAATATTGACGTTACCGGAGAGGTTTCTCGATCCATCGTTTGGCAAAACTGTAGTAGGTGCGTTAAGAGGAGCTGCTGTTACTTCTATTTCTGCTTCGTTGGAATATTCTGATTCTGCATCATTGTTATAAGTATAAATTCTATATGTATATATATTATTAGTTACAACCGTTTCGTCGGTGAATGATATCGATGTTACATTTCCAATTTCGGAATATGTACCGCCGCCGCTAATACCCCCATTTTTTCTCTCAATAATAAATCCGGCTTCATTTGCGGCATTATCTATCCACGTTAACGACGGTCTATTGTTTTGATCAAGTGAAATCGAAAGATTAGTCGGCGCATCGAGTCGTGTTGTAAAATAACGTGTGCCCGAATAGGCGCTAACACCGTCATTGTTTTCTGCTCTAATCCTCCAATAAATTTTTATTCCTTTCTCTGCTATTACTGTTGAGAATGAATTTGTACTGATATTGTTTTCGTCTAAGATATTGCCGGTTACAAAATATGGCTCTGTGGATAACTGCAAGTGGTAATGAGTTGCGCCGGTTACTGCGCCCCAATTAAAATCAATAGTGCCGGATAAATTTCTTTGTGTATCCGCCGGTGATTGCATTACCGGCGCCGATAATGATGCGGCGCTATATGTTTGGTCTGTATTTACCAGCCCCGGCGAACCATTTCCATAAATCCAGCCGAACTGCGAATAACGATCGCCGCTGCCCGAAAGCTGTAATGAATAACCGGTTACAACATTGCCTATGTTTGTGCTTGTTAACCCGGTTGCGTCTCCATCCACTGCTGTGAACGATCCGCCAAAACTTAAAAACTGATTTTGTATCACAGTACCGGTGTAGCTAATTGCAACGCCGGACGGGTTAACAATTTCGTTGCTGCCAAAATTCATATAGTACGTGGTTAATCCATTTGCCGTGTTTCCAACCGTAAATTGATTCAATGTATATGTTGCATATGATTCGCCGGTAGTCCCGTTATAAAGAGTGATTGTGTATTGAGCAAGGTCTGTGACCGCGCTACTGAGAGCGATTTCGATATACTCGGTATCTAGTTGAGAGTTTGAAATTTTGTTTGGTCCTGAATTCGCAAAAAGTTCGTTTAACCATGCGGCAGTTTCTCTTCCTTCTTGAATAATCGGGCTTTCAACAACAACGTCCCTTATAAAATTTTCATTATGTTCGCCGAATCTCATCCAGCCATCCGCATCAACAGTAACCTGGTGAACTTCTTCCTTCAATCCGCCGGTTACACCTTGTCTTCTATCGTGTTTAAAAGCGATCTTCTTTACCCCGCTTTCAAATTCATTTATTCCCGTTACATTCACACTGTGGGCATACCATTTATTATCTGTGCTGTTGCGCCATGTATAATTCATTTCAACATCTTCGCCGTCCTTCATCATCTTCTTTAGGAATTCCCACGTTGGCGGTTTGTTAACATTGTTGGCTTTTTCATTAAAATTTCTCCCGATAGAATTTCCGCTTGTACTTCCGACATTCCCGTTCACATAGAACGCTTGGAACTTTATTTCGACCGGGAGATTATATTGTTCCATAAAATCGAGTTTTCCGCTAACCATGTTTTCCGTTGTGGTTCCTTCATTACGTTCTCTTTTCATCAAACCGCTCAAGGTCTGCATAGTATTCCTAAGTGTCATTTCCGCCGGAAGATTAATATCGGTATATGTCTGTTCCATCCATTTTATACTGTTTGCAGTAGCCGTTGGAACACATGCATTTTTATCGCCGGCATACGTATCGGTATCTCCATTTTCGGAGTCGTTCAAATCCAGGTTGGGCGCGTCTTCACCCCGGTATTGATAGTCCGATCTAGGATCCCCGGCTGTGTGCCCAAATTTGACAACAGATTTTATTGTTATGTTTTGTTCCGGCGGCACAATGCTTCCATTTTTATCATCTATAATTTCCGTAACGTTAACTACTTTTGTATCGAACCATGTTGAAGGATCAAAAGGATAAAAACCGGGAGATGTTAAAATGTGAATATATAAAGTAAGAGAGACCGGTAAGCTATAAGGAGGGGAAGATATTGTTGTGAAATCAAATGTAGTAGAAAATTCAACCGGTCCATTCACCGGGTCAAAATTGGCTTCGGAACTCGAAGGTAAATATAAGTTCGAAACAATTATATCAAACATGGAATTGGAATTATTCTGGGCACCAACACTCAAATATGCACCCTGGGCGCCCGGTGTATATGAGATTGTAAACAATCCGTCCGGAGTTGGCGGTGTATAATTTTCATAATTTATTTTGTTAACCTCCGCGTTAAAGTCGGATTGTCCGTAGGTAATGCTCAAGAATAACATCAAAAAAAATACTGTAATTTTTTTAAGCATATTTTGGCTCCTAATAATTTTCAGATTTTCATTAAGAGAAGATGGTTCGCCACAAGTGGGATGTTGTGTCTGATTAAAAGTAGGTTAAGTTTTTCTTAAATACAAGTGGCTTTTATGTGGTGTGTTGCCAAACAAAAGCCCGCCGATTGGCGGGTCTTAAAATAAGATTTCTTCGTACTGTGATTATTTTGCTTCGTAAATATTTCCTTTTGAATCAGTATCGGGTCCTAATACGGAAATCAGTTCTATCCTTTTAAATTCTTTAGCTTTATAAATTTTAAATGGAAAAACTTTTTCTCCGTTTTTCCAAACTGATGCCGGTTGATGGAATAATTCTTCGGCGCCGTCTGAGTAAAAAACTTTTATATCTATCGGCACCGGGTAGCTGCCAAGGTTTTTAACCATTACGGTTAAATTTTTATCCTTCTCAAAATTTACTCCGTCAATAGAAAGGTCCGAAAATCCTTGTTCAAAAAACCACGGTTTCCAGAACCAGTCTAAGTTCTCTCCCGCTATTCTATTGAAAGTAAAAAAGAAATCATAAGGAAGCGGATGTTTTCCGTTCCATGTGTTCATATAATCATGCAGACATTTCTTAAACAGTTCATCACCTAGAAAGTCTCTTAAGATCAAATATGCAACAGCCGGCTGCTGATACGCCATTAATCCGTAACCTTGTGTTTTAACGGAATACGAAGGTGTAACAAGCGGAAGCATAAAATCTTTACCTAGTGAATATGAAAGCGCATTCACAAATCCCGGCAGTTCGTCCGCTTCCGGTTCCATATTTTTTACAAGGTCAAAAGTGAAAAACGAAGCCCAGCCCTCATCCATCCACGCGTATTTTCTTTCATTGGTGCCCATAAAAAACGGAAAGTATGTGTGGGCAATCTCGTGGAGTGTAACGCCGATCTGGCCGGCTCTGTTGCCGTATGTTCCGTTATTACACATCATTGGCGATTCCATTCCGCCGCCCCACTTTCTTTCACCATTGAAAACCGTAACCTTTGGATATGGGAAAGGAATTCCAGGCCAATCATTGGAAAGTGTTTCAACCGAGAGGCGCCCGAATAGTGCAACTTCTTCCTGGAATTTTCCGTCAGGCGGATAAACCGCTTCGACAAAAACTTTTCTGCCGGTTAAATCAACTTCTGTGCTGGATCCATCCCATAAATAATTTGAACATGCCGCAAAAGAAAAATCGGGAACGTTCTCTGCTTTAAATTTCCAGACATTTTTTTCTTTCCCCTGAGTAACTTTTTTGTTTTTGTAATCATCAACAGTAACAATTCTAACAACCTCGTCGGAATTGAGAGCTTGTTGATATCTTTCATAGATTTCCGGTGCTAAATTTTCTTGAGCATTCCGGATAACGCCGGTTGCCCAAACAATAAAATCGCCCGGCGTTGTAATCTCAACATCAAAATTGCCGGCATCATTGTAAAACTCTACGGTACCGCCATATTCTTGTTTATCCCATCCATCTACATCATCATAAACTGCTATTTGCGGATACCAATACGCAATATAAAAGGTCGAATCGCTGTAAGCACCCATTCTTAAACGTGTTTCTTCGGGAATAACTAAGCTCCATGAAATTTCGATTTCGGCAGATGAGTTTGGCGCAATTCTCTCCGGCAATCTGTTTATTACCAAATTGGTCGATGATCTTGCAACACGATATTGTTTAGAATAAAAATCAATTCCTCTACCGTTAATTATTAATGTGTCTATTTCGACACCATCTGTTATATCGTTAACATTCATTGGCCAATCGCGTGCGTTTCCCTTTTTGAAAATATCCTGGTATAATCTAAACACAAATTGTGTAAGCGAATCGGGGCTGTTATTATAATAAGTGATTAGTGCGTGACCTTTTACGGTGCGTGTTTCGGGAAAGAGTTCTGCCTTTATCGTATAGTCCGAATGATTCACCCAATAACCGGGTCCCGGTTTTCCCTCGTAGGAACGCGTTCCCTTTTCATAAGCTTTCAATATGTTGCCCGGTATGTATAGAGAAGAATTTTGAGCCTGGGTGATTCCAACAAGAACAAATACCATTATTAATGTTATTACTGTAAAAGAAAATTTGATTTTCACGGGACCCCCGTATATGTTGATAATTTTTAATTCGCCAGTTAGAACATTTTTGTATTACTTCAAAACAACAACATTGTCTTCTAAATTTACATCCGGTACTTGTGTTGTTCCGAGTTCAATTCTTTTTACTTTCTCTTTTGAACCGGTTGTGTGAAGTATTTCCGTTTTCCCGTCTTTCCATAGATCTGCTGCGGCACTGAAAATAATTTCTTCGGTACCGTCTTCAAAATAAAATTTAATAATTACCGGAAGCGGCAGACCGCCTTTGTTCTTAACCGTGATTTTTATTTCATTGTTAACCTTGTTTGCCGATAAAGTAAGATCGGGGTAGTTGTTTTCGAAGAACCACGGCTTCCAATACCAATCTAAATTTTCTCCGGTGGTTTGATCAAAAGTAAAAAAGAAATCATACGGGAGAGGATGCTTGCCATTCCATCTATCCATGTATTCGTGAAGTGCTTTGAGAAATTTTTCATCGCCAAGAAATTGTCTTAGGAATTCGTATGCAGCACCGGGTCTTCTATATGATGCCGTACGATATGCCGGATTTTTTATGAGATAGGAAAGTGTTCTCGGCGGCGTGTCTGTTTCGCTTCCGGCAAATTCTGAATAGCTTTGTGCATTGCGCGTCCGCGGATCGTACCCGGGCGCTTTCTCTGTTTGAAAATCAAACGGAAGCATTGTTGCCCAGCCTTCGTCCATCCAAGCATATTTTTTCTCGTTGATTCCCATATAAAACGGAAAATATGTGTGACAAATTTCGTGAGATGTTACGTGTACTGTTCCTATAAGATCTTCTATGGCGGAGTCGTTACACATCATTGGAAATTCCATTCCGCCTTGCCCGTTAAAAACCGTCATAAGCGGATACGGATACGGTACACCCGGAATCTCTGCCGAAAAACTTTCGATTGCTTTGCGTGCTATTTCTGCTACGTTCGAAAAATACTCCGTGTTTTTATTGTAAGCCGCAGAGATAAATGTTCTTCTTCCGGTTTGCTTATCTACAACAAGACTCGAAGCATCCCACAAGTAATGATCGCTGACTGCAAATGCAAAATCGGGAACGTATTCCGCCCTGATTTTATAAACGAGTTTTTCTTTGTCTGTCGTTACGTTTCTATTTTCCGAATCTTTTTTTGTAACGATGTTAATTATTTTATCCGATCGGGATGCGTTCTTATATCTTTCTAGAACGTTTTGTGAATAAACTTCTTCCGGGTTTTGTAAAACGCCCGTTGACCATAGGAGAAATCCTTCCGGTACCGTTATTTCTACTTCATAATCATTGAAGTCGTTATACATTTCCGCTTGGCCCGTATAGGACAAAACATCCCAGCCGTCAATATCATCATAGACTGCAATTTGCGGATACCAATACGCAACAAAGAAAGATGTGTTGTCATACGCACCGGTTCTTACTTGTGATTTGTTTGCAATTGTGTAATTCCAGTCTATCTTTATTTCAACCGATCTCTTTGGGAAAAGATTTTTTGAAAGCGGAATAAAAAGATTTGTTCCTTCGCGCCTCGGAGAAGTTTTGCCGCCATCTATTTTTAATTCTTCTCCGTTAACAATTAATTTTTCAATTACTGCTCCATCATTGATTACGTCCGCATCAACTTCAAAATCCCGTGCATTACCTTTACGGTAAAAATCTGGGTAAAGATGAAGAACTATCTGTGTTAGGGTGTCCGGACTATTATTAAAATACACTATTGATTCTTCGCCGGAAAGTTTACGTGATACCGGGTCAAGTTCCGCTTTGATTTTATAAACGGAATTGTTCTGCCAATAATTTAGTCCGGGCTTTCCTTCGAAGGTTCGAGTTCTGTTTTCGTATGCGCGTTGAATATTGAGCGGCAAAGGAAGAGTTGATTGTTGTGCTTTTATTTGAGATGAAAACAACTGCACAATAAAAAGGAGGGCAGAAAGAAGAAATTTATTTTTCATTATTCTCCTATTCCTTTCTCATAATTTGTGTTTTATGGCTGTCAATTATTTGTAGCTGAAGATCACGCTTTTTAATCCGTCGCAGCAATGAAATAGTTATTCTGCTATTACTTTCTCCGGAATTTTTTTGAGTGCGTTTTCAAGATCATCAATAATATCTTTCACGTTTTCGATTCCGACTGATAGCCGAACAAGTCCTTCCGTAATGCCGGCGGATTTCCGCGCTTCTTCCCCCATGGTTAAGTGGGTCATGCTTGCCGGGTGTTGAATTAATGTCTCTACACCGCCAAGCGATACTGCGAGTTTGCAAAGTTTAACATTATTCATAACTGTTTCACCGGCTTTAAATCCCCCCTTGAGTTCAAAGGAGATCATTCCGCCGTGTCCATAATGCTGCTTTAGTCCTACTTGATAATTCGGGTGACTTTTTAATCCGGGGTAGCGTACCCATTTTACTTTCGGGTGGTTCTCAAGATACTCCGCAATAAGCTGTGCATTCTCACAGTGCCTTTGCATTCTTATCGATAATGTTTTTAATCCCCGGTGAACAAGAAACGAATTAAACGGATCGATCACGCCGCCAAGCTGATTTAATGTTCTGCGCATCTTCGAATACATCTCTTCGTCTTTAACAACAACAATTCCGGCAACAACATCTGCGTGGCCATTTAAAAATTTTGTCATGCTGTGAAGAACAACATCCGCACCAAACTTAAACGGGTTCTGCAATGCCGGACTCATAAATGTATTATCAACTATAAAGAGAGCGTTATTTCTGTGTGAGAGTTTTGCTGCTGCTTCAAGATCGGTAATGGCAATAACCGGGTTTGCTGGCGATTCGACATAAATAATTTTTGTGTTAGGTTTTATTGCGCGCTCAATTTCTTCGGCAACGTCGGTATCTACAAATGTTGATTCAATATTGAACTTGCTCAGTACTGTATGCAGCAACGTCATTGTTGGACCATAAACAGATTTGCTGCAAATTACGTGATCGCCGGATTGAAGAAGTGTAATGAAAACGGTGCTTATTGCGGCCATTCCGCTTGCGCAGCCCAGCGCTTTGTAACCGCCTTCAAGTTCTGCAACAGCATTTTCCATTGCTTCAACTGTGGGGTTTTTCATTCGTGTATATATGTAGCCGTTCGCCTCACCCTTAAAGAGCGATGCGCCGTGCTCGGCAGACTCAAACTGAAATGTTGATGTTTGATATATCGGGGGAACGACCGGGCCAAATTCATAATCGCTCATTCCGCTGTGAACACATTTAGAATCGAATTGAAGATTTGTGTTATGGGACATTTTTATTTTTTCCTACAATGTATGCATCAGAAAATCCTGAATTTATAGTTTCACTTTGTAGAACTCTGCGGTTTTTCTGTATTCCTCCGTGAAATGAAAAATAACTTACTCAGAGTTCCACCGAGAAATCACAGAGGTACTCGGAGAAAAACCGGCCTCATTAGGTTCAACAATACCTTTTTATTAAATATTTATTCTACCCCGTTTCCGTTTTCTTCTTCCGGAATTACGCGAGCAATATCTGCAATGTCATCGCCTTCGTTCAAACGAATCAAGCGTACACCTTGCGTATTTCTTCCCATCACGCGAAGTTCGGATACTGATTGCCGGATTACCATTCCGCCGGTCGTGATTATTACCAGTTCGTCACTATCGTTCACTTCTTTCATTGCTATTAACTTTCCGTTACGCTCGGAAGTTTTAACCGTGATAACACCTTTTCCACCGCGCCGTGTTAATCTATAATCTTCTATCTCCGAACGTTTGCCGAATCCTTTCTCGGTAACCACCATCAACGTTGTAGCATTACGCACTACAATCATTCCTATCACTACGTCGTTTTTACCAAGGCGCACACCGCGCACGCCGGTTGCGGTTCTTCCCATATCGCGAACATCTTTTTCGTTGAAACGAATTGCCATTCCGTTACTTGTTCCGATAATTATATCGTTCTTCCCCTCGCTTAGTTTTGCTTCGATCAATCTGTCTCCGGCAGCAAGCGATATTGCATTAATTCCTCCGCGCCTGATATTCGAGTATGCCGAGAGAACCGTTTTTTTCACTGTGCCTTTTTCGGTCGCCATCACAATAAATTTATCATCCGTAAATTCCTTGACAGTTACGAATGCGGTTATTTTTTCTTCTTTTTCTTTTTCAATTAGATTTAATATCGATCTTCCTTTGGCCGCACGTCCGCCTTCCGGAATTTCGTGAACCTTAAGCCAATAACATTTTCCGCGATCCGTAAAGAACATGATGTAATGGTGCGTTGAAGCTACGAACATATGCTCGATGAAATCTTCCTCTTTCGAACCGGCTCCGATTACACCTTTGCCGCCGCGTGCTTGTCTGCGGTATCCGCTAACCGGGAATCTCTTAATGAATCCCTGGTGTGAGATTGTAACAACAACATCTTCTTCGGCAATTATATCTTCGAGCGAAAATTCTTTGAAGTCGCGGACTATTTCTGTTCTTCTTTCATCTGCATATTTTTCACGAAGAGCAAGAAGCTCGTCTTTGATAATTTGCTTTCTCAATTTTTCGTTTCCGAGAATCGCTTTTAATTTTTGAATGAGCTTAATCGTTTCTTTGTATTCGTCCTCTATCTTTTTACGTTCAAGTCCCGTTAAGCGCTGCAACCTCATGTCGAGAATTGCTTTCGCTTGAATTTCCGAGAGTTTGAACTTTTTCATCAAATTATTTTTAGCAGTTTCAACATCACGCGATTTTTTGATTGTCTCAATCACCGCATCGATGTTATCGAGAGCAATTATATAGCCCTCTAAAATGTGGGCGCGTCTTTCGGCAGCATCGAGATCATATTTCGTTCTGCGGACCAGCACATCCATCCTATGATCGAGGAAATGCTGCATCATTTGTTGGAGTGTTAATACTTTCGGAACACCATTAACAAGCGCAAGCATTATAACACCAAAAGTCACTTGCATCTGCGTGTGTTTGAAAAGCTGGTTGAGCGTTACTGCCGGCTGTCCATCGCGTTTCATTTCGATTACAACGCGCAAACCATCACGGTCAGATTCGTCCCGGATATTTGAAATGCCGTCAATCTTTCCTTCTCTAACAAGGTCGGCAATCTTTTCTATCAGCGCTGCTTTGTTAACTTGATATGGAATTTCCGTGATGACAATATTCTCGCGCTCGTTTTTCATAACTTCTATGTTAGCTTTAGCGCGTAATACTATTCTTCCTCTTCCGGTTAAGAATGCCTCTTTTACTCCGTCGTAACCGTAAATTATTCCGCCGGTCGGAAAGTCCGGAGCTTTAACATATTTCATCAACTCTTCGGGTTTCAGTTTCGGATTTTCTATTGTAGCAATAAGACCGTCTATGATTTCTCCAAGGTTGTGAGGTGGAATATTTGTTGCCATACCAACGGCAATACCGCTTGCGCCGTTGATAAGTAAGTTCGGTAAGTATGCCGGAAGAACTGTGGGCTCTTGTAATGATTCGTCGAAGTTGTTAACAAAATCAACGGTGTTTTTGTCGAGATCGCGAAGCATTTCGTCTGCTATACGTGCTAATCTTGCTTCTGTATAACGCATTGCCGCCGGACTGTCGCCATCGATCGATCCGAAATTTCCTTGTCCATCTACTAATGGATAGCGCAGTGAAAAATCCTGAACCATCCGCACCATTGAATCATAAACTGCTGTATCGCCGTGCGGATGATATTTACCGAGAACCTCTCCAACGATACGTGCGGATTTTTTATACGGTTTGTTATGCGGCACCCCGAGTTCGTGCATTCCGAACAGAACTCTGCGGTGAACCGGTTTTAATCCGTCTCTTACATCGGGCAAAGCGCGGGCAACTATTACGCTCATCGCATAATCGATGTAAGATGATTTCATTTCTTCTTCTAACGATACGGGTATTATTTTCTCGAAAATTGTAGTCATGTTTTTCTATTTATTATTTATGATTTGGGAATTCCGGATTGCTTTTTAATTTAATTTCTTATCTACATCTGCTATAATCTTCTTTATTGCATTATCAAGTATAGGAATATGAATTTTACAAATCTTATAGATTTCTTCCGAATCTATATCAAAATAATGATGTGAAATCTTATCGCGAAAATTGATTGCACCTTTCCAGTCAACTTCCGGGTGTTGCTCTAATGCACCTAGAAAATCTTTTGAAATTTTTTTTAACACTTCACCTATTGCCTGAAGGCGCATTGAGATTGCATCAAGTTTATCTATTGTGTCTTGATCTCTAAGAAAATCTTCGGGTGTTTTTATGTTTTCAAAACTTTTTTTAATCTTTGAAATCGCCTCGTCTATATCAAGCAATTTCTTGTATAGAAGTTCATTAGACATATAATGCCTCTTTTTCCAACTCTTCTAAAAATCTTTTTCTAATGTTAGAATGCTTTCTTACAACATCTACTTTGTGCCCGAATTGTTTTTCTAGATATTCTATCAATTCGCATCTTTTAAAGAAATCCGGCTGCATCTCTACAAAAAAATCTATGTCACTTTCCTCCGTTTCTTCTCCGCGAGCATACGAGCCAAAAAGGGAAATACTTGTTACACCGTACTTTTCTTGCAAGTATTCTTTTTTGCCTTTAAGAAATTCTATTATGTGTTCTTTATCTATTTTCATTTCTTATTAAAATATTGTTGCTAATCCCATATAAAGCAAAATTGTAAGAACATCAGTCATCGCAAGTGTAATTGGTCCGGCGGAGACTTTTAAGTCTAATTTAGTTTTATGCAATAATGCCGGGACGCTTAAGCCAATTACTGCCGCCGTGATCTGTACAATTAAAATACTCGTTCCGATAACAAACGAAGTAACAAGTTCTCCTTTCCATAATAACACCACTACGGCAACAAAAGCGCCACTGCTTAGACCGATCAGCATTGCTGTCTGAGATTCTCTCAACAGATTTTTCATATACCATTTCAACGACGGCTGCGCTGTATGTAACGACTGCACTGTTAACGTCATCGATTGAATGCTCATGCTTTCGCCCAAACCAAGAACCAGTGTAAGAAAAAAAGCTATTACCAAACTTTCTGCTAACGTTGCTTCGAACATTCCGGCGAGAAGCGCGCACACTGTTCCGCTTAATATTGTTGCAAGCAGCCACGGAAACCTGATTCTCCATGCCTTAAGCGGTGTTGCATTCTTTACCTCTGAAATTTGAAAACCGATCGATTCAAAAACATCATGCACCTTCTGTCGTTCGGAGAAATCAAGCAGCTCGTCGGTAAACAAATTAACATCAACAATTCCAACTATTTTTCTTTCCGCGTCTATCACCGGGAAAGCTAAAAATCTATATACTGCAAAGAACTCGCACGCATCATAAACCGTTGCATTGTTATTTAACGATGCAACATTCTTAACCATCAACTCACCAAGTTTTTGATCGGGTTGAGCCGTAAGTATTCTGCGCGTGGGCAGAACACCGACAAGTTTTTGTTCTTCATCAACAACATAAAAATAAACTATTCTTTCGCCCAAACCTTCTGTTCTTATTTTTCGCAACGCTTCATCAATAGTTAAATTTCTATTGAGCGCAGTAAAATCTTTTCGCGCAAAATCCGTTATCGGATGTTGATATGTATGCTTATCATTCATATTTAATACTGAGCAAGGCGAAGTATCTTTTACTCATTAGCATTAGAGATTCTTCATCGTCCCGATTTTATCGGGACTCCTCAGAATTAAATGTCGAGATTAGCGTACTTCGCATGTTTCTCGATAAACTCGCGTCTCGGTTCTACTGCGTCGCCCATCAATGTTTCAAAAATTTTATCTGCTGCTGCTGCACTTTCAAGATTAACTTGCAGCACTGTCCGTGTTTCAGGATTCATTGTTGTTGACCAAAGCTGTTCGGGGTTCATCTCGCCCAAACCTTTGTAACGCGAAATAATTATTCCTTTCGTCTGTACAATTCCTTCTTCTGTTTCTGCAGCTTCTTCTGTTTCTAAAATTTCTACCTCTTCTTTTTTTCCTTTACCGTCCGCTTTCAAGCGCTTTAAAATCTTATCACGTTCTTCATCATCAAAAGCGTAATGTTCTTCCTTCCCTTTTTTGATTTTGTAAAGCGGCGGCTGTGCTATATAAACTTTTCCTTCAGCTATCAATTCCTTCATGTGCCGGTACAAAAACGTAAGCAGAAGCGTTCTAATATGGCTTCCGTCCACGTCGGCATCAGTCATTAAAATAATTTTTCCGTAGCGCGACTTAGCCGGATCGAATTCCTCGCCTATACCGGCGCCTATTGCAGAAATCATCGCCTGGATTTCTTGATTCTCAAGAATCTTATTGATCTTTGCTTTTTCCACATTCAAAATTTTTCCTTTGATCGGCAGAATCGCCTGGAATCTTCTATCGCGTCCTTGTTTAGCCGAGCCGCCGGCAGAATCCCCTTCCACTATGTATATCTCGCAATGTTCGGGATCGTTGATCGAACAATCTGCAAGTTTACCCGGCAGATGCATCGAGTCGAGTGCATTTTTTCTTCGCACAAGTTCTCGTGCTTTACGTGCAGCTTCACGTGCCTCTGCCGCCCGCATACATTTATCAATAATTTTTTTTGCTACCGACGCATTTTCTTCTAAGTATTCGGAAAGTTTTTCTCCCACCAGCATTTCTACTGCGGATTTAACTTCTCCGTTGCCAAGCTTTGTTTTCGTTTGCCCTTCAAACTGTGGTTCCATTACCTTAATCGATATTACTGCTGTTAATCCTTCCTTAAAATCATCGCCGGAAAGCGTTATTTTATTACTCTCTTTTATTAAACCGTTTTTATATGCATAATTATTAAATGTTCTTGTAAGAGCTGTTCTAAATCCAACAAGGTGAGTGCCTCCTTCAATAGTATTAATATTGTTTACATAAGAATGAACATTTTCGGAATAGGAATCGCTGTATTCGAATGCTATTTCTACCGGCGTGTTGTCTCGTTCTCCTTCGATATAAATCGGCTTGTGTATCGGCGAACGGTTTTCGTCGAGGTATTTTACAAAATCAATCAATCCGCCTTTGAACTTGTAAGTTTCTTCTAGATTTTCTATTTCATCCTTTAGAGTCATAGAAACTTCTTTGTTCAAATATGCAAGCTCGCGCATTCTTTCGGCAACAGTATCAAAATTAAATTTTGTTACCTTAAAAATTTCTTTATCCGGCTTGAATGTTATTGTGGTTCCGGTTCTATCGCTTTTATAAGTACCCGTTTGTTTAACCGGTGCTTTAGGAATTCCTCTATGATATTCTTGAGTATAAATTTTTCCGTCACGTTTAACTTCTACCTTACACCACTCCGAAAGAGCATTAACTACCGAAACACCAACACCATGTAAGCCACCCGAAACTTTATAGGAATTTTTATCGAACTTTCCGCCGGCATGAAGTACGGTCATAACAACTTCAAGTGCCGATTTTTTTTCGACCGGGTGCATGTCAACCGGAATACCCCGTCCTTGATCTTCAACTGTTACGCTTCCTTCTTTGTTGATCGTAACAATAACCCGGTCGTTATAACCGGCAAGAGCTTCGTCTATAGAGTTATCAACAACTTCGTTTATCAGGTGATGAAGACCGCGCGAGCCGACATCGCCTATATACATTGCCGGTCTTTTGCGTACTGCTTCAAGTCCTTTTAATACATTGATGCTTTCCGCGGTATAATTACCATTTCCGTTTTTGATTTCGTTTTCTTTTGCCATGTTGATCTGAGTATTTCCTTTATAAAAATTTTATTGTTTTAATTACTTCTTCTTTAAAGTGTTTATTAATTTTTTCTATTAAAGCATTCTTTTGGAAATTGAGTTCGCTTTTCCACACAGAATTTTCAACTTTTAGAAAGAGCGTTTTTTTATAGAGCTTTACCGCTTCCGCTATTTTAGCAAGTTCGGGAAAAATATATTTGAAATTTTCTACTACGTCATAATTTTTAATTGTTGCTCGTAAGTTTTCAAACTCCTTTTCTTTTTCTATAACATCGGTAATGCTTTTAATATTAAACGTACTGCGCCGTGCCATTTTCAACTTTTATTATTTTACTTTCCCCGGTAAGATTTAACTCTTCTATCTTTGAAAAATCAGTCATTGTTATAAATGCTTGTCCAATCTTAGATAAATATTCGCTTATTCTCTTTGCGCGGAAAGTATCAAGTTCTCCAAAAACATCGTCCATCAAAAAAATCGGGGTCTTGCCAAGTTTTTCCTTTATAAAAAAGAACTGTGCAAATCTCAAGGCTATCTGATAGGTTTTATGTTGTCCTTGCGATCCAAAACGTTTCAGCTCTTTACCGTTGATATAAAAAATAAAATCGTCTCTATGCGGTCCGGCTAAGTTCATACCTCTTCTTAATTCGTCTTCATACAAAACTGCTAGCTCTTCTCTATATCTTTGAATTGTATTCTGCTCGTCAATATTTTGGAATGTATCGTACTCTATAACTGGTTCTTCAGCTTCTTCGATTATATTTCTATATGCTTCTTTCAAGTATGGAATAAATTCTTTAACAAATAGCAATCTATGTTTAATTAATTCTGCCCCATTGGTAATCAGGGAATCCGTCCACGCTTCAAGTTGTTCCAATAATATTTTACTATTTGTTTCTTTAATCCGTGCCAGTAACGAAGACCGCTGTTTTAAAACCTTATTATAATCCAAAAGTATGTCCAAATAAGCATGGCTTGCCTGGGATATAACTGAATCCACAAATCTTCTTCTTTCTGCCGGCGCTCCTTGAGTAATTGCGTGGTCCGATTGAATAAGTGTTACAATAGGAAATTTGCCTATTATTTCCGAAACTCTAAAAACCTGTTTATCATCAAGAAAATAATTTTTTTTGTTTTTGAAGTTATCATAATAAATTCTGGCGCTGTTATTAGACAACCCGGCAAACATACCCTTTGCCTCAAAGTATTCTTTCCCGAAACTAACTACATCATTTTCTGAAGCAAGATTAATATTCTTCGATGTGCTTAGGTAATAGATTGCTTCCAGTATTGTTGTTTTACCTTGTCCGTTCCCGCCAATTATTAAATTTAGTTTATCGGAAAAGTTCAAAGCGGTACTACTATGCAGCCTGAAGTTTTGCAAATCGATTTGCTTAAGAACCATTTTAAGTATTCAAACGCACCGGCATCAACAGCATCAATAAATCCTGGTTTTCTTTCTTCTGAACCGGTTCTATTATAACTGCTTTTGTTGGTGAGTGGAGTTTGAAGGTTATATCTTCTTCCCCGGCTATATGATTTAAAATATCATTCACATAAGCAGAGTTAAAACCGATCTCTAAATTTTCTCCGTTGTATGAACAAGCAACCTTCTCTTCTCCCGATGCACCAATATCCAAATCTTCCGCGGATATGTCTAAGTTTTCTTTGCTTATTGAGAATTTTACCCTTCTTGTACTGGATGTAGAGAAAAGCATCATTCTTTTTATCGAATCGTGAATCTCTTTAGTGTTTACCTTCATTAAGTATTCATTCTCCAACGGAATAACACTGGAATAGTCCGGATACTTTTGTGCAATCAACCTGGTAATTAATTCTATATCGCTCAGTTTGAACGATACATAAGTTTTGGTTAAATGAATTTTTACTTCTTTCTCATCCAAAACTTTCATTAAAACGGAGACCGCTCTTTCGGGTATTACATACTGCTGGTTAAAATTTGCTTTTATATTTTTCTTTAACAAGTTCACCAACCTATGTCCATCGGTAGTAACAAATCGCAATCCTTCTTCGGTGAATTCAAACAAAGTGCCCATCATTGCCGGTCGCATTTCTTCTTTGCTCATAGCAAACGCACTTTTTTCAAATGCTTGTCTCAGTTCTAATCCATCTATGTTTACTTCGTTTATGTCTTTGTTGTTTTTATCTGCGGTTATGGTAGGAATTTCCGGATACTCTTCCGGGTCTAAATAGCTTAAAGAATACTTTCCGGTGTCTGTAATTAAATTGAGTTTTTTATTTGTTGTTAATTTAAAATGTATCGTAGTTTCTTTTAAGGAGCGTACGATATCGTTCAAAAGTCTCGCCGGAACAACCAATTTTATATTTTCTTCCGTAACAACATTAAGAGAAGACTTCAACGATATTTCCAAGTCTGTAGCATATACTGTTAACTGCCCGTCTTTAACTTCGAATAAGAAATTCTCGAGTATAGGCATTGGTGTTCTGGTAGGTACAGCCGGGATGATTTTACCGAGTAGTTTTTCGAGTTCTTTGCTGTTAACTTTGAATTCCATATTTCTTCTCCAAGTTGAGTCAAAAAATATCAAAAATAGGATAGACTTTCAATTTTAGTTGTGTTTGTTGGTATAGTTATTAACCGCATTAATATTATATGAAGTTTATATATAAGTAATATCTAATAATAATAAAGATGTTAATATGTTGATAACCAAAATTTACTATTGAAAATAAATGCTAACATCAATAAGATATAAACAAACTGGCGGTAAAAAGATGTTAATAAGTTAAAGATAATTAAGCGTGAAAAATCCTCCGTTAGTTATCAACAAGAAACCACACAGTAGTTAACATTCTTTTAACAATTTAAATAATTAAGAAACACCAAGCTCAATTTTATTTTTTAAAGATTCTATCAATTCGGACATTTTTGAATCACCGGTTATCATCTGTTCTATGGAAGACTGTGCATGTATAACCGTTGAATGATCCCTACCGCCGAAGTGTAGCCCGATAGTTTTTAGCGAGGACTTGGTGAGCTGCTTCGAAAGATACATTGCAACTTGTCTTGCCAATACTACCTCTTTACGTCTATTTTTTTCTCTTACTTTATTTTCTTCTACGTTAAAAAACTCACATACGATTTTAGTTATATGATCAATTGAAATATTAACTTGTTTGTTAGTGGAGACCTCACGCACGGTTTTTTTTACTAGTTCAAAATCGATTTCTTTAGAGTTAAGGGAAGAGTTGGCAAGTAATTTAATTAAACACCCCTCGAGTTCCCTAATATTGGACGTGATATTATAAGCGATATACTCAAGTATTTCATTCTTTAACTCCATACCATACGTTAGACTTTTGTTCTTAAGTATAGCTATCCTGGTTTCTAAATCAGGCGGCTGTATATCGGCTTGAAGTCCCCATAAAAACCGGGAAGTTAACCGCTCGTTCAAACCCTTTAAATCTTTTGGTGGCTTATCACTGGAAAGAATTATCTGTTTCCCGGTTTGGTGAAGGGTGTTAAATATATGAAAGAACAAATCCTGGGTTTTTTCCTTGCCGACTAAGAATTGTATATCATCTATTATAAGAGCATCCATGCTCTTGTAGAAATTAGAGAATTCATTAACAGTGTTGTTTTGGATAGCCTCTACAAACTCAACAGTAAATACATCCGAGGAAAGATAAATAACTCTCTTCTCCGGGTAACGTTCTAAAATTTTATTACCAATAGCTTGAATTAGATGAGTCTTTCCCAATCCAACGCCGCCATAAACAAAAAGCGGATTGAAGGAAGTTTGTCCGGGGCTTTCCCCTACGGCAATAGCAGCAGCACGTGCTAACTGGTTTCCTTCTCCTTTTATGAAGTTGTCAAATATATATCTAGGGTTTAGGTACGATTCGAAATCTTTTGTTTTTGTAATGGGCGGCGTAATACCCGGGGAAGAAGATGGGGCGGAAGTTGTTGGTGTTTCTGTTAGCTCTGTCTTCTCTTCTAAAACAACATAAGCTAATTTTCCGTTACCACCTAAAACTTGCGATACGGTTTTGTTAATAAGAGTGTTGTAATGTTCTTCGATCCACTCTATAAAGAAATTGTTAGGCACATAAATTTTAAGAGTATTGTTTTCTATCTCAAATGGTTTGATCGGTAAGAACCAGGTATTATAAGTTATAAAAGGGACATTCTCTTTTATTATGCTAAGACACTCTTTCCAAATATCTTTTGGGTCTTTTGCTAAAGTGTTGTTTTCAATAATGAGATTCATATTATCCACAATTAATAAGCAGAAATGGTAGTTTTATTAATTAAATAAAGAGATAAAGGCAAATTATAACAGACAAGAATCAACAAATTATTAACATTAAAAACAATTTATAACACACACAGTTACAATAAGATAGGAGAAAAAAGTGTTGATAACCAACACGAAAAAACGTTTTTAATAAAGAATAATAAACAAGGATAAGAAAGTGAAACGTTTCACAACCAAAAGTTATCCACAAGTTATTAACGCTTTTTTCCCGTCCGCTCTCACACTTACAAAATAAGTTTTGGTTGCTTTATGCGCAAATAATTTTTAAAAATAGATATTACTTTTTGTTGAACTTAATAGAGTTTAATTTTACTTAGGTAAAAAGGAGAAACTTTTGAAAAATATTTTAGTTGTATTTACCGGTGGAACCTTTTCGATGAAGATTGATGAAAAAACGAAAGCGGCCGTTCCTTTTTTTCAAGGTCGCGATTTGATAGATATAATACCCAATGCAAGAAAACTTGCAAATATAACCGTTTATGAATACGGCAATTATCCCGGTCCGCACATGACACCGGAACTAATGTTTGATCTATCCCAAAAAATTAGAGAGCTGATTTTAAAACAAGAGGTGGACGGAATTATAGTAACACACGGCACGGATACATTAGAAGAGACTGCATACTTTTTAGACTTGACTGTTAAAACCGAGAAGCCGATAGTTATTATAGGCGCAATGAAAACAAGCACGGAACCAGATTGGGATGGTCCGCGTAATTTGATTGATGCGATCCATATAATAAACAATCCCAACAGCAAAGGATTGGGGGTTCTCGTTTGTTTAAATGGGGAAGTAAACGCTGCAAGCGAGGTAACAAAAACCCACACCGAAGATATAGAAACTTTCCGAAGTTTAGATTTTGGTTCCCTGGGATTTGTGGAAAAAGGAAAAGTGATTTACAATCGTCTGCCCAGAAAACTTGAGACGATAGAAACGGAGAAAATAAATTCCAATGTAGATCTTATAAAAGTTTATGCCGGGATGGATCATAAATTTTTTAAGTACTCGGCAGACAGCAATGCAGAAGGTGTAGTGGTTGAAGCAATGGGCGTTGGCAACGTACCGCCGGCAGCTTTCGAGGGGATAAAATATATCACCGATAAAGGAATTCCGGTAATTCTGGTATCGAGATGCCCGGCCGGAGAAACTCTAGATATTTATGGTTATCCCGGTGCCGGTAAATGGTTAAAACAAGCCGGGGTTATTTTTGCAGATTATCTTAACGGGCAAAAAGCAAGAATTAAACTGATTATCTGTCTCGGTTTAACCAGCGACATTAATAAGTTAAGAAAAATGTTCGAAGAAAATTGAAAGCGCTTTACAACAAGGAACAACAAACCAGCGGCAAAAATTATCTTCCGTGGATTTTCTCGGTGCTGTTATTACCGTTAATTATATATTTAGTTTTTAACGAAGGTAAATTTTTCATTGTGGATTATGTTAATTTGCTGATACACGAGGGCGGACACGGAATCTTTAGTATCTTCGGTATAAAATATTTGCATGCACTTGGCGGAACAATTACCCAGCTGTTAATCCCAACGATGTTTGTAGTGTTTTATTTTTTGAAAAAGAAACGAATCACAACACAAATATTTCTAATATGGCTAGGTCAAAACTTTATTAATGTATCCGTTTATGTCGCCGATGCACGTGCGCAAAAGTTGCCTTTATTAGGAGGCAACAAAGTTTATCATGATTGGAACTACTTATTAGGCGAGATCGGATTGTTAGAATATGATAATATAGTAGGACAAGTTTTTTATTTTCTTGGTATTGCTGCTTTCGTTATCTCTTTGTTAATACCGATAATAATCAGAGACTACAAGACCGCGAAAATTGATTTAGGCCTGTAGTCTCCTTTCGAGAAATTTATTTATATGAATAAAAGCTGCAGAATAATAAATATCGGCAGCAATACTATTAACGAAAACTTGTACATGTAAGCAAAGAAACTTGGCATTTTAATATTGTTTTCTTCTGCTACAGCTTTAACCATAAAGTTTGGACCATTGCCGATGTAAGTCATGCTGCCGAACATAACCGCACCAACCGAGATAGCTTTCAATAATTCCTCCGGTATCCCTGCAATTTCTTTTGCCAATCCCAATCCACCGGCTAACGAATGAAAGGTTACGGCAGTAGGAGTGTTATCAAGAAAACTGCTTAGAGCGCCAGTATAATAATAAAATTGCTGCGCAGTTGTTACTCCAAGGTGATAGGCGTTGGTTTCTAAATAGAGCAAACAAGGAACCATTGTGATAAAGATACCCAAAAATAAGTAAGCGACTTCTTTGATCGGTTCCCAGGTAAAGTTGTTAGATTCTCTAGTTAATTTGGTAGTAAATAAAAGCGATAGAACAGCCATCAATAGGATAACACCCTCGCGGATAAATTTAAAAAATTCGTTCAACTCTATGAAAGGCAAGTACTGTTGATTAAGGAAAGCAACAGCCAGAACTACACCAAGCAGCCAAACAAAATTTAATTTGCCCTCCAACTTAATTGGCCGTATAGCAGTTTTGTCAATTTTAATTGCTTCCGGAGATTCTTTTTTATAATAGTATGAATCTATGATATAATAAATAACCAAAAGTAAAATATTTGCTATAAACCATTCAGGAGTTAATTTAAAAAACCATGTAAACGGCGCACCGCGAAGATACATCATAAACAACGGCGGATCACCAAGGGGAGTTAATAAACCGCCGCAGTTTGCTATTATTCCAATAAAGAATAGTATAGTGTGAACTTTAAATTTTCTTTCTTTATTTGTTTGTATAACCGGGCGAATTAAGAGCATTGCAGCTCCCGTTGTTCCCATGAAAGATGCAAGCACGGCACCGATAGCTAGAAAGAGAGTGTTGATTTTTGGTTTTGCCTCGATATCACCCGAAAGATAAATTCCGCCGGTAATCGTAAATAGCGAGCCAAGAAGTATAATGAATGGTATATAATCAAAGACCATAGTTTCGTAAAGACGATGCCATAAACCGCCGGCGAGAAGATAAACTACTATCGGGATGCTTAGAATAATCGCAATAATTAATTTGTTGGAATTTTTTTCCCAGAAATGATTCCAGAACAAAGGGAAGATTGCGATCGAAAGAAGCATCAACAAAAACGGGACTAAACTTATTAAAGGGATAGATAAAGCGTGAGTTTCCATGTCATATTTCCTTGTGTAAAAAAAGAGTTTTGCAAAACTAAACCTTACCATGGAAGGAAGCAATTAATGATAGATTAATTTTGAGAAAATAAAAAAGTAATAATGTAAATAACTAAAAGAACACAATCGTAAATTTTAACTAGTTAAAACTATTTATTATTTCCCGTGTAATAATACTTACATCGCAGACACCGACATTAGAGAGAACAATAACAGAAATTGCAGTGTTTGTATCATGTAGAATAAAAGAAGAAAATCCAGAAGTACCGCCGCCGTGCAAAACAACTTTCCGTCCATCTCTCTCATTAATTCCCCGCCTAGGTTAAAATCTATTGTTTTGCCAACGGTCAATTTTGTACTGTTCCACATTAAATCACGAAATTTTTCTTGGAGGATAGAATCGTTACTTAAAGCTAACAGAAATTTTGAAAGGTTAAGAACAGTTGAAACCAGCGAGCCTCTTGACCACGCAGAACTTGCCATTATTGTTTGTTGCCTAACCCAAAAACTGTCGCTCCATAAATAACCGCTTGCTGTGTAGGAAAGTGGAAGAACCACCAAGATAAGTTAAATTCATTCCAAGCGGTAGCAAAACGTACTCGCTTAGAAAGTTCCGGTATTTTTTTTCTGAAACTTTTTCTAGAAGCATTCCAAGTAAGTAGTAACCAGTATTTGTGTAAGAAAATTTACTTCACGGAGAAAATTCTAAAGGAATATCTCCAACAAGACGAATTACATCATTAAATGTTAAATCACGCGCAAGAATATCAGCATAATTTTTTGGGACCGATGTAATTAGGAATGCCAGAGGTATGATTTAGAAGATTAGTTATGGTAACAGCGTTCCATTTTTCCAAGTATAACGAGAGCGGACCTTCTAAATTAATTTTATTGAGTTCTAAAAGCTTACACACACAAAGAGCCGTAAATAACTTAGTAATTGATCCAATCTCATAAATTGTAGAATCATTTGCCTCAATACCTTTTTCAATATCAGCCAAACCATAAGAGCGAGCTTGTATTAGAGTATCATTATTAATAATAGCGACAGAAACACTGGGGATAAGCTGCCGCGCAATTTGCTGCTTAATAATAACATCTAGTGTATCAGCAAAAGAAAGTTGTAATGGAAGCAGAACAGCAATAACGAAAATAACACGTCTTAAAGAAACAAATGTAATGTATATAAAATCAACGAGTGAGCTAATAATCGGAGAAACGACATAAATGGAAATTTTTTTAACCTTTTTTATCTTACTGACAGCCTTTATACTTTCCTAGTGAAATAGAAAAACATTATTTCGATGGTTGATGTAAAAAATGAAGTGAGCTTACAACATTAGCCCCAGGGATTTGACTTAAATATTCTTTTAATAATTTTGCGTGACCCGCTCCGATTAACACAAGAATCTTATCCCCGTCTTTAGCAATTCTTAAAATATTCGAAGTGATTTTTAAATTTCTAGCATACCACTTAGCGGCAAAATCTGCGCCAATATATTTATCGTCTTTACCAATATTTAAGCTCATTAGGTAAATAGAATGGTTGATATTATCAAAGGGGGGAGAATTTATTAGATAAAAAATTTCATTTATGGATTTGGTTTCAATCGAATCAGGGTTAAATAGAGAAAAAAATTTATTACGGAAAGAGAACATTATTTCGTCAACTAAATAAACTTGCCCGTTCTGCTCTGCCCAGGCAATTGCCTCGTTTATTGGTAAATCTTCTTTGTAATCGATAGCGTATATAGTTTTATGACCCAAGTTTTTAGCGAGACGCAAACCTATTTGATCGCGCTCGTCGTCGGTTAATTTGTATTTATTATTAATATATTCTTCAAACCGCGACAGCATGTAGTTGTTGTTAAAAGGAACCTCAAGAGCAATTTTATTGGGCTTATATTCTTTTAATTGTTCAATTAATTCGGCAATTTCTTGCTGTCTTCTTTCTCCAAGAATATTATATACTGCAATATTGAAAACATCTCTTTTGGGAACATTCATATGAAACGTTCCAAGAATCATAACATCAAATTTTTTCTGGGAATAGCACTGTAATGCTGAAAAAAGATAAAGGATAATACAGTTTATTAAAATAGACTTTTTCATATAGTGTTCTTTCAAAATTATTTTATTAAAAGAAGTTTATATGTAGTATGAAAATTTTCAGCGTTGAGCCGGCAATAATAAACACCACTCGATAGGTTATCAGCGTTGAAAGTTAATTCGTGTTTTCCCGGCTCGTAAATATTTTTAGTGAGAACAGAAATTTTTTTACCAAGGGAATCGTACACACTTATTTCTGTGAACGAACGAATTGGAAGGAAAAAGGTTATCCTGGTTGTACCGTTAAATGGATTTGGATAAGCACCCAAGTAGTAATCTGTCGGCAACTCATTAACGTCATCTATATTAACAGAGACACAATCATCAACCCATTCGTGAAGAAGATTTATAGCATCGAGTGAAGCAGCAGATTGTTCCGTACTCGAACTAGCAAAAACAACATCGCCTAACGTGAACTGCGTTTCTCTTGTTTGTTCGTCCGGCGAATCCCACAACTGAAAAGTCATACCATCTAAAATTTCAACTGCTTGATATTTTATGTTAACAACACTATCCATCAATGCTTTTAAATCATTTGGTCTTGGAAACCAATAAATTACATCGGTATTGCCGCTTCCAAGTCTTCCGCCAAAAGTTTGAATGGAAGTCCACAGTGGAATATTAGGTGTGTAATGATTAATAATTTTTCTCGAGTAGAAATGATTTCCGGCTAATTTATCCCACAGATAAATACCGCTTTGAAATTCTAGAGTGCTGATCTGAACAATGTCGCAAATACTTTCAGAATAAAATATGTCGGGGTTATCTCCTTTTCCACCGAGATTGTCTTTTTCTTTATAATGATTACTCCAAATCATCCGACTGAAGTTCATATAAATTTTAAAATCTATTCCATCCGACAAACTTTTTAGTTCACGGTATATTTGCTTCAGCCACGAATTTTTATAAGCTCCCTTTCCTTGGTGAAATGGCTCGTCTATAACATTGACAGCAAAAAGTGCCGGGTGACCGATACAATTTTTATTTGAAATAAATTCCCCCAGCTTGCCGTAATCGAAAGAGATAGAATTGTTGTTGTTAATTACTGCTGGTCTGTATTGATGACCGGCAGAAGGATCTTGCATGGAAACGATCATTTTTAATCCTTTGCTTTGAACAATATCTAAAACAGCAAGCCAATCGGAAGTATCGGTTTCCAAGGTATTGAAACCTACTTGAACTTTGGAAATAAAAGGCAATCGAGATTTTAATGAATCGAGAGCAGCAGAACAATATGAAATATTTTCTTTATTCGACTTAGCAATAGGAAAAGGAACCTCCACCATGTATTCCATTTTATCATTGCACTGTCCGTAGGAATTGGAAGACCGAAGGAGAGTAAAAAGCATTGTTAATAGAGAGAGATATTTTTTCATCGAACCTTCTCGGGAAAATTATTTTGAGTTAATAATTGCTATTCCATTTTTTTTAGATTCATCTCGAAAAACTTTTTCCATTGTTTCTTGTCCATAGAATATTCACCGATTTCATTCCATTCATCGCCACTGTTTGTGATAGTATATTGAATTGTGCCGCCGCGGTTGTCTTCAAACCACCATCGGAAAATCTTGTTTGATTCAACTACTTCAAAACTCGCGTCGGTTGAAAGTCCCGAAGATAAAAAAGTTTTTAAGCTATACTTATCAGCATGTGGGTTATAAGATAATACACCGTAAGCATTATGAACAATTTGTCCGCTATCTTTCTCCCCCAAGCCTTCCAGAACAAGTAAAGTTTTATCTAATTTCCATTCGATATTTTCTATAGTATGTGAAAAATTTTTTTCGCCATTAGGAGAAAAACGCCAACCGTCCCCCTCCCATTTGCCAGCCATTACGGAAACACTGCTCATTGCAGTTTGAACTTCTTTGCTGAAATCAGGTGTCTGTGCAAAGAGATTAATTGATATGAAAATATATAGAACAAAAAGTTTTTTCATTGCTTTCTCCAATCGATAGTTAAACAAAGAGCTATAACGCGCCATCAAAAATCCGTACTACAAAGTTTAATAGTGCACAATAAAGAATAATTACGAAACTAAAACACGGTTACTTTCTTGTATTGTAATTATCCGACATTTTTCAACAGTGTTATTGCCAAGAAAATGGCCATCGGCATTTTTAGAATTGTTTTCGTGAATGTATTTTATTATCCGTTTAAATTGGTTAGCAGAGAGACTGGTTGTCTTTAAGAAATCTTTTGAGAAATGCGAGTGATCGAAATAACCACCTTCAAGTATTGCTTCGATAGAAATTTTGTGCTGGACGAAGAGTTTAATGACAACCGAGTAAATTCTTCTTATCCTTGCGAACTCTTTTATGGTTAGACCTACGGCAGATTTGAATTTTCTTTGAAGCTGTCTTTCACTTAGAGAAGAATCACCAACAAGCTCATTTATCTTTACATTTCCTTCGTGAGATATAATACGGTTAACAAGCGTATTAACATTTTTGTCGGGGTTATTATTGCGGATTTTAAAAAGCTGCAATAGTAAACTTTCTATAACCGTAGGATTTACGAACGATTGCAGCAATCCTTTTTTTATTAAAGAAATAGAATGAGAATCTAACAGAAGTTCTGCATCAATAAATTTATCACGCAGTTGGTTACCCGATATGTAAAAGAAAGAGTTTATTGCGCCGGGTGAAAATCGTATCCCGTAATAATTAGAGCCGGCAAAAACGGGCACAGAAAAATTTCTTGCTCTTGGCCCAGCAAAACGGAGCCAAGAATCGTTAGTTATGCTGTTTGTGTAATATACCAGCGAAGCACACCCATCAGGCAGCATCGTCTTTGAGCTTGCGGAACCAAACGCCGCTGGAATTTCAAACTTCCAATAACAAGCTAAATAATTTTTTAGCTCGTTATTAAAATGCCTTTCTTCATATTTCATGGTGAGCATGTATTAAACACCCAAAGTCTTATTCTAATTTATTAGACTGTGGGTATATAATAAAGTTTAAAGTTGAAAAAGAAAAAATTATTTAACCGAAGATTTTAATAGGTCTCTTATTTGGGTTAATAATAAAACTTCCTCGCTCAGCTTTGGGGTTACAGAAGGAGCGGCTTCTTCCTTTTTCTTCAAAGTATTCATTGCTTTAACAACAATAAAGATTGCCCAAGCAACAATTATAAAATCAATTACAGTATTTATGAAAACACCATATTTAATAACCACTGCCGGGGAGGTTTCCGCGGCTTGTTTAATTGTTGTTGCAAGACTGCTAAAATCAATGCCGCCAACCAACAGACCAATGGGAGGCATTAATATATCGTTAACGAGAGAGGTTACAATTTTACCGAAGGCAGCGCCGATTATTATGCCAACCGCCATATCAACTACGTTACCCTTCATAGCGAAGGATTTAAATTCTTGAAAAAATTTCATTGCTAACTCCTATTTGGTTTATATTAATTTGCAGTCTTTATTGTGTACTAATTAACTGTTCAATCCGTCAATAACTTCTATGAGCTTTTTATGTGAGAAAACACGATTTCTTTTTTGTCCGGTCGTTTCTTCGATAATATTAAGATCGATTAATTTTGCCGCAACAATATTAGCAGTTTGTTTGGTAAAGTTTAGCGAGCCGGTTATTTCGGGAATGGTGAAGATCGGTTTTGAAAATATAAAATGAAACAATTTCAACAAAGCCGGCGCTGCAAAATCACCGCCGAGAATTTTCTTATACTCGACGGCTTCCAATCCTCTAATTTTTTTAATTGTGTCGATGGTTTTATTTACTGAGTCCAGTGTAGAGCGAAGAAAAAATTTAATCCAGCCCTCCCAATTATTATTTTTTGAAACGTCTTCTAGCCGGTCAAAGTATTCCAATCTTTTATAGGAAAGGGTTTTAGAAATTAGAAATACCGGGCGACTTAACATCTTTTTCCAATAAAGATGGAGTGGTATTAACATTCTTCCCACCAAACCGTTGCCAAAAGAAAATGGATGAATCAATTCAAATTGGGCATGTACCAACGCAATATTTACGATTACCGGGTAAGAAAAATCCAGGGTAAGATATTTTTCTAAGTCTTCCATTAGATCATTAACTTTTTCCGGATAGGAAGCGACGTTTCCGCCCGAATCAAATTTCCCGTCTCTGTATTCCCCGGCGTTATTTTTTAATCTCTCATCTTCCCCGAAGAATTCTTTGTGTATAGTTTTTATTATGTGTGAAGATTTAGAAACATCTTTAATTAACTTTTGTCCCAGCAACATACTCTGCAAGTAACAACTAACAACCCCGGATTTTTGTTCGTCTTCGAAGAACGAAGAAAAAGATAAATTGCTGCCGGTGATGTAGTGATCAATTAGTAAGCTTTGAAACGCTTCAATCGAAGTTATTAATAATAGTATTTGTTCATCATTTGAAAGAAGGGACAACATACCATCTAAACGGTACAAGGAAGAATCAATATTGCTTATAAGCGAATAGATCTCGGAATCTAATTTTAGTTTAGGCGAAGGGGGTAAAGAGTTAAGCATATTATAGTCAATTATTATTGACTAATATAATCGATATATATATTTATAGTCAAGAAATATATTTTTAAATTCAGGTATTAGATAGGTAAGTCGCAGTTTAATGACCAATACTATGGATAAGGGTCACTTAAAAACAATTAGTTAACTTAGTAAGCTCTCATCGCGGTATAACAGTAAGATAGCCGATTGTGAAATTATGACCATTTTTTGTTTTTCTATTTCGACCTCGATAGCGTCCTTTCTAAGAAAAAGAGCAAAATCACCTTCACGTGCCTGGAGTGGTATGTACTTAATATCTTTTCTCTCTTTCCATGGTTCTTCGTCATCAGTTGGCGTGCCTATCGGGTATCCGGGCCCGGCTTTAATTACGTAACCCCCTTGTACTTTTTCTCTTTCGTGCACGCCCGGAGGAAGGTAAAGTCCGCTATTGGTTTTGTTTAAATTCTCTTCGGGTTTAATTAGAACCCGGTCACCAACAATTATTATTTTTTCTGTGTTTATCATTAACTACTCAAATTACTAAACAAAAATAAACAAAGAAAAGCAGAGCATCAATTTGGTTTGTTATTACGTTGGAGAGAAATATTTTTCAATTGACAATAATTTTGAGTGGAGAAATACTTATGAAAGAATTTTGGAATCAGCGCTATGCGGACAAAGAATATAAATACGGCAAAAATCCGAATGATTTCTTGAAAGAAGAATTGCCGAAACTTTTGCCGGGAAAAATTTTGTTCATTGGCGAAGGCGAAGGAAGAAATGCCGTATTTGCAGCAACGCTCGGCTGGCAAGTTGATGCAATGGATTTCAGCGAAGAAGCAAAAAGTAAAGCCGAAAAACTCGCTGAAGAATTCGGCGTGAAGATCAATTATCGGTTGAGTGCTTTTGAAGAGTTTGTTCCAAAAGAAAATTATTACGATGCTGCCGGAATTTTCTTTATCCATCAAAGTGAAGAGATGAAAACAAAATTATTTCAACGTGTTATCGGCTCGTTAAAACCATCGGGCAAAATAATTTTCGAATGCTTCGAACGGGAACAGATTAATTACAATACCGGCGGACCAAGCGATGTTACTTTTATGTACACTCTTGAGGAAGTGAAAAAATTATTCAAAAACATTTCCTTCGACAAACTTTCAAAGGAGAAAATAATATTGAACGAAGGGAAAGGACATTACGGCGAAGCAATGGTTGTAAGGTTTGTTGGTGTTAAACCTTGAAATAGTTTCTTTAAAACAACAACAAATTTATTTTATTGTTCCGCTTAGGAGCGTTAGAGTTTTTTCAGCTGAATATCGTCGAACCAAACTTTTCCACCGACATTACCGCCACTGGTTATCCCGGCTATAATTAGCGCCCGTGTAGTTGCTTCGGGTACTGTAAAAGTGGTCTTTACGTTGTGCCAGTTACTTGTGCCTGTGATGGGGTATTGATTTAAAGTAGAAACCTTTGCTATCAACTTATTCTGCTTTTTATTCCAAAATTGAATTTCGATGAAGGGTGAATTAGCAATTTTTTTAGTTTTAATCCACCCGCTAAGTTCGTAAATATCTTTAGCTTTTAATCCTTCTATTATTTTTATCCAGTTGTAAATGGTCGATTTTCCAGAAGGAGCTTTAGTGATTGAAATTGAAATAGATTTTTCACCGCTGTGTGCGGTTTCATTTTCGAGCTCGAACTTAACAAGGTTGCTCAATCCGGGCAGTCTGTTGGGAAACCATCCGTCCGGATCCGGGTTGCCGGAATCTTTCTCTTCGAACCCCCCGTTAATGTAATCATTTAATGAAGGGGTAGAACCACCGCACGACAATGTTATAACCAACGGGATTAATAAAACAACGAAGACAAAAAACCTTGACCAACAAATTTTTTTGTTCAGTGCTTTCATACAAGAGAAATTCGATTGAAAAATATAAAATAGAACCCGGGAATGATTAATTTCTTAATACAATCCCCGGATTTTTATTTATATATCAACATATATTAAGGAGTTCTTGTGCTGCTAAGCGATTGAGACGGAGGAGCCGGTTTATAATTCCTTCTTATTTTATCGTACTTAGCTTCTTCATCTTCTGTTAAATCAGGAATGTTAAATACTTGTGACGGGTATATAAGATCAGGATCTTTTATTTGATCTCTATTAGCCCGGTATATAATCGGCCAAGCAAACGCGTTGGAATAATGCTCTTCTTTCTTTGCGATATTCCAAAGACAATCCCCTTTAACAACGTTGTAACTAACGACCTTTGGTTTTTCTTTCCATTCGTCCAGCTTATTTTGTAATTGATCGTGAACTACATCAAAAAATTCCGGCAAAGCACTAATTTTATTTTTCTTCATTACATCCAGTTCTTTTTGTCTATCTGCTTTTGGCGATAATTGATTGTTAATAGCCGATGTTAGTGTTGTAAGCTGCACTCTATAGTTATCCACGTCTTCTCTTGTTGCACCCAGCATACTGTAAATGTTGTTGATACAGTCGTCGTATGATTGAATCCCGTTATTCATATTTGAGAGTTCCGTAATTTGGGTTTCAAGGGAAGATAACTCTGCTTGCAGCGATTCTTTTTGTGATGTAAGAGTGGTCATTTCGTTTTGCCACTCTTCCCGGGTCATCTCCTCCTCCGTCTCTTGCGCATGGACAAACATTGGCAAAAGAACAAAGGACATTATAAGGAATGCAAATTTATACGGTTTCATGATTTCACCTTTTGTTATTTAGCGGTTTAAAAATTAAGAGCCAAGTTTCTTAAGATTCTGTTGAGTTTCTTCCCTAAGTTTAGCGCATTCATCCAGCCTGGCGTTCTTTTCTGCAATCTCGGTTTCGAACATATTTTTTTGCGATTTAAGAGTACTTATTTGATCGTCCAAAGCTTTAACTTCAGACCTCAACGCCTCGAGTTCGGCCATTTCTTGTTCGGATACCCCACTGCATCCGGTAAAGATGAGGAGTGTAAAAATTACGCTAAACGCAAACGACCGAACAATCATTTTCTTGAACATAATTCCTCCGGTTTTTTTGTGATTGAAAATTTTATATAGTAATTAAGTGCTGCTTCGATTAATAAACTAAACTGATATTTTTTAAAGTTATTAGAAAAAGAATCTCGCGCCAATCCCGGCATCAAAACCGAAACCGGTGGAACTTACAAGATGAAGCGATGGAACTACCTCTATAAAAATACCGAGGGGTGTACCTCTTGGCAGCCATTCGATTCCGATAACACCGCGCACGGCAAAAGTTCCGCTGTACCTAGGACCGGTATTTATTCGCCCGCCAATTCCATAAAATAAAGGAAATTGTCCGTCGGAACTGATTGCATAAAACGAATACCACAAATAATCTACGTGAATATGCGTTCGCGTAACGTCGTCGTAATAAGGATCGTAACCGTCGAACCGGTAGTCTTCAACCGACCATCCGACACCGAATGCCAGCGCGTTAGCATTGGAGAGTGTTAGCTTTGCACTTATACCCGTCGGCTCTCCGATTATAACACCCAGGCCGAATTTTCTGTTCTGCCCGATTACATTATTAACAGAAAGAAAAAAGAGTAAGGAAAAGATCACTGCATAAAAAAAAGATTTTATCATAGCCGTTTTCTCTTTTGTTTGTAAATCCAGGGAGATAAGATTTCGCCCTCTCTCTTACCTCCCCTTTCTACTATAATGCTATTTGAGGAACATCATTTTCTTTACAGATACAAAATTGCCGGCTTTCAGGCGGTAGAAATAAATACCGGAAGCCAGCTTAGCAGCATTAAATGTAACTTCATGCCGGCCGGCATTCATCTGTTCATTAATCAAGCTTGCTACTTCTTGACCGACAATATTATATACCTTTAGAACTACGTTTTCCGGCTGAGGTAGCGAGAATGAAATTTTCGTTGTAGGATTAAAAGGATTCGGGTAATTTTGTTTCAACTCGAATTCTGTAGGCACCTTATTATTATCATTGCCGCTTACTTCGGTTATCTCGCCGCCTACTTGCAGCACTTGTTCTGCCCGAAGATTGCCGCTACCATCTTCGTTTGCCCAGACGGTTACGGTCTGGCCTACTTGAATTGAAGAAGAAACAATAGGTGAATAGACGTTGCTAAGGAATTGGGTCTCGCCGTTAATCATAAACGAAGGAACCGAAAGTTGAATGGTGCTTGAAGAAATTAAAGTTACAACGCCGCTGAACTCAACATCGCCGGGTTCGCTTTCAATCTCTATCTTTACCGCAAGATTTTCGTTGAGAACGGTTTTTACATATTTTATTTCAACTGTTTGCCCAACCTTCAAACTATCGAATGTAATTTCATTATCGAATTTATCATAGTAAACGGTTTCATCGTTTGTGGTAATCGTTAATCCGGCAACAACTAATTGCGAAACGTAAATAGAATCGATAGTGCCGTACACTTCGAATTCATGTTCCGGGTGAACCTTAATCAGCTTGGCAACTAAAACACCGTTAGAATTAACAATCCCCCTTATCTCTACTCTCAAGCCCAGGGTTAAACTCTGAAAATCAATAACACCAACTCCTCCGTGGCCGATAATTACAGTTGTAGTATCAACTACAAACAATTTGTCCGATACCTTGATCGAGTTGGTACCCAAGCTGTCAATTGTGCCCTCTACAATAACAGCAAAACGCCAGAAGTTTTCAACCTTTATTCGTTGAGCGTAATAAGAATTATCGTCTCGCACAATTCCCTCTACTCTTACGATCTGCCCAACTTTCAAGTCGTTTATCGTAATTTCTATTCTTTTATTAGCGAAGAATTCGGTGTTTTGATCTGTTACGAATACTACACCTTTAACAGTTATAGTATCTCCGGCAATAGCGTCTATGGCGCCGGTTATATGTATTTCGGGTTTGTTATCATCTTTAACTTTTATCTTCAGGGCAAAGTAAGTATCGTTTTGTAGGTAAGCTTTCACTTTTACAAATGTTCCAACGGTCAAATCTTCGAAAGCAAGAGTTTCTTTTTCGTGATTATAAATTTTGGTTTCGCTGTTTACATAAATGGTGAATCCGCCAACGGTAAAATTATCGGAACCAATGAAATCGATTGTCCCGGCAACTTCAATTTCGTTATCATCTTCGTCGTTCTCCAGCTTTATTCTTACAGCTTTATATGTGTTGTCTTCCTGGAGTAGAGCTTTAACCTCAACAACATCTCCAACGCTTAAGTCGGAGAAACTAAGCATAGTACCGTGGTGCGCAAAAATTACGGTGCTTGAATCAACGTAACAAGTAATGCCGCTCACCACAAGAAAATCTGTACCGATTTCAATTATTGGACCTTCAAGTTCCAGGTCGTCTCTTGTATAGTCGTCGTCTTCAACTTTAATTATTAATGCTACATAAGCAGAATCTTCACTCAAGAAACCGCGGACTTCAACTTCCAGCCCAACCGTAAGATCGCCGAACTGTAAAAGACCTTCTTCTTCCGCAACAATGATTGTAGTACTATCTACAAAAAATTCTACATTTTGTACCGTGATGGAATTTTCGGAAACCGCTTGTATTGTTCCCTCTAGTTCAATTTCGTAATTGGTATTTTGTGTCTCTACCCAGATAACCGAAGCTAAATACAAACTGTTGGTATCGAGATCGGCTTTGACAAAAACGTTGTCTCCTATTTTAAGATCCGAGAATTGTAATGAGGCATGAAACCGTGTAAGTATAACAGTGTTGGAATCAACAAAGATTTCTGTTCCGTTAACGGTGAATGAATTGGAAGTCATTGCAGTTATTGAGCCGTGAAATTCGAAGCCCATGCCCCCGTCAAGCAGACGAATCTCCGAAGCGTAGAGTTTTCCGAGAATATTGGCATACGCTTCCACTTTTACAAAGTCGCCTACATTTAAATCGGCAAACGTCAACGTTTCATGTTCACCGTTTTCAATCTCGGTGGAAGAATCAACAAAGATTTCCAGCAGATTGACTGTGATGCTAGAGTCGGATTTTGCTTGGATAGTACCTTTCAGCTCAATATCGCCGTCGGCTTTAACATTGCCGGGCGCTATCAAGAAAATCGAAACAAGCAATAAAAAAAATATTTTTTCTATTACTCCAAACAATGGTCTATATTGAGTAGTCATAATATTGCCCTCCTTGTTAGTAAATTCTGTAAAAGCAAAAAAGATGGAGCCGCCGCTGCGACCCCATCTTTTTCTTTTACTTAATTCATGTTTGCTAAAATCAATATATGCGATGCCGTGTTAATCTGTGCCGATGATGCGCCGGTTAATGCTGTTTGTGTAGAAGTTTTAATAGAATTATAGAAAGTAACATATGCGTCAACTATAGCATTTACAGTTGCACCGATACTTAGAGCAGCTTTTAATGTTGTTTTTGTGCTGCCGGCTGCATTAATAGTTGCATCAAGTGTATCGATCGAGCTTGCATAAGTATTTAATGTGAGTGATAACTGCGATTTTATGGTAGAGTGGTACTGAACGAAAGCATCGTCAATCTGGTCTTCGTTCGTGCAGTTTTTAATAGAAGCGTACAAAGTTGTTCCGGCAGACGCCACGGCATTTAACTGCGCGCTTGTTGCCCCGGCGGCCTGGAACTGCTGGCTAATTGCAGAACTAAGAACGAGTGAATATTTCATGAAATAATTTTTTGCTAAGGCAAGCTGCGCCTCTGTATTCATAGAAGCAGTTGCATTTGTGAAAGCAGATAATTCCATTCTCATTAATTCCGAATAGGAAGTGGCCGTAATATTATTGCTTGCATAAGCAGATAGGACGGCGTTAATGTAGTTTTTATGATCTTCTTCGATTTCGTTATCCGTATCACCCGACATATATAGATCAGCATCAAGGTTAGCGCAAGCTTCGGAACGCGCAGTTGTCATTGTTTGAACTTGAGTGCTTGTAAATCCAAAGTAGGTATTGCTGGCTGCTTGTGCAGATGCTTGTGTTTTGGTCCGGACAGCGCTGATAAATTGTGTCTCTGCGCTTGTGTTACCGTTTATTTGTGCAGCAGCTTCGGCGTTCAACAATAATTTAAGATCAGTTTCCGATACTTCATTTGAATGGCCGTCGCTTACAACTTTAATATAGATGTCAGCTTCCGCGGTTGATTCTTCGTTAAGAGGCGGTGCATATACCGTTGTTCCGCTCTTAACTTCTGCCGAGACAATTGCTTTCCATTTTGTTGTACCTTCTTCTGCTACAACAACAAGATTTTTAGTTCCGCTTAGATTTGTTTCAACTACAAATTTACCGCTAGCATCAGTCTGGACGCTTTGATTTGAAACGGTCTTTAAAGAACCGTCTGCCTGGACCTGGGCTAAAGTTACAACAGCAGCTTCAACCGAACCGCTTTTTGCTACGAGGTTAGATGAACTGCTTTGAGAAGAAATTCTTCCCGATACTTTAGATGGACTTCCTTCCGGTCCGGAGGGAGTATCGTCATCTGAACAAGCGACAAGAAAAACTGTAAGGGTAAACATCATTACCGCTTTCAAGATATCGAAACGAAAGGATTTTATATGTAACATTTTTGTTATCTCCTTGGTTTGTGTTATTGTTATTTTCATTACTACTAAAAGAGAATATGAATTATTTTACTTTAAAAGGAATACCCCATGTTTTTTCAACTACCGTAGAGTCGGTATCATATGCCGAAAATCTTGGTAAAGCATTTATTACAGCATGCATTCTTCCGCCGTAAGACGGAATTTTCCAATCTCGCTCGTAAGTTTTTCTGTAGTAATCGCCCTCTTGTACATTGGAGGTAAGATTGAATCTGTATTTGCTTTTTTGTCCGCCGCTCATCATGGCGCCGTAAGTAATTGTCAGTAAATCTGGATCGCTTGATCTGCTTAGGACTTCAAGTGTAAGCGTTACTTTTTGGTTTCTTTTGTACCAGGTAAACAATTTGTTCCAGCCATGCCACCCGAAGCCGGCGCTAAATCCAAAGCGGCCATGATCGTCATCTTCATCGTCATCATCTTCATATTCATCATCGTCGTCATCGCGGACTTCGCCTTTATCTTTTCCAACGTTGAAGAAAAATTCGTTCGGGTTATTGATTTCAACAATTGAACCGTCTTGTGCAGTTAAAGTGAGCTTTTGGATCAGGATGTAATCCCCATCGGTTCCGCCGTTTGGGAGAGAAATAGCAACAATTTTCCAATCTAATGTATCGTTACCGGTATCGGAAACCTTCTCGTATTTTATCACACGGGTGATTGTTGTTGAGAAAGGTTTGTGTATCACGGTATCAACCGGCTGGTTTATTCCGATAGTAGGCTGCTGGAACGAACCGGCAATGATTAACTCGCCGTCGAATTGCTGTACTAATGTTCCGGTGGCGGTAACACTATCTTTAACAAGAGTTAAATCTTGACTGGTCAATGTTAGGTGTTGACCTATACGAATGGGGTAAAGATCTTTGTTAGCCATTCCCGAAAAAGCCATTGCTTCTTCTTCGTTGTAATTTGGAGTAAATGAATTAACGGAAGGGCTATTTTCGGTAATTTTAAACAACGCCTTCGAAGTCGGGTCATTTGAATCAAACGGATTATTTATATCGCCCTGATCACATCCGTTAGCAATGACCAAAACAATAATTGCTACGATGAGCGAAGGGATGAAAGCAACATAACGTTTCATTTTAACCTCCTTGTGGTTTCATTGTATGCGCTTTTGTTCATGAAAAGAGAGCCGTAATATTTTTTTTTATCTTTAATTAATTTCGTGATATATTTTTTTAGAGCGAGCAGTTCTGAAGATTTGTCGAAAAACTGATCGATCGATAATTTTTCATAAACATTTTTGTATTGCGGCTGTCCGTAGTTTGAACAAACTATTACCAATGGTTTGAAAGTCTGCCTATTGCAATAATTCACAAACTCCAGACCGCTTTGATCCGGTAATTGGATATCGAGAAGAACAATATCAATCTTGATGCTATTCATAATTCTTTTTGCCTCTTTAACTGTACTTGCTTCAAAAATCAAGTCGAACATTTTCTCAAGATCCAAGTATCGAATCAGCGTTTCTCTAACACTATCCGAACCATCTACTATTAGAATTATCATTTTTATTTTTTGTATTGATTTCTGTTGCTAAATTAATCGCGGGCAGCGAACTTGTATGCAGTCCTTTGTGTGAAAATGGTGTGGTTGCTTTTACGGCAAGAAAAAGAGTAGAAACTTTGACTAAACTTTGTGTTTTAGATCAAGTTACGCGGGCTTAATAGATTAAACTTAGTATTTTTCGATTAAATCGTTGTCGATGGCATAACGAATAAGTTCTGCGGTGGATTTTATATTAAGTTTTTCCTGGATACGCGTTTTGTATGATGCAATTGTGTTTACGCTCAAACCGAGCGATTCTGCAATTTCGATAATTTTGTTCCCTTTTGCTAAAAGTCTTAACACTTCAAATTCTCTGTTCGAAAGAATTTCATGCGCAGCTTCTTCAGAAGATTTATTGGGATGGAAAATCAGCTCTTCGATAATTTCGGGTTTTAGATATTTTCCGCCATGCTCGATTTTTCTTATTGCATTGATTATTTCGCTCGGCTTCGAACTTTTGCTCAGATATCCGTCTGCACCCATGTTTATAGCTCTCCTGGCAAATTTTCCTTCCGGATAGATGCTGAAGATCAAAACTTTAATCTCCGGGTAACGGAGTTTTAAGTCTTTGACAAAATCGAGTCCGCTTTTATCGGGCAGCGAGATATCAAGCATCAATAAATCAATTTTTTTTTCCTCAAGTAATTTTTCAAGTTCCCCGATAGTTGATGCTTCGGCTACAATTTGTAAGTCGCTTTGTTTTGTTAAAACTTTTTTTAGGCCCTCTCTTATAATATCGTGGTCATCGGTTATTGCGATGTTCATCTTTTCTCCTTTTTCAATGTTGTCGATCTACCGGGATTAAAAGAACGATCTTGGTTCCCTTTTGTGGGATGCTGTCTATTACCAGCTTACCGCCGAGAAAAATAGTTCTCTCCTTCATACCCAATATACCCACGGAATCCGTTAGGGTCTGCTGATCCGGAGTCATTCCTCTCCCGTTGTCAGAAATTATAATCTTAAGATTATTTTCAAGCTGCATGATTTTTACATTAATTATTGTTGCTTCCGCATGGCGTACAACATTTGTTAACGCTTCCTGGATTATACGGAAGAGAGCTACATTTTTTTCGTCCACTAGATTGATTGATTCAATCTCAGATTCAAAATTGCATTTAACATTGCTTATCCGTTCGATTTCTCTGCAATATTCCTGGACTGCCGGTATTAATCCTAGGTGATCGAGCACATACGAGCGCAAGCTTCCGGAAATATCCCGAACTATTTGAATTCCTTTGTTCACAAACTCTTGTACAGAATGTAGTTCGTTAAGCACTTCTTCTACGCGCGGTTTGTTATCTAATTCAAAGAGTTCGGTCAAAAGAGAAATATTTAAATTAATACCCGTAAAAAGCTGTCCCAACTCATCATGAACTTCTCTTGCGATGCGCTGCCGCTCTGCTTCGCGTGCATATTGTATTTGCGCTGCAAGTTTTCTTAGCTCTGCTTCGGAATTGCGCAGTTGAGTTTCGGCAACGCGCAATTTTTCGTAATTGAGTGATTTTGTAATTGCAATAGAAGCATTTTTAGCTACGGCACGCAGCAAATTACTATCGTCGTTGCTGAAATTGTTTTTGTTTCTTTTATTGTGAATTTCGAAAAACCCGATTAATTCACCCTCGGTTCCAAATAGCGGTATTGAAAGCAACTGTTTAACCCCGTATTTGTTTATAAGTTCTTTATCGATAGAGGTTTCGCTTTCCGGATCGTTGGAAATGTGACTGTTCCTTGTTGATATGAATTTTTGTATTACTTGATCATCGGGAGTATATACTTTTTCCAAGTATTCCCAGTGATCATTGTTATAGTATCTTCTGGCGTGGTATACCGCTTCGTTTTTTATGCATGCAAAACCGCTCGCAGCGTCGGTTAACTGGATGCTTTCCGTAACTAATGAATCTAATATTTGGTTTATTTCAAGTGAAGAGTAGAGTTTTTCGTTAATTCTTAGAAGTGTATTTATTGTGTCTTCATATTTTATTCTATCGTTGATGTCGTAGCAAGAACCGAGATAGCCGGCGAACTCTCCTTTAAAATCATAGTACGGCATGCCAAAATCGACAAACCACCGGTATTCCCCTCTTGCATTCTTTAAGCGGTACTCAAGTTTAAATTCTTTTCGTTGTCTGAAAGCACTATGATACTCATTTACAATTTTATTTTGGTCTTCCGGGTGAATGCCAGATATCCAGCCATCATTCATCTCAAGTTCAAAAGCTCTTCCGGTAAAATTGAGCCATGCCTTGTTAAAGTAATTATGTTCTCCATCCAATCCCGAACGCCATACCGGGTTAGGAAAATCGTCAAGTAGCTTCAGGTAAAAATCCCTGGAGTTTCTAATTTCCTCTTCGTCTTTCCTTTTTTCCGTTAAGTCCCGTGTAATTTTTAGAAAGCCGTAAACTTTTCCGTCCTCATCTTTGAGCGGAGTAATAACCGAGTTTGCCCAGAAAGTGGTTCCGTCTTTTTTTACTCTCCATCCTTCGTTCTCGATGCCTTCTTTCTCGATTGCCTCTTTTAAATTTATAGCCGGGTAGTTTTTAAGTTTTTCATCTTTTGGGTAAAATATGGAGAAATGTTTGCCGATAATCTCCCTTGATGTATAACCTTCTATTTTTTCAGCGCCATCGTTCCACGAGATTATATTTCCATCGGCATCCAATATAAAAATTGCCATATCCTTCACACCGTTAACGAGGGATTCAAAACGTTTTTCCATTTTGAATTTTTCGATTTCGGCGGTGTAGATTTTTTTATAGTTCGCTACGATGTTTTTGCGCCAGATAAAAATTAGGACGAAAGCAAATAGTAAGTCCGCGGACATTACCGCTAAGAATACAATCCTGGCAAGGTTCGTTACCGGTTCATAAAACTCCGATTTATTTATTTTCGTAAATAGGTACCAGGCGGTAGAAGGAATTTTTTGGATAACCGCAATTACCTCATCGTCTTTGTAATCGATTCCCTCTGCAAATCCTCTTCTGCCTTCAATCATTTTTGTCTCGATGAGAGCTTTTTTGGTATTTACTACGCCGGAATCGATGTTTACATCGGCAAACCGTGGAGCGTTTAGATAAATTACGCCATCACCAAAAGGTTTTAACAGCAGAGATTCAGTAGTTGGCGATTCATTAATATTGTATCCCAGGACGGGCTCGAAATATCTTTTTGCTTTAAGAATTAGAATTAATACGCTGCCGTTTTCCAGACGAGTTTGGTCTTTAAGCGGAACGTAGAATTTTATTTCTTCTTGCGCCGCAGTTTTTTCATTTGTATCGGAAAATTGAACCATGTGTGATTCTAAAGCTGTCTTGCACATGAGTGAATCAATCGGGGAAATATTCTTTTTGGTCGTTGATAGACTATAAACGAATTTATTGTTAAAAAGCATAATATCATCGTAACCATAATAACTTTTTACCAAACGCAGCCATCCCTCAACCTCTGCTGGAAAATTTTCGGGGGAGCTTACATTTCTTAATGTGGCAGAGTTTAATGGTGAGCTGACCCGGAGAATTTCTAGATCTACGTATTTTTCTTTCAGCCAGTCTTCAATTTGCAGCAATCTGAATTTTGCGATCGATCCCAAGTATCCAAACCGGTCGTTTACAATTTTTTCCTTTTGAACACCGTAATAATAAAACCCGACAATCAATAACAGGGCAGTAATAGATATATAGAGTATCAGTAAGGTTAAAAACGGTTTGTTGAGAAATTTATTGAAATGCTTTTTATCCAGGGTTTTCACTTATGATTCTTTCGATTCTATAAATAATATAACAAAATGGAATTATATGTCACAATCACATATGACTATTGGCACACAGCAGCACATCAATAAATAATGATAGTAAATTTTAAATCTAATGTTGGCAGTCGAAAACAAAACCGTAAAATCAACCATAGCGTTCCGGAGGAAACGACGGAAACTATTACTTGACAAATAAGTTTCCGTTTCGTATGTTGGAAACCGAAAATACTAAATTAGTTTCCAAGAGGATTTATGAAAGAGAGAGATAAAATCACAGAGCTGGGGGAAGAGAAATTTTTTAGGGAAGGATTTTATAAAACTACTATGGACGACGTTGCCGCCGAACTGAAAATGAGCAAGAAAACCATATATAAGTTTTTCCCTTCGAAGGAAGATCTTATTATGGCTATAGCGAAACATTTTATGAATACTATGAAAGGTAAAATAGTACCGGTTTTAAACAGCGATAAGAATGCTATTGAAAAACTCGAAGATTTGGTTAAAATACTTGCAAAAGCATCCATCCGAATTAGCCCTAAAATGTTTGAAGAAATGCAGCGGTATTTTCCGCACTTATGGAATGAGATTGATAAGTTCAGGACGGAGATGATGTTTGGAAATATTACCAGGGTGATCGATCAAGGCAAAAAAGAAGGTTTGTTTCTTGAATATCCCACGCCAATTGTAATGAATATGCTGGTTGCTTCGGTAAGATCGGTTGTTAACCCGGAGTTTATTCTAAATAATAACTTCTCAATTATAGAGGCAGCGGTTACCGCTTTTAAAATTATGATTGGAGGAATTTTAACGGAGAAGGGCAAAAAAATTTTTAATAAAACAATTATCTATAAAAGTCGATCATGAAAAAGAAACTATCTTTAATATTTTTTCTTGCTTGTGCTGCAACTGTATATCCGCAGAACAAATTAACATTAGAAGAATGTTACCAAAGAGCGCGTAAAAATTATCCCCTTATTAAACAGAAAGAATATATAGCCGAAAGCAAAGATTATAGCGTCAGCAATATATGGAAGGGATATTTTCCGCAGATAACAATTAGCGGACAAGCAACATATCAGTCTGATGTTACATCGCTCCCGATTTCTTTCCCCGGACTAACTATAGAATCACTTACAAAAGAACAGTATAAAGCTGTTGCCGAAATAACCCAGACAGTTTTTGACGGCGGCGTGATGAGTTCCCAGGCAAGCATTCAAAGAGCAGCGACTGAGATTGATGATCAAAAGGTTGAAGTCGAATTTTTAAAAGTAAAAGAGAGAATCAACCAAATTTACTTTGGAATTCTTCTTCTGCATGGACAGTTAATCCAGACAGATTTGATTAAGAGAGATTTGAACGCCTCACTTCTCAAGATGAACGCCGCATTGGAAAACGGAACTACTTCGCGAATGAATGTTGACGTATTAAAATCCGAGCTGCTGAAAGTTGACCAAAGAGAAATAGAATTAAAATCATCCAGGAAAAGTTATGTAGAAATGCTTGGATTATTGATCAATTTAAAACTGGAAGAAACCGTTATGCTTGAACTGCCGGAAGATCAAACAATACTTGATGGTGAAGTGTTAAACCGGCCGGAACTGAAATTGTATTCTTCGCAAGAAAAATTAATTGAAAGCCAAAACGGGTTATTGCTTGCCAAGATTCTTCCCAAAGCAAATCTATTTTTTCAGGGAGGATACGGTAAACCGACATTGAACATGCTAGAAAATGAATTCGATTGGTACTATACAGCCGGAGCGCGCCTAACCTGGCAGTTGTCAAATTTTTATACGTACGGCAATGAAAACGAAATAACTGAACTCAACAAAAAAATTGTAGAGACGCAGAAAGAAACCTTCTTGCTTAACACCGATCTTTTGTTAAATCAGCAAAGCAGCGAGATAAATAAACTTAGGAAGTTGATAAAAGTTGACGAAGAGATAATTAAAATCAGGATATCGGTTAAAGATGCGGCACAATCCCAACTTGAAAATGGAGTAATTACTTCTAATGATTTTATCCGCGAACTAAATGCCGAAGACCAGGCAAAACAAAACTTAGTTATTCACAAGATTCAACTTTTGCTCGCACAGCACAATCACAAATTAACATTAGGAAACTAATTCATAAATAATAATAGATAACAAAATGAAAACGAAATTTAAAAGATGGATTTTTACATTACTTGTGCTTACACCATTATTTATTGCGTGCAGTAATGGGAATAATGAATTTGATGCAACCGGCACATTTGAATCGGAAGAGATCATAGTTTCTTCTGAAGCCGCCGGCAAACTTACCAGGTTTGATGTTGAAGAAGGAGTGCTTCTTCAAGAAAACCAGACAGTCGGATTGGTAGATACAATTCAGCTGCACTTAAAGAAGAAACAACTTCATGCAACTATCAGAGCAGTACTAAGTAAACTCCCCGATATTGAAACGCAGCTTGCGGCAATTCAAGAGCAAATTAAAACAGCAGAAACCGAAAAGAAAAGAATAGAGAATCTTGTCAAATCAAACGCAGCATCGACAAAACAACTTGACGATATTAATGCCCAACTTGAATTGCTGAACAAACAGTACGATGCAAACAAATCGAATCTTTCCATTACCAAACAAGGGCTTCAAAGCGAAGCTTATACTTTGCAAGTTCAGATTGAGCAGATAGAAGACCAGATAAAAAAGAGTATCGTTGTTAACCCGGTTAACGGAACAGTGCTGGCGCGTTACGCCAAACAATATGAAGTTACGGCAACCGGTAAAGCTCTTTATAAAATTGCGGATTTGTCCGTAATGACCCTTCGCGCATTTGTAGATGGAGAACAATTGGGGAAGATCAAACTTGGACAAAAGGTGAAAGTGTTTGTCGATAAGGGGGACGATGAACAAAAAGAAATGAACGGAGAAATTTATTGGATCTCTTCAAAAGCAGAGTTTACACCCAAAACTATTCAAACGAAAGATGAGCGGGCAAATCTTGTATATGCTGTTAAAGTTAGAGTTAAGAATGACGGCTATGTAAAAATTGGAATGTACGGAGAAGTCAAATTCTGATGTACATGTTGTTCCGAATATAAATTTAGAGAAAGAATCACAGTAGAAAGATTCATTAAGATTAATGACATTGAATGAAAGCAGTTGAACTTAAAAATATTGTTAAAACATATTCAACAAAAAAATCGGTTGTTACAGCAGTTGACAATGTTTCCTTTTCTGTTGATGAAGGCGAGCTATTCGGGTTGATTGGTCCGGATGGATCGGGCAAAACTTCTATTTTTCGAATTCTTACTACACTCCTTTTGCCCGATAGCGGAAGCGCCGCGGTTTTAGGACATGATGTTACGCAAGATTGGAAAGAGATACGCAATATAGTTGGTTATATGCCGGGCAGATTTTCCCTTTATCAAGATTTAACGGTTGAGGAAAATCTTGAATTTTTTGCAACTGTTTTTAATACAACAATTCAAGAAAACTATGATCTTGTTGCCGATATTTATAAGCAACTCGAGCCATTTAAAACTCGCCGGGCCGGCAAGCTTAGCGGCGGAATGAAACAGAAACTCGCACTCAGTTGTGCATTGATTCATAAACCTCAAATGTTGTTTCTTGACGAACCCACTACCGGCGTTGATCCGGTTTCGCGAAAAGAATTTTGGGAAATGCTTAAACGCCTGAAAGCTCAAGGGATCAGTATTCTCGTATCAACACCGTACATGGACGAAGCAAATCTTTGCGACAGAATTGCCTTGATGCAGAGCGGAAAAATCCTGGAAATTGACAAGCCTCAAAATATTGTGGATCGATTCGGCAAAAATCTTTACGCGGTTCGATCGGACAACATGTATAAACTTTTGAACGACTTGCGCTCATTCCCCAAAACAGAATCGTGTTTTGCTTTCGGGGATTATCATCATTTGCTGCTTAAAGAAAATGGATCAAAAGCCGGCGAACTTGAAAGCTATTTAATATCAAAGGGACACACTAACTTAATTGTTGCGGAAATAAATCCCGGCATTGAAGATTGTTTCATGCAACTGATGAAGAAATAATATGACCACCAAAGAAATTGTTATAAAGACAGATAAGCTCACAAAAAGGTTCGGGGATTTTATTGCGGTAAATGAGATTTCTTTTGAAGTGAACCAGGGAGAGATATTCGGGTTCCTTGGTGCTAACGGTGCCGGCAAAACTACTGCGATGAAAATGCTGATAGGCATTTCAAAACCTTCGGGCGGAAAGGCGGAAGTTGCCGGGTATGATGTTTATAAACAAACCGAACAGATTAAGAAAAGTATTGGTTATATGAGTCAAAAATTTTCTTTGTATGAAGATTTAACCATCAAAGAGAACATACAGTTATTTGGCGGCATTTATGGATTGAGCGATGAACAAATTGAAACAAAGAGTAAAAATTTAATTGATAAATTAAATCTTCAGAGCGAAGCCGATAAACTTATTGTATCGCTTCCTCTAGGATGGAAACAAAAAGTTGCATTCAGCATCGCAATACTGCACGAACCGAAAATAGTTTTTCTTGACGAGCCGACCGGCGGCGTTGATCCTATTACACGAAGACAATTTTGGGATTTAATATATGAAGCAGCACACAGCGGTATTACTGTTTTTGTAACTACACACTACATGGACGAAGCCGAGTACTGCGACCGGGTCTCAATAATGGTTGATGGTGCAATAACTGCGCTCGATTCACCCGACAATTTAAAAGCAAAATTTGGTGCCCGGTCTATGGAGGAAGTATTTATAAAACTGGCACGTAGCGCAAAACGCGGAGAGTAGTTTTTATGAAACAATTGCTATCATTCATAAGAAAAGAATTTCATCATATACTTCGCGATACACGCTCGATGCTTATACTGCTCGGACTGCCGATTGTGCAGCTTATAATTTTCGGATTTGCAATAACAACCGAAGTGAAAAATGCTAAAATTGCAGTTCTCGATAATTCAAAAGATGAGTCAACCCAAAACATTCTAACAAAAATCGAGAGCAGCAGTTATTTTGATATTGAACAGACAATAAAAACCAATGATCAAATAGAGGCGGCATTTAAAGCCGGCAAAATCAGATTAGCAATTATTTTTCCTCCAAATTTTCAGAATGAGTTGGCACACAGCAATAAAACGCAAATACAAATTATAGCAGATGCAACCGATCCAAACCAGGCAACAACATTAACAAATTATGTTGGTACTATTATATCAGATTATCAGAACGAAACGAACAAGCAAACCGGTCTGCCTTTGAATATCAATACCGAGATAAGAATGCTGTATAATCCCCAATTGAAAGGGGCGTACACGTCGGTGCCCGGTGTTATGGCAATGATTCTGCTGCTTATTTCCGCGATGATGACTTCCATATCAATAGTTAGAGAAAAAGAAATGGGTACTATGGAAGTATTACTTGCCTCGCCTATGAAACCATGGCTTGTAATCATAAGCAAGGTTATTCCTTACTTTATTATTTCTTTCACAAATGTTATAACAATTTTAATTTTGAGTACGTTGGTGTTGGGACTTCCAATAAAAGGAAGTTTGATTTTACTAAGTGCTGCTACCATATTGTACATACTATGCGCACTTTCACTGGGGATTTTAATTTCTACAATTACCGATACACAACAAGCTGCAATGCTTGTTTCTCTTGTGGGATTAATGCTGCCGGTGGTTATGCTGAGCGGCTATGCTTTCCCGATTGCCAATATGCCTTTCATATTGCAAGCGCTTTCCAATATTGTACCGGCAAAGTGGTATATAATAATTGTGAAAGGGATTATGATTAAAGGAATCGGCATCGGCGACATTTGGAAAGAACTAATTGTAATAATTGTTATGACCGCAATCTTTCTCTTTATAAGTACCAAGAGGTTTAAAATTAGATTACAATGAGAACTTTATTATTCTTACTTAGAAAAGAATTTCTGCAAATACTCCGTAACAAACTCATTTTAAGAATGATACTTGCTGTGCCGGTTGTTCAGTTGATAATACTTCCGTATGCCGCAACGTATGAAATGAAAAACATTTTGCTCGCCGTTGTAGATAATGACCATTCGGAATATTCGCGGAAGTTGATAAATAAAATTACTTCTTCCGGGTATTTTAGATTAGTTGATTACTCGGAGACCCACGAGAAAGCATTGAACCGCGTAGAGAAAGATGAGGCAGATGTTATAATTGAGATACCAAAAAATTTTGAAAGCGAGCTTATAAAAGAGAACAAATCAAAATTACTGATTTCAGCGAATGCTATTAACGGGCAAACGGCCGGACTCGCAGTTTCATATTCAAATGCAATTATCCGGGATTTCAATAATGAAATTGTTTCCGAAAGAACGCTTCCACCACGCATGAATTCTTTCCCGGCGATAGAGATTACTTATTCAAACTGGTTTAACCAGCGGATGAATTATAAGTTTTTTATTGTACCGGGCATACTTGCCCTTCTTGTTACGTTAGTGGGATTTATCCTTGCTTCGCTTAATATTGTTAGAGAAAAAGAAACCGGGACTATCGAGCAATTAAATGTAACCCCGATTAAAAAATATCAATTTATACTTGGCAAGCTGATTCCATTCTGGATTATAGGTCTCGTAGTTCTTACAATTGGATTTTTTGTTAGCTTTATAATTTACGGCATCTATCCCGAAGGAAGTTTTTTTATAGGATACTTATTTGCGGCTGTATATTTAATAGCATTGCTTGGATTTGGATTATTTACATCAACCTTTGCACAAACCCAGCAGCAAGCAATGTTCATCTCCTACTTCTTTATGATGATCTTTATTCTTCTTGGAGGACTTTTTGCACCGATAGAAAATATGCCGGATTGGGCACAATTTCTCACACGAATCAACCCGGTAAGTTACTTAATAGATGCAATGAGAATGCTTGTATTAAAGGGAAGCAGCTTTTGGGATTTGCGGTATCACTTTTTAATTATAATTCTTTTTGCTGTAGGATTTAATCTGCTGGCAATTCTAAATTATAAAAAGAGAACTTGAATCAATTTTGTAGGTCAGGAGTTTTTCCCGACCTACATCCCCACCGTTACTTAACGATCACAAATTTCTTAACCGATGTGAAATTGCCGGCGGTTAATTTATAAAAGTAAACGCCGCTTGCCAGCTCAGCAGTTTGCGTTTTAAATTCTAAACTATATTTCCCGGGTTGTTTGTATTCACTTATTAAAGTAGTTATTTCTCTGCCAACCAGATCATATACCTTCAAACTTACAAACTCATGATCCGGAATTTGAAACTCTATTGTAGTAGTTGGATTAAACGGATTCGGGTAATTTTGATAAAGCCGGTATTCCCCTGGTAATTCGCTCAAGTTTTCGGCATCGGTTAGTAATGAGTATGTAATAAGAGTTTGTTCGTCATAAACCCAGAAACCGTTACCCCATGTTCTATAGAGTTCTTTTTCTAAATAACCATTGGTGTTATAGAAGTACTGGGTCTGGTAATAATTTTCCCAACTGCTAGTAGCCTGGGACCACTCTTCGGTTGTTATTTCATCGTTTTGATTTAGTTGGTTATATGTGTAAGTATCTCTTGTTGAATATACCCAGCCGGTTGGAGGCATCCACAAATACGAATACCCGAATGTTTGGTAATTTTGTGCGTTGTAAACATTTTCTGTTTTGTTAAAATTAAGCCAGGCATTATCCACCCATGTTTGCCACATGTATTCCGTCATATAATTGTTAGAATTATAACTGTATAAACTTCTTCCGCTGTTTAACCAGTCGTTGTTGTACCAATTTTGACTTATATATTCTGAGGTTAATCCCAGCTGATTATAGTAATAAAGTCCCTTGTATGAATTTTCCCATACACCGTTGTTGTACACTTCAACAAATATTTCTGTCAATTTGTTATTTGTATCATAGATATAGTTATACCGACTTGAATATACCCAGTTGTTATTTTCCCAACGATAAAACAGATACATAGAAGTATGACCATCCGGCAAATAGCGAATTTCAGTTTTGTAACCGTAAACCCAGTTTCCATTTTCCCAGAAATATTCGTAGTATTCGGTCATTCTTCCATCGGGGCCATAAATATATTCGTAGCGATAATCATTTTCCCACACACCATTAATCCAATCCTGGTTGGTGTAAATATTGTTTCGCAACGCACCATCATATCCGTATAAATACCGCGTTGAATTCTCCCAGCCGGAACCATTCCATGTTTGATATAATCTCTCGGTTCTGTACCAGCCGTCAGAGGTTTTAAATAAAGCGTGCGGCTGGTTTTGTAAATTGTTGTAAAGAATAGTTAAATGAGTAGAATTAATTTGTTGCAAATTGAAAGAAGGCAATAAATATTCTTTCAATAATTTGTCTTCGGCATTTTTCCGCGTGTCGTCATTTCTGCCGGATGCGGCTACCAACGAAACTGTTAACGCAGAGAAAATTATTATAAATAGATAGAAAAATTTTTTCATCTAACCCTCCTGGTTTACTTATTATAGCAACTGTTCCATTGAAAAATATTGTTAAGTATTTATTGATCTAGCCGATCACTGCCGACAATGCGATAATCTATTTTAAAACAATACTTTTTTTAGATAAGCAAAAGGAGCAATTGTATTTTGGATGAGTGAAGATGTAATTGAATTATACATGATAGTTGTGATGAATTCTTCGATAAATCTAATTACGCAAATGAATAGAATCAATCAAAATAAATTAGGACTGAAAGTTTTATTAAAGAAGTTGATCTAAATCAATCACAATAAATAACGATCTGGCATTGAAAAAAAACCCGATTCAGAGAACCAGGTTTTTTATTTCTCTACTTAAATCTAAATACTTAATACTAAAAATTAGATATCCAACCAGTATGAAAACTTAACAATAAAGATATCGTCACCTTCGGTCTTCCACAAGTTTTTGAAGTCCCTTCCGAAGTTAAATTTGCCCGGATCATCAAAGTTTGTTTGGTTATGCGACCACACAAAATAGAAGATGGAGCCGGGTAAAACTTCCCAGCGTAACACAGCGGTACCGCGCAATGATTTGTAATTAAAATCTGGATTAGAAAAAGTGAATGGCTCGGCAATTCCGCTTCCATCCGGGTCAACAGTGTATTCATCGGTGTCTGAATTGTAGTTAATGCTCGACCCATTCTCTCCGTAATTGTTAAAATCTGTTGTGCGTGGTGCAGCAAGTTCTTTGTATCCCTCATAATCACCCACAGCAAAAAACGGCTGCATAAATAATTGCAAACTGAGCGTGGGCGAGAACGTCCAGTTCAATCGAATGTTTGCAGATAATGTATGTTGTTTAATTCGTGCAAATACATATCGTGTGCTGTAAGTGTTTGCCGCGGTCGGATCTTCAAAATTACCAACCCACTGACGGAATTCGTCGTTGTTAGAATAACCCGGACCAAAGCTTAAATTTATTTGTGAATTTGGTTTCCACTCAACTCCAAGGTAACTGTCAATAAAAACTCCGCCAAGATCATCTTTTGCGTAAAGAGCATTTGTTTCAAGGACAATTTTTTCTCTGCTGTCACTCGATGCTTCAAGCCAGATATTAAATTCTTTTGGTTGAATGACAAGCGGACCACCACGGGTTAATGTTCTATTCATCGATTCGAATTGATAGTTTCCGCCGAGATAAACACTGTAGTAGTTTGTAAATGTACCACTGAGCCGGTACCATAAAAAGTTACTTGTTGTGTTGCCTTCAAAGTCAAATGTGCGTGCATATGTTGCATAAACACTTTTTGTTCTAAAAATTCCTTCCGGTTCAAACCAACGGTATCCTATAACAGTATGAGCATTTATTCTATCCGCAGCAAATTGGAATCCGAGATCGTTGTTATCCAATCCGGGCGAAGCAAGACCGATAGCCGAGTTAATATAAAAATTGCCTTGTTGTTTGTTTAACATGATTCTTCCGTAGTAGCCGGAAAGCGATGTTCGCTCCGGATCGAAAGTAGCATAAGTTGCATCGGGCCGCTGGAAATATCTCAAAGAACTTTTTTGTAAACGCTGGATGTATTCTTTAGTTCCATGGGAATAAGATCCAAAGAAGGCTGCAGATATAACATATTCTTTTTCTTCGTCTAAGAATGACCACCCATCCAGGCCCAATGTTAGAGCGTTATCGGCAAGCCGTTCTTTTAAAATGTCATTGTTTATATCCCTATTAACCGTTGTGAACATAAAGCCAATTGCCTGGTCTCCGCCGTTAAATTCTTTCCTTCCTCTTAGAACTCCGTAGTGTGTCAGCGGTTCAACCTCTTCACTTGTTTTTGTTCCGTTGTTGAAGAGAGTTGCATATGTTCGTTCGGTAACCGCGCTTAATGCAGCAACCGAAGTCGATTCATCAAGCTTGCCCGTTAACTTAGCCGCACCAAGAATTCTTGTTTCTGTCGGATAGTCTGCATATTCAGCATCGGAAATTGTGCCTTGCGGAGAGCGACCGATCCTTCTTGAATAAAATAATTCGGGCCAGCCGAAATTAAAGCCCCAATTATTATTTACGCCGCCAATACCAAAGTAAAACAAATCAAAGCCTTCAATAAAGAAAGGTCGTTTTTCGTTGAAGTAAGATTCAAACGCAGATAAATTAATAACCGCCGGATCTACTTCTACCTGGCCAAAATCCGGGTTGATTGTAACATCAAGATTTAAATTGGTGCCTATTCCAATTTTAAGATCCGCACCCAGTGCAGTATTATATTGGTTTGATTTATAGAACGGATCATTTGCATCGTGAACAAGGTATTGTGCTTTTTGAACTACATAAGGAGTTACTTCAAATCTTTGCTTTGGTTTAATTCCATTCAAACCTTCGAGGGTAGCAAACCTTGAGACGAAGCCGCTCTCTTTTTTGGGAACCATGACGAAGTAAGAACTTTCGTTATTTCTTTTTAAATTTCTTTTAAAGTTTACTCCCCAGGTCATTTTATCGGATTCATTAAAACGTAATTGTGAAAAAGGAATTTGCATTTCTAAAGTCCATCCGGTTTCGTCGACATTTGTTTGAGCTCGCCAGATCCCGTCCCACGCATTATCATCCCAGCTATCATTGAATAGAATCCCGTCGCTTAAAGTACCGCCGGCGTTAACGCCGAAATAATAACCGGATTTTTTATCGTTGTACGGATCAACAAAAAAATGGAACCAATCGGAATCGATAAAAGCATCACGTCTTGCAAGACTTGCATCAATAGATTCCGGTTTGGTATCAAACATTCTTGCCGCTATGTAAATGTTAACGTTGTCGTAGGCAACCCATACTTCTGTTTTTTCCGAAGCCGGGTTCCCTTCGTTCGGATCCCGTTGAGTAAATTCGTTTATGGATTGTTGCTGCCAGATTGGTTCTGTGAGTTTTCCATCAAGATTTATATTAAGGTTATCGAGTTTGAAAGCAACGACAATTTTCTCCATTGTTGTTTTGCCGCCCGCTAATAGAATTAACGGTAAAAAAAGTAGTAGAAAAGTTTGTAAGGTTTTTTTCATGTGTCCCCCGATGCAAATTTATTTTCATTAGTAGTAGCAAGTAAGATGGTAATTAGACTCGCATGGTTATAGGATAGTTGCTTTCTTTAGAAAAAATTTTCTATGCCTCTCATTTGGAGAAAAGAACAGAAAGGAGTTGTACAAAATCATCGTTTTGGTTTCTTATTACGTGGAAGTAATAAACCCATTGATGAAAACATTTCCGGCTTTGTAATAAGTAACGAGCCGTTAGAATTGTCTTTCGGCATATTTTCGCTTAATAAACTGCCTCATAATAAAATGGTTTTAATTTTTTGATACAGATACTTTTTTTGTTTTCTCAACAAAGTTCTTTTTTCAAGGAATAATGAAGCGCACCGCTGGCATTTCAATTGCCCCCTACCCGGTTGAATAAAATATTTATAGTCAACTAATAAAGGAGACTAAATGGAAAAAGTATCTCTAAGAAGAGCCTGGATATTTTTGCTCTTCTTGATACCATTTATTATTCACAACAATACAATTGCTCAAAGTTGGAATAGTCAGGACTGGGGCTATCGAAGAGCTATAACAGTTTCAAACAGTACCGGTGCACCCCTCGCCGATTTTCAAGTTATGATTGAACTGAGCAGTTCTTTTGATTTCAGCCGATGCAAACCGGATGGAAGCGATATACGCTTTACTTCCGACGATACACAAACGCTAATTCCTTATTGGCTCGAAACATGGAACCCCGGGGGAACACATGCAAAAATCTGGGTTAGAGTTCCATTGATCCCGGATGGCGGTACAACAATTTTTATGTATTATGATAATCCTTCTGCAACATTTCCACCACCCGAGCCGCCGGTATCCGCTCCGCTTCCGCCAACGGGTCCTTGGACAAATATAGCCGGAGTAACAGTAGCGGGCAGTCCCGGAAGTCTTCTTGCAGAAAATATGATTGAGGATGGAGGGAATTTTTATCAGTTATTTACGGACAGAAGTTCATGCAACGGGCAAATAGGTTTTGCTATTAATACTAGCGGCAACCCGGGCAATCCGAGCGGATGGAGTTGGCTTGGCGATGTAAGTATTGATTTTTCCATCAGGAATAGTATGCCAAGATTTGTGGGCGATCCTCGTTTGAATAGCAATCCGGGAAATTTGTTGAATCCATATCTCGATTGTCCGCACGTTGAAAAAGGTGACGATGGTTATTGGTATTTGTTTTACCACTGGATAGTGGGTGGAGACGCACATGGCGGGTATGGAACGCCGACAAGTGTTTTAACATCTCAAACACCAAGTGGTGAATTTAATGATGGTCCATATGAACTTGGGATGAAATTCCAGGCATCACAAGAGGGAAGAATAACAAAAATTCGTTACTATAAAACAGCCGGAGAAACCGGTTCACACACCGGAAGAATTTGGTCTAGTGCCGGAGTTCTTTTGGCATCAATTAATTTTACGGGAGAAACTTCTTCAGGTTGGCAAGAAACAGCGCTTTCAACTCCGCTTTATATTCTTCCAAACACAACATACATAGTCTCGGTTAACTCGAATACAGCATATGGTGCAACTAATCATGAATTTGATTCACCTATTATGAATGGGATTCTTACCGGTATTGCAGATGGCAATAATGGCGTATATGCAAATTCGCCGGGCGGATTTCCAACGATATCATTTAACAATAGCAATTATTTTCGTGATGTAGTTTTCGAAACAACAAGCGGTTGCGGAGTTCACGGGGCTTGGAGCTGGGGACAAAATGCGTATGCCGCTATCGGTGTTGCAAAAGCTGCTTCCATTACCGGCCCGTATGTTGAGATTGATCCCCTTTCGCTTTTGTCTTCTGAACTTGAGGGCGATACCGATGCGTGGGACTGGGCACGTGTTTCAGAGCCGTATGTATTTAAACGTGATGACGGTAAATGGATAATGTTATTTATGGCGGACAAAGGAAACTATGATGATCCCGGCAATCCAAATATTTATTACATAGAACAATGCAGTTATGCAATAGCAGATGATATTGCCGGGCCATATACTAAATGGCACGGTGGCGTGGAACCGTTTATTGCTTTCGGGCCTCCGGGCTCACTTGATGCCGGAACTATCGCGGATGCACATCCGGTTAAATTTGGAAGTACATATTATATTTTTTATGCAGCTTCTCCCACAACATGGGGCTGGAGTACAATGTACTTAACAACAACGGATTGGGAGAATGTAACTAAGTCAACTTCTTATGTTTATACCAACGAAGGAAACAGTCCCTTCCGCGGCGCAATTTTAGAATACAATGATATTTATTATTTCTCTTATCTTGGAAGCAGTGCTTCATCACCCGGACCTTTTATGATTTGTACTCAAGCAGCTGCCGGAACCACGCCCGGTCTTTCGCTTTACGGTGCGGAAGCAGTATTTGATTTTTATGATGACTTTGACGGAACCGTTTTAGATCCCAACAAGTGGAATGGTATAGATCCCGGTTACAGCGGAACCGTAACAGTATCCGGCGGAGAAATGCAAATTTGTAATTCGGGTGGATTTTTAACCCAGGTTACGGCAAAACAGTCCTTTGGAATTGGATACATGCTTGAAGCGAGGGCGAAACACAGTATTTCAGGCTTTGCCGGCGAGATGGGATTTGGCAGACAAGAGCCGACATCAAGCTGGAGCGGTCCTCCATTCGGATTTAAAAATTTAAGAATAATGGATCTGCGCGCAATCAGCAGTTCCTATTTTGTTGTTGATGCCGATAATGCGGAACATGTTGAATCGCCCGGCGATTACGTTGTTACAACCACGCCGCTTGATTTCAATAATTACTTAGTTCACAAAGTAATGAGAGTTGATAATTCAACGGCAAAATTTCAATTGGATAATTTTCCGGTTACAACAATTACGAATACAGTATCACGACCGAATCGAATAACAACCGATCCGCTTGCGCCATGGTTTTTTATTCTAGGCGGTTCATGTATGAATGTTGATTGGCTCATTGTAAGAAAATATGCAGAACCGGAGCCGATTCCGTCGGTTGGACCCGAAGAAATTTATCATTGCTTTGCCGACCTTTCGATTATAAAAACCGTAAGCGATGAACATCCTAACAATGGCGATAATATTACTTTCACAATCACGATAACGAATGATGGTCCCGGCAATTCTGCATGGGCGCAAGTTGTTGACATTATCCCGGATGGTTTTCAATATGTATCGCATTCAGCTACCAATGGAACATATGATCCAAACACCGGCATTTGGAATGTTGGATTTATGACTGTAGGTACAACCGAAACGTTAACCATAAATGTTCTTGTCGATATTTTCACATCGGCGTTTGATTTTGGACCGGCAGCCGGCTTCAATTTATTTGTGCTTGAAGATATCAACCAGCCGTCATCCGACACACAAGGCAAAATGGCTGTTGGACAAGATGCCTATCTTGCAAACTACAGTGTCGGTGATCAGCTTCCGAATTCCAATGGAACGGAAGACGTGCTGATAGTAGGACGCGATCTTACTTATATCAGCGGCGGAGTATATGGCGGAAATGTTGTTTATGGAAACACAACCAATCTTCCTCAGCCGGGTGTTAGTATATTAAACGGTACACTACGACAAGATTACCCGATTGATTTTGCGGCTGCAAGAACTTATTTGAATAATCTTTCAACACAACTTTCAACTTATACAGTTAATGGAACAACCTCTATACAATATGGACAAATTACGCTAACCGGAACCGATCCATACCTGAACGTATTTGAGTTAAGCGGTGCCGATCTTTCCTCTGCGAATAATGTTGTTATCAACGCGCCCAACGGTTCCGTTGTTCTTGTTAATGTGGATGGAACAACCGTTTCCTGGATGGGCGGATTGAGTGTTAGCGGTACAGCAATAACAAATGTACTTTATAATTTTTATGAAGCTACAACATTAACAATATTTGGAATTGATATTCGCGGCTCAATACTTGCACCTTTCGCGGATCTTCACTTTGCTTCGGGTGTGGTTAACGGGCAAGTAATTTGTAATTCGATGCACGGTTCGGGTCAATTTAATTTAGCATTGTTCTGCGGACATATACCACTGCCGCCGGATATTATTAATGTTGCAGAAATTATTGATGCAGACCAGGACGACCGCGATTCAACGCCGGGCAATGGAGAGCCGGGCGAAGATGATTTTTCATCAGTAACGATTCATGTTGAATTGGATTCGGGCACGCCGGGCGATGATTGGCATTATGTTGGTCAGTTTGCTGCCGGTGAAATTGTTTATTCGTTGGCATATGACAACAGCGGAAATATTCTTGCCGGTACCTGGGGCGGAAAAATTTATCGCTCCAACAACAACGGCGAATCATTTACACGAATTAATAGTGATATGTATGTTGGATTGATCTGGTCTATTGCCGTCAATTCAAGCGGACATATTTTTGTCGGAACCGAACAAGGTTTATTCGGCTCATTTGATAACGGAGCTACATGGCAGCTTGTTGGATTACAATTTAACGATGTTAGATCAATAGTCATCGATGCTTCCGGAAATTTGTATGCGGGCACATGGGGTTTGGGCATTTTCAAATCGGAAGATAACGGTGCTACATGGAATTCAATTAATACCGGCTTAATTTATCCGGTTGTCAATTCGATGACAATAACTTCTTCGGCAAAAATATTTGCAGCGACATATGGATTCGGATTGTTCTCTTCTATCAACGGTGGAACAAACTGGCAGCACATGAACCTTGGTTACAATCTTGTATGGAGTATGAATGTAACATCAACCAATGTTCTCTTTGCCGGTACTTACGGTGAAGGGTTATATCGTTCCTTGGATGATGGTTTGAACTGGGCTCAGCTTACAAATTTGAATGCACCATTTATATATTCAATTCAAGTTGACCCGGACGATAATGTTTATGTAAGTTCGTGGACAAGCGGTGTGTTCGCTTCTTCGGATTTTGGCAATACCTGGTCGTCGCTCGGTATGGGCGGATTTGGTGTCAGTTCAATTCTTGTTAATCCGAGAACACATAATATCTACGCCGGTACAAAAGACGGAAAGATATTTATGAAAGCGAGCACAGCAACCGGTTTGGAAGAAAAAGAAATTATTCCAACAGAATTTTCTTTGAAGCAGAATTATCCCAACCCGTTTAATCCAACAACAACGATCGAGTTTGGTATTCCGAAATCCGGAACATATTCAATAAAGCTTTACAATATTCTCGGTCAAACGATCAAAACTTTATCTGAGAAAGAATTCAGTCCCGGTTATCATAAGATTATTTTTGATGCCAGCACATTATCATCGGGAGTTTATTTCTATCAGCTCTTTGGTAGTGATGTTAATATTGTTAAGAAAATGATTTTGATGAAGTAACCAGCCGCCCTTAAGATATGAGGAGACAGCGATTGTCTCCTCATTTATTTTTAAATCACATATTTAGTGCAAAAAAATCGCCCCACTTTGAGAATAATCTGCCCATATTAATATTCAAATAAAGCCATAGTATAACGATATTATAAAATGGTCAAACAAATGCTTGCCCCAAGAATCCCCATAAGCTTCACAATGGCTTAACTGATTGTTTTGAAAGAAATTAATAAGAGACCCAAAATTATTCGTTAATGAATCAAAATATCATTATGATACAAAACACCCCTTAACAACCCGTAAAAAGTTTCGATTATTAATGAAAAATGCGCTTTTCCTTGGCACCGGTATTGTCTTTATCTCTTCACTTCAATTAAGAAGAATTTCTAAATAGGAGGATAAATGAATTTACAGCCGAAACCGTTTATGAGAGTATTATTAAGTATAGTGCTCTTATTTGGCTTGACAGTTACAAATTTAGCTCAGTCCAAAGATGGAGCGAAAAGCGTAACAGATTATACCAGCTATGCTCAAATTACCGGCACTGCTGAGGGCAAAACAATTAGTTATACCAATCCTTATACGCATAATAGTGCAAGTAACTTTGCCGGGACCTTTAATGGTACATTGAATTCTAATCCCGAAAAGTTCTACTGTATAGATCTTCAGCATGGGTTGGTGTATAACCAGGATTACTGGGATGAAGGAAGCACATCATCGGAAATTACTTATGTGCTGAATCATTATTATCCTTACAAAACCAGTTATTCGGGAAAGCTATCCGATAACAACGAAGAAGCGGCTTCAGTTCAGTTTGCTATTTGGCATTTCAGCGATGGAGTGGATCCAAACACGATTACTAACAACAACAATGTAAAAAACAGAGCTCTTGCAATTATAGCAGACGCAAATGCAAATCATAATGTAGTTGAATATCTTCAGACACTTTTGATAATACCGCCGGCACAATCATTTGTTCAAGGAACCCCGGCAAATTTTGATATTTACGCTACGGATATTAATGGCAATCCTTTATCAGGAATTCAAGTTCATTTAACAACAACTTTAGGAACACTTAGTGCAACAACAGTTACTACCGATGCAAGCGGTCATGCCGGACCAATTACTTTAACATACAGCGGAACCGGTACAGCGACAATTAAAGCAAAAGCAGATATTGAAATACCGCAAGGTACAAGATATGTTCACAAAAATTATCCGGATACAAAACAGAAATTGGTTTTAGCAACACCGTCATTTGACGAAAAAGAAGTTACAGCAACAGTTGAATGGTACACACCCGGCGATTGCGATCTTAATGGTTATATCACCTTTACACCGGGCGGATGGGGAAGCTCATCTAACAGTACACCTGGTAAAATAAGGGATCTCTATTTTAATAGTGTATTCCCTTCAGGATTAACTGTTGGAGATAATTTTACTTTAGAATTAACCAGCGCTTCGGCTGTAAAAGATTTTCTGCCATCAGGCGGAACACCGGCTGCTTTGACACAGAATTATATTGACCCGGGTAATTCATTAAGCAACACATTAGCCGGTCATGTAGTTACTTTAACACTTAATGTTGAATTTGATAGGGCCGGTTACCTCGGTACAAATTCAACCGACCTGGCAGATCTTATTATAGCAAGCGGTACTTTCTATGGATTAACGGTCGATCAATTTTTAGCTATTGCAAATACAGCATTAGGCGGCGGAGCTACATCATATTCTTATAGCGATATTACAGATGCAGCAACTGCAATCAACGAGAATTTTGACAACGGCACTGTTGATAACGGGTACTTAATATGTGAAGCTCCCAAAGCTTCATTAGGCGATAAAGTTTGGTTCGATACAGACAAAGACGGAAAACAAGATAGCGGTGAAAATGGAGTATCAAACATTACAGTAAAATTGTATGATTGTCTTGATAACCTAATTGCCACAACAACAACAGACGTAAATGGAAATTACTTATTCTCAAATCTTAATCCGGGTGATTACTATGTAATGTTTATACTTCCTTCCGGTTATGTATTTACAACAAAAGATGCCGGAAGCGATGACGCAAAAGACAGTGATGCAGATACCTCTACCGGAAAGACAATCTGTACAACATTGACAGCCGGTGAAAATGATTTAACATGGGATGCCGGTGTTTATGAAGAGTGTAAAAATAAAATTGGTGATTTTGTATGGCACGATAAAGATGTTGACGGAATACAAGATTCAGGCGAACCGGGAATATCCGGCGTCGTTGTTGAATTATTACAGAACAGCAACGTAATTGCAACAGATACAACCGATGCAAACGGTAAATATGAATTTGCAAATTTGAACAATGGTTCTTATAGTGTAAAAGTTGCATCATCTAATTATAATGCCGGCGGAGTTCTAGAAAGCACGTCACAAACAAAGTGGTATTCAACAAAGAAAAACCAGGGCAGTGATGATGCAAAAGACAGTGATGCCGATAAAAATCAATCAGTATCGGTAACATTGAATTGCAACGATAATTTAACAATAGATTTTGGTTTCTATAAAACATGTGTAAGCGTAACCAAAACAGCAGACAAACAAACAGCTCAGCCGGGCGATGTTATTACTTATACCTTTACAGTAGAAAATTGCGGTGATATAACATTAAGCGGCGGCGTAGATTTCTACGATGCACTATTGAATCCAACAGCACCGCATCATATTAAAAATATATCTCCGGTTAATCCTGGTGAAACAAAATCATTTACAAAGACATATACAGTTAAAACAACAGATTGCGGCGAATTGATTAATACTGTAACTGCAATCGGTCATCCGATAGACGGTTCTGCTAATGTTGAATTTTCCGCAACAGCAATAGTTGTGATCGATTGTAAAGCTTCGTTAGGCGATAAAGTTTGGTTCGATGCAGATAAAGATGGAATACAAGATGGCAACGAATCAGGCGTGCCGAATGTTACAGTAAAATTATATGATTGTGATAATAATTTAATCTCAACGACAACAACAGATGCAAATGGAAATTACTTATTCTCAAATCTTAATCCGGGTGATTACTATGTAATGTTTATACTTCCTTCCGGTTATGTATTTACAACAAAAGATGCCGGAAGCGATGACGCAAAAGACAGCGATGCAGATACCTCTACCGGAAAGACAATCTGTACAACATTGACAGCCGGCGAAAATGATTTAACATGGGATGCCGGTATTTACGAAGAAGAAGAGTGTATGAATAAGATAGGCGACTTTATCTGGCACGATATGGATACAGACGGAATTCAAGATACTGACGAACCGGGATTAGCAAACGTAGTTGTTGAATTACTTGATGCACAAGGCAATCTATTACAGACAACAACAACAGATACAAACGGTTATTATTTCTTCGATAACTTACCGAACGGAACATATAAGGTAAGAGTAGCTGCAAGCAACTTTACCGGCAGCGGAGTTTTAGCCGGTTCACAAAGCGAAAAATGGTTCTTAACTTTCAAAGATAAAGGTTCTGATGATGCAAAAGACAGCGACGGCGATAACAACAAAACAGCAACCGTAACTGTTAATTGCAACGACGACCTAACAATTGATTTTGGTTTCTTCAAAGTTTGTGTAAGTATGATTAAGACCGGTCCGGCTACAGTTAATGTTGGCGAAACAATTACATACACATTTACAGTTAGTAACTGCGGCGATGTTCTTCTTTCCGGAGGCGCTAATGTTTATGATCCGATGTTAAAGCCGAGCGGTGATCACAAAATCAAATACTTACAGCTCTACCCCGGTCAAAGCGCAACATTCACTTATGATTATGAAACAACTCCTAATGACTGCGGCGAATTAATTAATGAAGCCTGGGTAATCGGTCATCCTTCGTTAGATAATTATAACTTTGGCGGCAACACTGTTCGTTATGATGATAGCCACACTGTAATTGTAAACTGCGAAGAGAAAGAAGCTGATCTGGAAATCAACAAGACTTCAAGTGAAAGCAATCCGGAATGCGGAGAACAATTTTACTATACAATTACTGTAAAGAATAACGGTCCGGATAAATCAGAAGGTATCGTAGCAAGCGATCTATTACCATCAGGCGCAGATTATATTTCTCACACAACATCACAAGGTACATACGATCAAAATACCGGTATCTGGAATGTTGGCGATCTTAATTCCGGTTCAACAGCAACATTAACGATCTATGTTAAAGTTGATTGCGATCAAGTAAACAACAGCACTTTCGATCTTGGCGTTGCAGCAGATTATAACTTGTTTGTAATCGAAGACGTTGATCAACCTTCTTCGGATACACAAGGTAAAGTTGCCGTTGGTGGAAATGCTAACTTTGCAAACTACAGCATTGGCGACCAACTGCCAATGAACAGCGGCGATGTATTAATAGTCGGCGGTGATTTGACATACTTGAGCGGACGCGTTTACGGCAACGTAGTTTACGGCAACACAACCAACTTACCAATCCCGGGCGTTACAGTTGATGGAACAATCAGTCAGGGTAACCCGATCGATTTTGCAGCAGCAAAAATATACTTAGAAAACTTATCACTATCGTTAAGCGGTTACACAGTAAACGGCACAACTACATTCCAGTGGGGCGGCTTAACATTATCAGGTACCGATCCGTTCTTGAACGTATTTGCAGTTAGCGGTTCCGATCTTTCTTCCGCCAACAATGTAACTATAAACGTTCCGAACGGCTCTGCTGTATTAGTTAATATAGATGGTACAAACATTAACTGGACCGGCGGTTTAACAGTAAACGGTACTGCAATTAATAATGTACTTTATAATTTCTATCAAGCAACAAGCATGACAATCCAGGGAATAGATATCCGCGGATCCATCTTAGCTCCTTTTGCCGATATTAATTTTGCAGCCGGTGTTATCAACGGTCAGATGATTTGTAAATCATTGATCGGTATGGGTCAAATGAACCTTTCACCATTCGGCGGAAATATTCCTGGTGAAAAAGAGATAACAAACGTTGCAATTATTGTCTCTTCAATAACAATCGATCCTAATCCAAATAACAATTCGGCTTCGGTTGAAGTTATTGTTGGCGGCAGTGATAATGGCGGCAACAACGGCGGTGGCGATGATTGGCAGTATGTAAACGGATTTGGTGAAGGTGAAATTGTTTACTCGATGATCTTTGACGGACAGAATATCTACGCCGGTACATGGGGCGGAAAGATCTATATGTCCTCTAACGACGGTCAGACATGGACAGTTATAAACGCCGGAATGAACGTATCGTTCATCTGGTCATTACAGATAAGCGGCGGATACATATTCGCAGCAACAGAACTTGGTGTGTATATCTATAACGGTTCAACATGGTCATTAACTTCGTTAGCCGGAATCGATGTTCATTCACTTACAGTAAGCGGCGGAGTTATCTATGCCGGAACATGGGGTCTCGGTGTTTACAAATCAACAGATAACGGAACCACATGGTTGCCGATGAACAACGGGTTGAGCTACTTCTTAACTATTCAATCTGTAACAGCAACTGCATCTGGCGAACTCTTTGCAGCAAGCGTTGGCGGCGGAGTATTTAAGTTCGACGGATCGGTTTGGGTTAATGTAAACATCGGTTATGATTTCGTATGGGTAATGAATTCATCGAGCAGCGCAATCTTTGCCGGAACATACGGCGATGGTCTCTATCGCTCATTCGACGGCGGCGCAACATGGTCTAAGGTTACTACTTTGAACGCTCCATTCATTTACTCGATAAGCGTAAGCGGCAGCGGTAAAGTTTATGTAGCTTCATGGGCAAGCGGTGTATTCGAATCAACCGATAACGGTAATACATGGACATCACTTGGTCTTGGCGGATTTGGTGTTAGCTCGTTAATGGTTCCAACCGGCTCAGATGATTTGTTTGTTGGAACAAAAGAAGGCAAGATTTATATGTCTAAATCCACCGGTACAGCAACAGATGTAAACGATGGATTGAGCGAAGTACCGACTAAATTCGAATTGAACCAGAACTATCCGAACCCATTCAACCCGAGCACAACAATTCAGTTTGCAGTGCCCGAAGCCGGAAACTATACAGTTAAGGTATTCAACGTACTCGGTCAAGAAGTAGCAACATTGTTGAACGGAGAGATTGGTTCAGGTATGCACAAAGTAACATTCGATGCCGGTAACCTTGCATCAGGAATCTATGTTTACAGATTAGTTGGTAACAATGTAAACATGAGCAAGAAGATGATATTGACAAAGTAAAATAAGCAGAAGGTTGCTGCCTACAAGAAGGCGGTGCCAATAGATTCAAAGGCGGTCTCACAAGGACCGCCTTTTTTATTACTTCTCTGTTTGCTGAAAAGACTCATCGTCTTATATACTATTTAAATATGTTGATAATTTCTATTCTATTCATTACCATATTAATGAAAATTGCGCCGCTAAAGGATACTCGCGTTTCTGTCCTCCGATGCTTACATAATACTACGGAATGTTTTAAGTGAAAAAACATATGGTAAAAACAACATTAATCCTGATTATTATTTTACTTTGTTCAGTGAATTCCTTTTGCCAAACGTACTATGTGAACGGAAGAGTATTAACAGACAGTCATTATGTTAATTGTGCCGCATTAGTTTTGTATAACTCACAAACCAATACTGTTATTGATTCAACAACAACCGATAGTTTTGGTTATTATCAGTTGAATGCGGTTGTTGGAGTAGATGACAACCATCCAACCATACCAACAAATTTTGAACTTGCTCAGAATTATCCCAATCCGTTTTCAAATCAAACAGAAATTCTTTATAAACTAAACAAACAAAATGAAGTGACAATAAAAATATACGACATACTTGGAAGAGAGATAAAAACATTCCGGCAAGGAGAACAAAATATCGGAATACATGGAGTAAGGTGGGATGGAACAAACAATCACGGAATTAAAGCAGTGCCGGGAATTTATTTTTACCAGTTAATAACAAACAAAGAAATTCAAACGATGAAAATGGTTTATTCGCCGAATGGTGATTCGTTTGTAAAAAACGGAAATAGATTTGTAACGATTAATAATCAGTTGAGATTAACAAAAAAAACAAACACTGCTTGGAATAGGTTTACATTTGAAATAAAAAGTATAGATAGTACAAAACCCGAAATTGTAATACAAAGATTCGAAGATTTACCCATTAACCGCGACACTACAATTGAATTTAATGTTGAGAAAGCAAGAATAATTTTAGGACAAAGTATTGAAGGTGTGAAAATTGGAGATGATTCACTAACTGTGATTAACAAACTTGGTATCCCAGATTTAGTATATGATGCAGATTTAGACGGTTACGTATTTGCATATTCAGATGAAAGCCATAGTGGTTTTGAACTATATGTAACAATAATAAAAAATCCTCAATTTATTGAAACAACCACCGCTGTCATATCTATTGAAGCAAATGTGCCCTATAAAGGAAAAACAAAAGAAGGAATAAAAATAGGCATGTATAGAGACATTGTTTTGAATTTGTTGGGTGCACCCTTAAGAACTGATCCAGGTCCACCATTAATTGTTGATTATTATTACATAGAACCATTGCCGGGATATATGAAAACTGGCTTTTGGTTTACATATGATGAAAATAAAAATGTTTTTAGAATGCAGATGATGCTTGATTCTCAATAATTTTTTAACCTAAGAGATATAAAACATTAATATTTATCTAAAGATAAAATTACATTATTACTTAATTAAAGTGATCTAATAACTGACGGAGGTACTTTTATGAAAAAATTCTTGATCATATGGGTTATAATGACTTTTTCCTCCTTCTTGATGTATTCTACTCAAAATGGAGATGAACAAAAAATGCGTATTAATATGATAAGATTCTCCGATGTTATAGTTGAAGGCGAAGTGATAAACATAGCAGAAGAAACTGGTTTTTATAATGATACTAATGAGGTTGTAACTATCCTGATCAAAGAAAAAGTTGTAGGTGAAGCAGTGCAGTCAACCATATTGCTAAAGTATCCAAAAAATATTGAATTTGACACGTACTGGCATAAACCTAAATTTAAGATTGGTGATCATTTAATTGCTTTTTTAGAGCGTGATAAAGAAAAAAGTTATTACCCGATTGGTGGGGCTTTTGGTGTGTTTAAAATTATGGCGGGTAAAGTGGAAAAAAGTTTTATTACAGTTAAGTATTTTAAAGAGCAATTAAAAAATGTTAGAAATAACTATTTGGATTCAGTAGAATTTTGATCCTACCCCTAAAAGTGCAACAAAAAGTTAAGCAACCTTTTTATTAATTATATCGTTATTTTTTTCTTCAAACTCCCCAGGTGATAAATATCCGATTGTTGAATGAAGTCTTACTCTGTTGT
>JBFMBS010000025.1:0-60510 GCA_040755055.1 Bacteroidota bacterium
TGGGTAAACAAATCCATATTATTCACTTTATTGCTTCGCATTTCATTCTCTTTTTTTGTTTACTCTTTTACAACACTGTCCTTTATAAAGTTTTTAAATCCTCTATAATTTTTCAGAGGTTTCTATTCTTTAATAAGCAAAAAATCCGAAGTAAATCCCGGTTTGAATAAAGAAATTATTGGCATCCAAATCGTCTGGAACACCGCTGGTAGAATTATCATTGTTAGCGGACCAATCATTGCCCAATGTTAGAGTATAACCGCCGCCAATTCTTAAGGCAACAAATCTGTTAATCGGTATATCAACATTTAATGTTGGAGTAAATAGAAAGAATGTATCTGTAATTTCATCACTGACATTGTTCGTCATCACTATACCACCGGAATTTACTTTATCCCAGATATCTCTCCAGGATTGTGAACCGCTATTCTGATAAATCTCAATACTTTGTGAGCCGGCACCTATTATGGCGCCAACGGAAACACCAACATACTTAACAAACGGTAGTGTGTACTCAACTGTTAAACCGCCAAAACCGTAGTTATATTTTATTTCTTTATTCATATTTCCAACTTTACCATCAGTACTGGCAGTTCCGCTCAATCCAATACCGCCAATTCTCAGATTATCAACAAACATAATGTAGGCATAACCTCCACCGCCCCATAAAACCATACCAGAATTAGATAATTCCTCTAACCCGGCTCTTTTTATTTCTACGTTAACCGGGTCCAAATTCGGGATGATCCATGTTGGGGTTATTCCGCCGGCAATACCAAAGCGCGCAACCCATCCAACATCTCCCCCTTCTTCTTGAGCTCGTATTAAATTAAATGAAATAAAAAGTAGAATTAACGATATAATCTTTTTCATCTGTTAGGAATGTTTTTTTGGTGGGTTAAATTAGCAATTCCATCTCTAAAAGAAAAATAAACGGTAGGTAAAAAATAAAGGCTGTATTGATTCTCTTTAGAGCCACTCGTCACCACAACAAGGGAGAATCAATAACAGCCCACTTCTTTTGATACTTGGCTGGCCTCGATTCGACGGGTCCCATCGAGTCGGAGCGGGTACTTGATGCTAGTCCATAATTTTACGTAAGAACGATGAACTATCCTCTTCATCAAATCTGCGTTTCGGAAAATCGTCTTCATCCTGGAAAATATTTGTTTCATTCTTATATCCGCTCTGGATAATCGAATCATCGCCGAATAATTCCGGGTCGCCTCTTTTAACACGCAGTATTGTCGGAATATTCAGGTCGGCTGATTGATCAATTTCAATCTTCCCTTTTGAAAAACCGCCAACTGCTGCAGTTTTCTTCTCTTTGGCTTTTTCTTCTTTCTCTTTCTTTATCGAACTAATCGCATTTACTTTTGCTTCCGAACCAAAACCGGTTGCAATAACCGTGTAGGAAATATATTCGGTCATCTCTTCTTTGTTGACGATGCCAAAGATTACATTAGCTTCTTCACCGGCAGATTCAAAAATAATTTTATTACCGGCTTCGATCTCTTGCATTGTCATGTTGGGTGAACCGGATACGTTTAACAAAATGTTCTTTGCACCTTTGATAGAAACACCTTCAAGCAACGGAGAAGAGATTGCTTTTTGTGCAGCTTCAACTGCCCGGTTTTCACCGCTTGCTATACCGCATCCCATTAAGGCATGTCCGCTATCGCGCATTACGGTACGTACATCGGCAAAATCAACATTGATAATTCCTTTGATCGTAATGATATCGGCAATACCGCGTGTAGCTTCATAAAGAATTTCGTTCGGCTTATCAAAAGCTGCTTTAGCAGCCGTAGCAGTATCAATGATGCTGAGAATTCTTCCGTTGGGAATTACAATCAAACTATCAACGTATTGTTTTAATTCTTTAATTCCTTCGTCGGCATTTTTCATTCTTTGTTTCCCTTCCCATGAGAAAGGTTTGGTAACAATACCGATTACAAGTGCACCAAGACTTTTAGCAATTGAAGCAACTATAGGAGCGCCGCCGGTTCCGGTACCACCGCCCATACCGGCAGTAACAAAAACCATATCGCTTCCTTCAAGTACGCGCGATAATTTTTCGCGGTCTTCTTCTGCCGCTTTTTTACCAACGTTGGGATCTGCACCGGCACCAAGTCCTCTTGTAATTCCGGTACCGATTTGTATTTTCTGCTGAGCAACACTTTCTTCCAGGACCTGGGCATCAGTGTTGACCGCCACAAACTCAACACCTCTTAGACCGCGGTTGATCATACTATCGATAGCGTTGCAGCCACCGCCGCCTACGCCAACGACTTTCAAATTTGCGGATAACCTTCTGGGTTCTTCGCGATCTAGAGTAACGAACTTTAACATGATTCCTCCTTGTTGTGGTGTATTTATAAATTATCAAAAAAATCTTGTACTTTTCTAAAGACCTTTGTGATGTTGATTTTTTTATCTGCTGCTTGTTTTACTGTTGTTAAATTTTCCGATGATGTTTGTCCCGGGATTCCCCTTATCAATCCGGCAACAGTTGCAAACTCGGGGCTTTCAACTTCGTTCGATAAACCCAAACCGAGTTCAAGAGGCACGCCCATCCTTGCCGGTATTCCAAAGACTTCTTCTGCCAATTCTGTGCATCCTTTTAATAACGAGCCGCCACCGGTTAATACCACACCGGCCTTAATTTTATTTTTGAACCCGGCATTGCGTAATTCGTTATCAATCAAAGTGAATAACTCTTTCATACGGATACTAATTATTTGTGTTAGAAGAGTAACCGGAATTTTGATGTTCCCTCTTGCACCAACACCTTTTATATAAAGATCTTCATCACGAATGATTGCATTTTCAGTAGCGTAGCCGTGATCTTTCTTAAGTTTTTCTGCATCGGCTGTTACAATTCCCAAAGTTTCCCTGATATCATTTGTAACCTGGTTACCGGCAACACCAAAAACCTTGGTATGTTTGATAGCCCGTTTGTGAAAAATTGCTATATCCGTCGTGCCGCCGCCAATATCAATCAAAAGTGTACCGAGGTCTTTTTCGTTTTCTTCCAACACCGATAAACTTGATGCAATCGGCTGAAGTATATAATCTTTAACCGTGTAGCCGGCACGTTCGACCGATTTCTTTATATTTTGAATAGCCGGAACCGATGCGAGAACAACATGATTTACAGCTTCGAGGCGCGAACCGCACATTCCAATCGGGTCATCAATGCCACCCTGGTAATCAACAAAATATTCTTCGGGTATTATGTGAAGTATTTGCCGGTCCGATGGAATTCTGATCGTTTGAACATCAGATTTTAACCTTTCCAAGTCACTATCCGTAATTTCATGTTCCGGATTATTTATTGTTACATAATTTCTATGACGCAAACTTGTAATATGCTCTCCGGCAACGCCTACATTAATTTCTTTAACTTGCAAACCGGCGCGGTTGATCGCTATATTCATTGCTTCGGTTATTGCTTCTGCTGTTTTGGAAATATTGGCTACTAAACCTCTGTTCAATCCTTCGGAGGGAGATACTCCAAAACCAAGTATGTTAGTACTGTTTTCAAGCCGCTCGGCTATAACGGCGCAAACTTTTGTTGTCCCTAGATCCAACCCGGCAATAACATTCTTCTTCATGATTGCTTTTCCCCCTCTTCTAAAGTTTCTTTTGTAATTCCTAAATAGACATGACCATTATATCTAAGGTCAACATATTCCATAATGTTATTTACTTCTTTCCCTTTCAGATAATTCCATAAATTGTTGAAATAGACAACCTTTTTAATTTCGTTATCCCGACCAATAATTACAGGGTAATCAAGAAATGAGAAATTCAATAAAACATCACCGCCGCTCCTCATATCAACTGTCGATAAACCATCGTGTAACTCCGGGTTGAGCAATTTTATCCCGGTAATAATTTTTGACGCAATCAACAGATCGTTATTTTTCTTCAGACTTGAGAGCATTCTAAAGTTTCTATCGGAAGGATTCATAATGATCGGGAAATCTATCTGCTTTGTTTCGGGAAGAAGCGGAAGCACCTGGAGATTGTCCGTCAACAAGTATTGTTTATCATCAACCATCAATATTGATTCGATCTTTTTCTCGGTGATATTTATCGAAACTTTTTTATTCCCATCGTAACGTACCTCGGCTTTCTTCACATAAGGATGTTTTTCGATCCTATCTTTAATAACCTGGAGTGTTATGTTTTTATAGTTATTTCTTTCCAGCAAATTTGCATTGCGCAGATAATTCTCTTTTGATAAATATGTATTACCGTCTAATGAAAGCATTTCTACTTTGTAGTTATCAGGTTGTTTTAATCCAAATGAGAGATAGCCGATTAAAACAGCTATTGTTATTAGCAGTATTATGCTCGATATTTTTACTTTATTTGTCATTAAAATCTTTTAAAACTTCCTTACCAATTATTTTTTATTTCCGTTTTTAGCGGCAGCAGTTAAATATTCAACGAACTTTTCACCGAACTTCCATATATCACCGGCACCAAGTGTGATAATAATATCACCCTTTTTATAGATCTTCTGGAGAAGATCCGGCACCTTTGTTTTATCCGGTTCATAGTAAACATGCTTATGACCGAATTTTTTTGCTGCGTCTGCTATCAATTTCCCTGAGATTCCTTCAATCGGTTTTTCACGTGCCGGGTACACATCGGTACAAATGAAAATATCGGAATTCAAAAATGATCTTCCGAACTCTTCATAAAAATCCTTTGTACGCGAATACAAATGCGGCTGGAATACAGCGACCAATCTTCGATTCCAGCCCTTTCTTATTCCATCCAACGTAACATTAATTTCTGTCGGGTGATGACCGTAGTCATCTATTACCATCACTCCATCGTCATATTTTTTTTCAAATCGTCTATAAACGCCAGTAAACGATTGCAATGCTTTTTTTATTACTTCAAACTTTACACCCATCTCTTTGGCAATTGTTAATGCTACCAAAGAGTTCTTTATATTATGGAGACCCGGAATATTAAGCTGGATTTTCCCTAATTCGGTTCCTTTGTAAATAACTGTGAACCCGGTTCTGTTTTTATCATAAACTATATCAGTCGCTCGTATATCTGCTTGCGGTGAAAGTCCGTATGTAAAAATCTTTTTGTTGATTAAGGGTATAATGTCTTGCAACGCCGGTTCATCTAGACATAGAACAACAAACCCGAAGAAAGGAACTTTGTTTGCAAACTCTATAAATGCCGATTTAATATCTTCCAAATCTTTATATGTATCGAGATGTTCTTTTTCCAAAGTTGTTAATGCTGCAATAACGGGGGCGAGTTTCAAAAATGTTCTATCGAATTCGTCTGCTTCAACAACTATATAATCACCCTTTCCTAATCTTGCATTTGTTCCGCCGAGACCGCTTAACTTACCTCCAACAATAATTGTCGGATCGATACCGGCTTCGGTCAGTACCAAACCAACCATAGATGTTGTTGTTGTTTTGCCATGCGTACCGGCAATACCGATTCCGTATTTCATCCGCATACATTCTGCTAACATCTCCGAACGTTTGATAACCGGAATTTTTCTTTCAATTGCTGCCTTTACTTCCGGGTTATCCAATGTTACTGCCGATGAATAAACGACAACATCTGCCTCGGTTAAATTTTCTGCAGAATGACCTTCGTAAATTTTTATGCCCAAACTTTCAAGCCGATCGGTAACCTCTGTTTTAGCAAGATCGGAACCGGTTATGTGAAATCCTTGACTCAAAAGTATTTCGGCAATACCGCTCATTCCTATACCGCCTATACCAACAAAGTGAACATTTTTTACAGTCATCATCATAAAATAAATACCTCTTTTCAACTACCCCCATATCCCCCTTCTAAACTAGGAGAGGGAGATGGGGAAGATCATCAAATTTTTTCAGCAAATTTTATTGCGTGTTCGGCAATAATTTTTGCTGCATCAGGTTTGGCAAATTTTGAAATATTTTTCCGCAGTACGGTTAACTTTTGTTCGTCGTTAACCAAATCCTTAACGATATCAACTAGGTCTATATTCAGGTCCTGATCCTCAATCAGGATTGCGGCGTCTGCATTGTATAAAGATTCAGCATTGATATATTGATGATTAGCCGTAACATTTGTAGATGGTACAAAAATTACTGCCATACCTAAATAAGCCGCCTCGGTTATGGTAGTAGCACCGGAACGTGCAATCAAAAGATCGCAAGCAGAGAATGCTGAAGACATATCATTTATAAAAGGCATCACTTTAATTGAATTACCCTCATATTTTTTGTACCGGTCGTAATATGCCGGACCGGTCTGCCAAATAATTTGTAATCCCATTGATAAAAATTTATCAATTGAATTTTCGACGGCATCATTTAATGATCTTGCACCAAGGCTACCTCCAACTATCAGCAGTGTCTTTTTATTTTCATCTAAACCGAAATTTTGCAGAGCGGTTTTCCTATCAATCAGTTTTAATGTAACACGCACCGGGTTGCCGGTTAATTGTAATTTTTCTTCGTCACGGAAAAATTTTTTCGATTCTTCGAAAGCGATATGAATTTCATCTGCTTTCTTTTCCAACAATCTATTTGTTACACCCGGGTAACTATTCTGTTCAAGCAAAATTATTTTTGAACCCAAAACAGACGCTGCCCAAACAACCGGCCCCGATACATAAGCACCGCTGCCGATAACAACCTTCGGTTTGAAATTCAAATTGATTAACAAACTTTGAATTGCCGCAACTACAACTTTTACCGGGAATAAAATATTATTCAAAGTAAGTCTTCTTGAAAATCCGCTTATCCAGATTGATTTAAAATTAAATCCATATTCCGGAACAACTCTTGCTTCAATCTTATTTTTAGTTCCGACAAACAAAATTTCAGATTCCGGTTTTAATTGTTTTATCATTTGTGCAACAGCCAATGCCGGGTATAAATGTCCGCCGGTTCCACCTCCGGCAAAAATGAAACGATATTGAGTATGTTTAATCATCCTACTTGTGCAATTCTTAATTCTTCAGTTCTTAATGTTTCTCTCGCAACATTTACAATAATACCAACCGACACGCCGAATAGAATAATCGAAGTTCCTCCAAAACTGATAAAGGGAAGTGTTATTCCGGTTGTGGGCAGCAGACCGGTAACAACACCGGCATTAATAAATGCACTTAACAATATGTTAAAGCCCAATCCAAAAACTAAAAGCTGTCCAAATTTATCTTGCGATTTTTTTGCTATGATCAAACAGATGACGAACAAAACGAGGTAAAGAAAGAGTATTGTAGCAGACCCGATGAATCCCATCTCTTCGCCAAGGATAGAAAAAATAAAATCGCCGTATGATTCGGGAAGAAATAGATCGCTCTGGCGACTGTGTCCTAGACCCAAACCGGTTAATCCCCCGCTGCCAAGTGCAATCTTTGCTTGTTTAACTTGTATATTAATATCACCGCCGTTCATCAAACTTTGGAAATATGTAATCACTCTCTCCCTTGAATGTTTAAAGATCATAATAAAAAGTGCGGCAATACCGCCGGCAGATGCAAATGTGAAGAGAATATGTTTTAACCTTGCACCGCCTACATAGAGTAATGCAAAACCGGTTATTCCTATTATCAAACTTGTACTTACATTTGGTTGCAGAATTACCAGGCCGCATATTACGCTAATCCAAAAGAGCATGTACAAAAAACCATTTTTAAAATCCGTTAACAGTTCGCCTTTTTTTTCAATCAGTGCTGCTAAGTGCATAATCAAAATAACTTTTGCTGCTTCAGATGGCTGAAATTGGAAAACACCGAATAGATCAATCCATCTTGATGCCCCTTTTACTTTTGGTGCAAACAAAAGTGTGAGAATTAAAACTCCTATAATTCCCAATAACAATTTTTTGCTGTGTTTACGGTATAGATCATACGGCACATGTGCAAAACCAACAAGCGCTATAAATGCAACCACAACTTTCCAGAAATGAGACTTGAACAAATAGTAGAGATTATTAAATTTGTTCAAACTGTAGGTTCCGCTCGCCGTAAAAACAATTATAGAACCGAGCAGCATCAGCGCTACAACAAGAACGATTAATATTTTAACATAACCTTTCATTACTTTAAGTCATTCACGGCTTGTTTGAAAACTTTTCCCCGGTGCTCGTAGTTGTTGAACATATCAAAACTTGCGCATGCCGGCGAGAGTAAAACAACCGATCCCGGACCGGCTTCTTTTCTCGCAGCAGTGACACAACTTTCGAGAGATTCCTTTTTCTCAGTTGTTACTATGCTGCCGAAATAATCATAAACTTTTTGCGCCGATGAACCGATGGCATAAATCTTTTTAACGTTTCTTAATACCAAATCTTTTATCTGGTCGTAATTGTTTCCTTTGTCCTTTCCGCCAAGAATCAGGTAGAGTGGTTTGTTGAAAGTTTTCAAGGCAACCAAAACAGAATCAACATTTGTTGCTTTTGAATCGTTATAATATTCAACCCCGTTTAACTCCCTTACAAATTCAATTCTGTGTTCAACACCTTTAAATGTTTTGAAAGCATTTCTAATTTTTTGATTCAGCAGATTTAGTGTCTTGGCCACTGCAAGAACGGCAAGTGCGTTTGCAATGTTATGCTCACCCTTAATAAACAAATCATCAACAGAACAGACTTCGGTAACCGAACCAAACCAGGCAAAGTAGAGTTTGCTGTTTTTCAAGTAAGTACCAACTTGTAATTCCTTTTTTAACGAGAACCCTATTTTCTGAACATGTTTATTCTGCAAGGTTGCGAATGTTAAATTATCATCGGCGTTATAAACGAAGAAATCATCTTCATCCTGGTTGTTAGCAACTTTCATTTTAGATGCAATGTACCCGTCAAAACTATTATTGTACCGATCGAGATGATCCGGTGTTATGTTAAGTATCAAAGAGAAAAACGGTTTGAACCGATCTGTAAAGTCTAATTGAAAGCTTGAGGTTTCAAGCGAAACATATTCATCATCTTTAACTACCGGGGCAACCTCGGTGAATGCTTTACCTATGTTACCGGCCTCGTAAGATTTTAATCCGCATTCATTTAATGTATGATTCATCAAAGCAGTAGTTGTAGTTTTACCGTTTGTACCGGTAATAGAAATTATTTTCCCTTTACAAAACCACGATGCAAATTCGACTTCGCTGAAAATTTTAATTCCTTTCTCAACCGCTTTTTGCAATACCGGCGAATTGGTCGGTACGCCAGGACTCGTTACAATGAAATAACAATCATATACCCGATCCGAATGATTGCCATATTCATATGATATCCCTAATTCATCAAAAACAGAAATTGCATCTTTTAAATTTTCTTTTGTACCGCTGTCGCTTACAAATGGAATAGCCCCCATTTTCTTTGCGAGTTTAGCAGCCCCTATACCGCTTCTTACTGCACCAATGATCGATATTTTTTTGTCTCTTATATCCATTATCTTATCTTGAATGATGCCAAACTGATTATTGCAAGAATAATTGTTATGATGTAGAAGCGAATCACAATTTTTGGTTCAGCCCAGTTCAACTGTTCAAAATGATGGTGAATCGGCGCCATCTTGAAAACTCTTCTACCCTCTCCGTATTTTGCTTTTGTGTATTTGAAATAGAGCCTCTGAATTATAACCGATAAAGTTTCAAGGAAATAGATTCCGCCAAGAATTGGAATAAGCAATTCTTTCTTTATTAAAATTGTAAGAATTCCAAATGCACCGCCGAGAGCAAGCGAACCGGTATCACCCATGAAGACTTGTGCCGGGTAAAAATTGAACCACAAGAACCCAAGTCCGGCGCCGATGAGTGCGGCAATGAATACAGTCAATTCACCCGAGCCGGGCAGATAAATGATGTTAAGATAATCTGCATAGATAATGTTGCCGGATATATAACACATGATGGCAAGAGTCAACATCACAATAATCATCGTGCCGATTGCCAATCCATCGAGACCATCTGTAAGATTAACTGCGTTTGATGTTGCAGTAATAATGAAAATTATCGCGGGTATATAGAGGTAAGAAAAATCCCAATTCAAATTTTTGAAGAAAGGTAAGGTAGTTTGAGAATTATAAGGCGCAAACTCCGGCAAGAAATAAATTGCAGCACCAACAACCAATCCTACAAATACTTGGCCCAACAATTTATAACGCGCAATTAATCCCTTAGGAAGTTTCTTAACAACTTTCAAATAATCGTCTAAAAATCCAACTCCGCCTAGGACAATCGTTCCAAATAAAACAAGAATAATGTAAGTACTTTTTATATCGCTCCAAAGCAGAACGGGGAGAATAACAGACGCTAATATTATTAAACCGCCCATAGTAGGAGTACCGGCTTTTTTCTTGTGCGTCTGCGGTCCCTCTTCTCTTATCGGCTGGTCAACCTGGTTCTTTTTTAACCGGTTAATAATCTTTGGACCGAAATAAAAAGACAAGAGCAGTGCTGAAATAGCTGCGAGGGCAGAACGGAACGTTAAGAATCGGAATAGATCGAACCCCGGCGGATTGAAGACTTCGTTTATGTAATCAAATAAATAGTAAAACATTATTCAAACCTTTTCTCCAGTGTGTTTACAAATTCTTCCATCTTCATTCCACGCGAACCTTTTACAAGAATTACAGATTTTTCTACTGATTCATATTTGAGATATAATTCAAGTTCTTCGCGTTTATTAAAATGGATTGATTTTATTTGTTTGCTTGATAATGCTTTATGTAAATTTTTCATCATACTGCCGATTGTTAGCACTAATGATTTATCACTCTTTCGGAAAATTTCTGCTAATTCTTTATGAAGCCTTGCGCTTGCTTTTCCTAATTCCAGCATATCCCCCAGCACAAATATTTTTTTATTGAACAACTTGATTCGATTCACAATTTCTACCGCTGATTTAACAGAACCAGGATTAGAGTTATAAGTATCGTCTATTATCACTGCTTCTTTAAAGTTTCCAACAACAAATCTTCCGTGAACCGGTTTAATTTTTTTTGCACCCGATACAATTTGTTCCGGTTTTAATCCGGCAAATAGCGCTATCGACGCCGACGCCAAAAAATTTTGTGCGTTTGATTCACCGTATATCGGCAGAGTAACAACTAACTTTCCAAAACCTTTGCCAATTGAGAGTACGTTTTTATTAAATCTTATTTGAATCTTCGGTCTTCCTTCTTTTGTGTAACCCAAAATCTTACCTTTAACATCAACATTACCTTTGAAACCGTATGTAATTTTATTCCAATAGTTTTTTGATGCTTTTCTCAATACCGGATCATCTAAATTCAAAAAAACTTTTCCGCCGTGAATCTCGCATAAATCAAGTAACGCTGACTTTTCTTTGTAAACACCTTCCCTATTTTTTAAAAATTCTAAGTGTGAATCTCCAATATTTGTAATTAGAGCAATGTCCGGTAAGGATATATTTGCCGAGTATTCAATTTCCCCAAAATGATTGGTTCCTTGTTCAAGTATTAACACCTCACATTTTTCATCTGCAGATAGGATCGTAAGCGGTACACCAATATGGTTATTGTTATTTGCCTCTGTCTTGATAACTTCAAATTTCTCCGAGAGCAAAGTTGATACGATTTCTTTTGTTGTTGTCTTACCGTTGCTGCCGGTAACCGATATTACCTTAGCATTTATTTTTTTTCTCCACACCCGTGCAATATTGCCGTATGCTTTTATCGAATCTTCAACGGTAATAACCGGTATTCCAATTTTTGAAAAATTCCTAAACTTATTTTTATTTATTACAACAGCACCGGCGCCTTTCTTTATCGCTTCATGAACAAAATCGTGTCCATCGAGTTTTTCACCTTTAATGGCAACGAAGAGAGTTTCTTTTTTAACTTTTCGTGAATCAATTTCAACTGAAGCAAGCGGTTTGTAACTGTCCGGATTATAAATCTCGGCAGTTGGTAGGTTAAACAAATCTTCAATAGTAATTTTTATTTTGCCCATTCTTCCAAATATTTGATTGCAGTTTCTTTATCTGAAAAATGTTTTCTTACCCCGTTAATCTCCTGGTAATTTTCATGACCTTTGCCGGCAATAAGAATAACTGCGTTATCCTCGCTTTCATAAATTGATGCTCTTATCGCTTCTTCGCGATTTTCAATTACTCTATAATTGTTTGTTTGAATGCCCTTAAGAATTTCGTCTATTATAAAGAACGGGTCTTCGGTTCGTGGATTATCCGAAGTAACATATATACGGTCGCTCATTTCCGCTGCAATCTTTCCCATCACCGGTCTTTTTGATCTATCGCGGTCACCACCGCAGCCAAACACAGTGTATACCGGTCTCTCTTTTTTTACAATATGATGAACGGCATTTAATGCTTGCCGCAAACTATCGGAAGTATGCGAGTAATCGATTATAACTTTTTTGTTTTTCTTAGAAACAACTTCAAATCTTCCGGGCACTTGCGGAGTTGTATTCACTCCTTTACCGGCAATGGTTGGGTCGATACCGGCAATAACAGCAGAAGCAAAAGCCGCTGTTGCGTTATAAGCATTAAAATGTCCAACCAAACTCGTTGACAAATGATGTTGTTTCCCTTTGTATCCAATATCAAACGTGGTTCCATCCAAATTAAACTCAATATTTTGCACTCTGAACTCCCGCTCCGAATCGCCGTGAGCGAGGCGAGCAGCATTCGATGCCATTCCATACGAAAATTTTTTTGCTTTCGAATCAGAAATTATTTTCGATGAATTCAGATCATCTCCGTTATAAATTATATAACCGTTCTCCCGGATCATATCAAACAATATTTTTTTTGAATTAAAATAATGTTCGGGTGTCTTGTGATAATCCATGTGGTCGGAAGTTATGTTGGTAAATACTCCGCACCGGAAATTCAAATCTGTTACCCTATTCAAGTGAAGTGCATGAGAGGAGACTTCCATCACACAATGTGTACAACCTTCAGCAACCATTTGAGCAAGCAGAGAGTTGATTTCATGCGCTTGGGGAGTTGTAAGCATAGTTTTAACTTCTTTATTACCGATGTAATTAGCGATTGTACCGATCAACCCGGTTTTGTAACCGGCATTCTCAAAAATATTTTTAATGTAAAATGCGGTAGTCGTTTTTCCTTTTGTTCCGGTAATGCCGATAAGAAATAACTTTTTCGATGGTTCGTCATAAAAAATATTCGAAAACTCGGAAAGCGCTTTCCTTGAATCCTCGACAACTATTTTTACACAACCCGAATGCGAAAAAATTTGATCGGGTACGGAAGAAGCATTCTGCATAACAACAGCGCTAGCACCTTGGTTTATAGCATCGGGGATAAATTTGTGTCCATCTGTTTTTAATCCATCGATAGCGAAAAAGATGGAATTTTTTCCAGCGGTTCTCGAATCGATTGCTAACGAATCAATTACTTTTGATTCAGCATTACCGATTACTTGAATAATTTTTACATTATTGAGAAGCTCGTTCAGCTTCATCATTTAATTCTCACCGATGTTAATTTTTTGTTTGGTTCACATTTTATATAACATGTATCATTTCTGCTTATTTCTTCACCGGGGTTTATACTTTGCATTACCACTTTGCCGTTACCGGTTATTTTATATTTTAACCCTAATTCATTTAATTGTGCAATTGCATCCCGCAATGAATAATTAATTAAATCCGGCATTATTGATCTGTTAATATTGTTAAATCGTTTCGATGATCCGTTGCCGGTAGAAGGAGCTATATTTAAATAACTTCTTGATGTTGATACCGGCGCAGATTTAATATCAGCTATAAGCTGATCAACTAAATTTTTATCTCGCTTAATCTTTTTCTTTTCCGGGATCAGCGTTAAATCTGTTTCAACAATTCTCTTTGCAACCTCATGAAATATTGGCGCCGCTACAAGCCCGCCGTATTTTCCTATTTCGGGCGAGTCAACTAAAATTAAGCAGATCAGTTTGGGATTATCAGCCGGAAAGAAACCGATAAATGAAGAATTGTGTTTACTCCTGGAATAAGAATTATCAACTAATTTTTGTGACGTACCGGTTTTTCCTCCAACCAAGACATCATCAAGCTGGGCAGCAGTACCGGTTCCTTGTTCAACAACACCAACCATTAGTCTCTTCATAAGCTCTGATGTTGATTTATCAATAACCGACCTGATTCTTTTGGGCTTGTTTTCTTCCAGAATTTTGCCCGAGGAATCGGTTACATACTTCAGTATGAACGGTTGATAAATTATTCCACCATTAACCAGTGCACTGTAAGCTGTAATCATTTGAATCGGTGTAACTGAAATTTCATAACCGAATGAAAGAAACGGTTTGGTTAACAATGAATATTTATCCGGCTTTTTTAAGTAACCCTCTGCTTCTCCAATTAAATCAATCGATGTTGGATTGCTGAAACCAAAGTCACGTAAGTATTTGTAAAAATCTTCATCATCAATTCTTGCAGAAAGTTTTGCCATTCCAATATTGCTTGATTGTTCTAAAACCTCGCGCACGGTAAGTTTTTCATGGGGATGAGTATCGGTTATTTTTGCATTTTTAATTTTGTACGTCCCGTTATCGGTATAAACAATCTCATCTTCTCGAATCAATTTCTTGTCGAATAAAATCGACATTGAAATTGATTTCATTGTAGAGCCTGGCTCATAAGTATCGGTAAGAATTTTATTTCTTTTAATCTCTTGCGGAAACATTTCATAATTAGCCGGATCAAAATCCGGTGTGTTTGCCATGGCGTAAATTTCACCGGTGTTTGGATTCATTATTATTCCACTGGCTGATTTGCCGCCAAATTTTTTCAATCCGCTTACTAATTCTTCCTCAACAATCTTTTGATAAGTTTTATTCAGTGTAAGAATTATGTTGTTCCCAGGTTCGGGTGCTTTAGACAGATTTTCGTCAACCGATAAAATTCTACCAAGTACGTCTCTTTCAAAAACATAATATCCATCAGTGCCGGTTAATTGTTCAGTATAAACTTTTTCAATCCCTTCAACACCTTTCATATCAAGTTTATCAACATAGCCAAGCAGATGTGAAGCCAAACTTCCATAGGGATAAACACGGGTAAAATCTTCTTCGTAGTATAGACCTTCTATAAAAACACTTTTTAACTGCAGCGCTTTATCCATTGATACTTTTTTTTCAAGACAAATATTCTTTACCCCATTTTCTATCATTAGTCTGTAATATGTTTTATTCTTATTGAAAATCCTTGCAAACAATGATGAAATTGTATCAACCTTCTGTTTATTCATCATCCTTGTATCAACAAAAAAAGAAATATTATCTTTAGTGTAACTAAGTACTTCCCCATTAATATCTTTGATCAAACCGCGTTCAGCATTTACAATTTGAGGTTTATTCTGCTGCCTCTCAGCGATTAATTTATAGTATTCGTTGTTTGTTATTTGAATATTAAACAACCTGATAGACAAGCCAACAAATACTAAGAGAAGAAAAAGTGTCAATATCAGTGCGCGGTAATTAATCATACTTCTCGCTTACAATTTTTTCAAGCTGCTTTATTTGATCTTTACTGACTTTTATCGTTTCCAAATTATTCTTTGGTCGAATCATATTCAGCGTATCCATGGCAATTCCCACAATCCTATCCTCGGCTGTTAATGTTTGTATTTCAATCATTTTCGATTCAATGCGGTTTTGGCGTTCATTCAGTGTTTCAATTTTATTTAAGCGTTCTTTATTCAAATTTTTTATCTCAGTCAAAGTTGCTACATATACAAAAAGAATAGATGCCGCAGATAAAACAATAACTATAAAATTTTTCAGTGATGATTTTTTCATCTTTCAAACTCTTTCTGCTGCTCTAAGTTTAGCACTTCGTGACCGCTTGTTTAACTTAATTTCCTCATCGTCGGGATAAATCGGTTTCGAATTCACTAATTTCAATTTTTGTTGTTTGTTGCAAATACAAATGGGGGTACCGGGAGGACAAATACATTTTAACGTTTCATACTTGAATTTTTCTTTTACTATTCTATCTTCCAAGGAATGGTATGTTAGAACAACAATCCTTCCTCCAACTCTCAAATGTTCTATTGATTTCTCCAAAAATATTTTCAGTTCCTCGAGCTCATTATTAACATAGATGCGTAATCCCTGAAATACTCTCGATAATGTTTTGGTCAAGTATTTTTCAGGGGTGATTTTTTTTATTAACTCTTTTAATTGGTTTGATGATTCAAACTTTGTTATATCTCTATACTCAACAATTTTCTTTGCTATCATTTTCGAATTTTTTTCTTCTCCATATTCAAAAATGATATTCGCAATTTGTTCGTAGGAAAAAGTATTTAAAACTTTAGCTGCAGTTATTCCGGCTTTTTTATTCATCCTTAGATCAAGGGGTGCATCTTCTCTAAATGTAAAACCCGATTTGAGATTATCGAGCTGATAGGAAGAAACCCCTAGATCTACAAAGATGCCGTCAAATTTTTCAATGAACTCTATTTTTGAAATTGTGCTGATATCGGAAAAACTTGTGTTGTAGATAGAAAATCTTTTATCGTTGCCGAATTTTTTCTTGCAATAATCGAATGCATCTGCATCTTTATCTGTTGCAACAAGTTTTCCTTTATAGTTAAGTCTATTTAAGATTTCCGAAGAGTGTCCGCCAAACCCAATTGTGCCGTCGAAATAAATTCCATCTTTTCTTGTTACTAGTAAATCAACGCTCTCTTTTAAGAGAACCGGCACATGTTGATTCATTTCGTTTTTTTCTGCATCACCTGTTTTGCTAATTCGGCAAATGGTTTAGAATTTTCTTTTTTATAAGCTTCGTATATATCAGGATTCCATAACTCGATTTTTTTAGTCTGCCCGAGAACAATGACTTCCCTCTCAATACCGGCAAACTCTAACAAATTTTTAGGTATCAGCAAACGCGCTTGAGAATCTAATTTTTCTTCGGCAGCTAATTCCGAGATCAGTCTTTTAAATGCTGATTCTTCCGGATCAAAATCATCGAGCTGATTTATTCTGACTAACACTTCTGCCTTCCACGAATCCTGGGGATATATATCAATACATTGAACAATACCACGTGTCATTATAAAAGTATCGCTCGCTTCCTGGTTTACATATTTTCTGAATTTTGATGGTATGCTGACTCTGCCTTTAGAATCCACCGAATATTTATAGCTTCCTAAAAACATGTTTCTCCACTATTTGGGAAATATAAACACAATTACCCACTTGACTACAAAATAACTGATTTAGATTGGGATTGTCAAGAAATATTTATTAAAAAATCAAAAAAAGTAGTTAAATCACATTGATGACTATTGTGGTTGTTAGATGCTTGCGGTTGGAATTTATTTACTCATGAAGTAAAACTTATTGAGTCACCTGGGAGGCTTTCCCATAGGGATGCCTATCCAAGAGAATCCTTCTGACCGGCAGAACTCCCGACTCGCACAGTTTTCAAAATTATTCCATCAGAATAAAAACTTCGTCAGTTTTAAATATGTATACAGAGAGTTGTTTTAAAGTTGGTCGGTTTGAAGTAAAGATAAATAATAAACTTCAATCTTATTGAGCCACCTGGGAGACTTGAACTCCCGACCCGCGCATTACGAATGCGCTGCTCTACCAACTGAGCTAAGGTGGCTTTTGAAACTATCTTAATTTCTTCTTGTGTCGATTCTTTCTCAAACGTTTTTTACGCTTGTGTGTTGCCATTTTATGGCGTTTTCTTTTTCTGCCGCACGGCATAGTATTGCTCCTTGATTACTATTAATGTGAGTTAATTAATTCTTGTGCTCTTTTTGCAATTTCGGTATTAGGGTTTATCTCAACTGCTTTTTTCCACCAAACTAAAGCCTCTTCGCGTTTACCTGAATTAATTGTTACAACACCTAAGTTTAAATGTGCTATCTGATGTTGAGGACTGTACTTTAATGCTTCTTTCATCCATTTCTCGGCTTCGGTATAATTTCTAAGATCAAAATAACATACACCCATGTCAACAAGCACATCTGCTTCTTTAGGATGTGTTTTCAGATACTCTTGATATTTTTCAATTGCACGCTCTTTTAATCCGGAATCATTAAGTAGATGAGCTAATTCCAGTAGCCGGGTTTCATCCGGATTCGCTTTAAGTTGATTTTCAAGTTCGTTAATTCTTTCTAAATTTTTTAAATCAACTCCGTTATGTAATTCTTCAAAATTTTTATCTGTTTGAATTTGCTGAGAAGGTTGATCAAACATTCCCGACATGAACAGAATAACTCCAGTTATAACTAACAATGAAAATAAAACATAAAATAATTTTATCGGTGATAATTTTTTTTCATTAGGCGCCTGGTCAATCATTCTTTCCGGTTTCTTTTTCCCTTTCTTAACTTCTGATTTCACATCATCTGAATCAACTTTCCCGGATTTGTTTTTAACTGGCTTATCAATTTTCTTGTAAACAACCGAGCCACATGCCGGACAATATTGAAATGTTGGCTCTATAATTTCGCCACAAACTGTACAATATTTGGAATTATGTTCAGCCATATTTAATTATTTTCTTTCATACCGGAATCAACAGCAGATTTGAAGTCTTTCGAAAATTTAAAAGTCGGAACAAAATGGTCTCCAACATAAACTTTCTCACCAGTCCTCGGGTTACGGGCATATCTTGCTTTTTTCTTTTTGACTTTATAGGTACCAAAACCTCTTATTTCTATTCCTCTGCCCTCTCTTAATGCTTGAATAACAGTATTCAGAAAACCTTCAATAATAGCTTCGGTCTCTAACTTTGTAAGACCGGTTCCCAAGGCAACTTTTTCAACAATGTCGGCTTTAGTCATTTTTCACCCTATTTTTAACTTTTTTTTATAAAACAGAAGTAAAAAATATTAATTCTTCTGTTAAAATCCAATAATATAATAACTTACAGAAATTATACTTTTCAATATGGCTCAAAATAAAAAGACTTGTTTCACTTTAAGACGTTAAATAAAATAAAAACCAAGAAAAGGTTTCTAAATCCCATAAAAACAAACAAAATATCTTGGTATATGATTTGACATTACAGCATTAGTAATTCAAGGAGAAAAAATGTCACTTGTTCCAATTATTTATACCAGTTTAATTCTGTTCTTTGGACTTATGGTAATCGTACTTTTTTTCTCTTATTTATCTTTTAGGGCAAGGGCTAAAGCAAATCCGCTTATTGAGGAAGTTAAAAAAAATCAAAATAGCATTTATTCGGCTCCAAAACCGATAGTAAAAAAAGAGACTCAGATAATCTACAAGTATGATCAGAGATACAATACTTCATCCAGTAATAATAGAAATACGGTCTATGATGAAGAAAGAATAAACCGACAACCTATAATAGTGCGTCCTAATTATTTTCAGCAGAACGAATCTATTTCTTCTCAAAATTCTTACACTCAAAGAGTCTATAAATCTGAAGAAGAAAGACCTCGCCATAATACACCAACACGATTAACTGGAACACGTATTGAAATCATGAATGATTCCGAAAAATACGGTACTAGAAAACATTCAATTACAATCGACGAGAAACCGCTTGTTAACTTCCCGAATCGAGACGTAACCCACCTCAACATTTATAATTTTTACTCGGATGATTTTGATAATGATTTAAACCTAATAACTGCTGCACCTTTCGCAAAATCCGTGTAACATTACTCCTATTAGTTTCATAGGTAAAAGATTGTTACGTGAATATTTATTTCATATCTTGTGTCTATGGAATTAGTACCAATTATATATACAGCTCTCAAAATAGTAGCCGCCTTTGCGATAATAACTATTACTATCTCCTATTTCATATATAGGTTCAAACAAAAACGCGGAATTGAGGGTGAAACGGCTCGTATAATTGCCCAACCAGTGATTAGTACGGAAAAAACCGTGAAGAAAGTTGTACAAAGAATAACTAAACCTTTGCATTACGATCATATACCTGAAAAACCACATCACAAACCATTACAAGCAAACCAGGCGAACCTCCAAAAGGCAGAGAAAGAAAAGCATATTGAAAAAAAACATGTAGTAAAAACAAAAAAATCAGAGAGTACTAATCATCAGAAAGAAAGAATTGAGATTGTTAAAAATTTAACTCCTAAGAATGTTAAAGATAAAAATGAAACTCCCCTACCACACAAAGAAATTCCCAAAAGAACCACAAGCGAAAAAAAATTAAATTCTTTAGGTGAAGATATAATTGAAAAATATATCGATGAAGATGATAAAGAATTCTACACTTTGAATGTTAAGGATAAGAAAAGCAGCAAATAACCCTATCATTTTTTCATTATAATATGAACCGTAAAGAAGAAGCTAAGAATACTCTCCACATCAAAAATATGGTATGCAACAGATGTATTAAAGTGGTAAAGGAAGAATTAGAAAAATTAGGGATTACGGTATTAAACATTAGTCTTGGGGAAGTTGAAGTTTTGAAACCGATCAACAAGCAGTTAATGGAAAAAGTTAAAATTGTTTTACTTAATAACGGGTTCGAATTAATAGAAAATCAAAAAGTAAAACTTATTGAGACAATCAAAAAAACTATTATTGAATCAATATACTCAGATAATGCTGATAATAACCGGAAGAAAAATTTTTCCGATTTAATAGTTGAAAAAATCGGTAGAGATTATCACTACTTGAGCGTCTTGTTCTCTTCACAAGAAAGCATAACAATAGAACAGTATTATATTCTGCAGAAAATTGAACGGGCTAAAGAACTATTGAAATACGGTGAACTAACTCTAAGCGAAATAGCGTACAAACTAAACTACAGCAGCGTTCAGCATCTCTCAAATCAATTTAAGAAAGTAACCGGCTTTTCAGCCAGTGAATTTAAGAATCTCACCCAAAACACAAGGAAACCTCTCGATAAAATTGCCGCTGAGTAAAAGCATTAAACCTACATTATAATTCTATAACAGAAAATAATAATTGTATAATGTACTTTTTTCATTAACAATTATTTTTGTTCCAGCAACTATTCAAAAAGGAGAAAATATGAAATCGATAGAATTAAAAATTGAAGGCATGACATGCGGCCATTGTGTGATGGCTGTAAAAAAAGAATTGTCAAAATTAAATTTAGAATCTGCTGATGTTAACATCGGTTCCGCGCAAATTAAATTCGATGAATCGAAAGTAACAATATTTTCGATTGAGAATGCAATAGAAACCGCCGGCTACAAGGTTAAAAAGGACTTGCAATGAAAAGTTATGATATACCGGTAGAAGGAATGACGTGCGCAAGCTGCGTCACACGTGTCGAGAAAATCGTCGGAAAATTTGAAGGCGTGAAAAACGTTAGTGTTAATCTTGCAACCGAACACGTTACCTTCAACACTGAAAAGGATGACTTTGATATTAACGAGATTGCTAAAGCTGTCCAGGAATACGGATACAAACTTAAAACTGAAATTTTGTCTAACGATTCTCATGCAAAAGTTAAAGACAATACTTACGAATCCAACGATGAATATTACTCCGGATTAAGAAAGGAATTTATACTCGCATTAGTTTTAACAATACCGGTTTTTGCAATAAGCATGTTAATGGACTTTCACTTCTTTCATTCAATCTGGCCATTTAATCATGAAGAAACAAGAAAAATTTTGCTAATACTTACCACACCGATAATTTTTATTTCCGGCAAGAGGTTCTTTAAAACCTTCTGGAAGAATATCAAACACTTTTCATTCGAGATGAATTCGTTGGTTGCCATAGGAACAGCGGCAGCGTACGGATACAGTTTAGTCTCAACACTCTTTCCCGACTTTATCTCAGACGAAACAACCGGAATTCATGTTTACTATGAAACCGCCGCCGTGATTATCACCCTGATTTTAATGGGCAAACTGTTAGAACACAATGCCAAAAGAAAAACTACCGGTGCTATCAAAAAATTATTAGAGTTAAAACCAAAAACCGCTACTGTTATTATAAATAATATCGAAAAAGAAATTAATATTGCCGAGTTAAAAATCGGTGATACCGTTGTTATAAGACCCGGCGAAAAAATACCGGCAGACGGAGTTATTATATCCGGTTACTCATCAATTGATGAATCAATGATAACTGGCGAAAGCATCCCGGTTGAAAAATCAGTCAATGCTTCGGTAATCGGCGGCACAATCAACAAAAACGGATCATTCAATTTTAAGGTAAAACAGATTGGTGACAATTCAGTTCTTGGACAAATAATTCGTTTGGTTGAACAAGCACAAGCTACCAAACCCCCTATCCAAACATTAGTCGATAAAATTGCCGGGGTGTTTGTTCCCGTTGTGATTGTTCTTGCTATAATAACTTTTGTTTCCTGGTTGATTTTTTCACCGGACCATTCTTTTAATAACGCGCTAATAAACTTTGTAGCTGTATTAATTATTGCTTGCCCATGTGCACTCGGTTTAGCAACACCAACGGCGATCATAGTTGGTACCGGCTTGGGTGCATCAAACGGAATTTTAATCCGTAATGGCGAGAGTTTAGAACTCGCACAAAAAATAAGTACGATAGTTTTTGATAAAACCGGTACAATAACCGAAGGCAAACCTTACGTATCCGACATTTACACATTTGATATTGATGAGAACAAACTTTTAAGAATTGCAGCTTCACTTGAAAGTAAATCCGAGCATCCACTTGCCAAAGCAATTATTGATAAAGCTATAACGAATAATCTTGTATTGACTTCTCCCGAAACCTTTATGAATCATTCCGGGTTCGGTGTAACGGGTATTATAGAAAATGAAACAGTAGTAATCGGTAATTTAAATTTCATGAAAGAATTTTCTGTCGATACATCAAAGGTCAATCAACTTACAGAAGAACTTTCAGACAAAGGAAAAACTGTTATTGCTGTAGCAATTGAAGAAAAAATAAAAGGATTGTTTACAATTGAAGATAAGATTAAAAACAACTCTTCCGAAGCCGTAAAAAAATTAAACCACATGGGAATTGAAACAATTATGTTAACCGGTGATAATGAGAAAGCAGCAAAGTTAATTGCAGAAAAAGCCGGTATTACAGAATTCAAAGCCGGTGTTCTGCCGGATAAAAAAGCTGAGGTTGTCAAAGAAATCCAGAACAAAAATAAAGTTGTAGCAATGGTTGGCGATGGAATTAATGATTCACCAGCACTCGCACAAGCCGATGTTGGTATAGCAATAGGTACCGGCACCGACGTTGCAATTGAAACTGCCCAGATCACTCTAGTAAAAGGTGATTTAAATGGAGTTGCTAAAGCAATTAATCTTTCCAAACAAACTTTAAAAACAATTAAGCAGAATCTGTTCTGGGCTTTTGTTTATAATACAGTTTTGATTCCGCTTGCCGCACTTGGTTTACTTAACCCGATGATTGCCGCTTTGGCAATGTCTCTAAGTTCTGTATCGGTTGTTACTAATTCATTGAGATTAAAAAAGGTTAAAATTTAACTATGAAAAAATTTTATCTTCAAACAAATCCATTTATTGTTCCAACAAGCGACAGCAAGTTGATCGAAGAACATTTTGGAAATGCAAGCATAAACCCGGGCGATTACAGTTTTGCACATATGATAGCACCTACCGGGTGGAGCGAGCCATTCCAAACTCCCGATTTTGATGAAATCACCTTCATTATCTCAGGAAAGAAGAAAATAGAATTTGACGATGAAGAAATTATACTTGAGAAAAATCAATCGATATGCGTTACAAAAGGAACACGGGTTCGCTATTCAAATCCTTTTAATGAAAAGTGTGAATACGTTTCCGTGTGTATCCCGGCTTTTACAATAGAGCGGGTTAAGAGAGAAAGTAATTAAAATTCTCCTCCTTATTAAGGAGGAGTGGCTCGCTTGCGAGACGAGGTGGTTACAAAATTATTTTGAATTTGCTTAAGAACAAAATCCGTATTATAAAGAACATCTTCATTTCTAAATCTCATTACTCTTATACCCAAACTTTTTAGAAACCAACTCCTTTTCATATCATATTTTATATTTTCTTCTTCGTAATGAGCCGCACCGTCTAATTCAATCGCTAACTTATCTTCTGAACAATAAAAATCTACAATGTATTTACCAACACTATGCTGACGTCTAAATTTTCTTTCGCACAATTGACTATTTCTTAAAAAATATCATAAACGATATTCCGGATCTGTAGGATTGTTACGTAATGATTTTCTAATTGGTTTAAGTTTTTTACAATTGAAAATCTTCATAACAACTAACCACCCCGTCCCAAGGGACACGAGGTTGTCAAAAGGAATAGTTCAAATAAAAAACTTGCTTGCTGCAAGCAAGTCTGCGTAGATCCGTTCAAATCAGATTTTATCTGCGTGCTATTTTAAAAAAATTTTTCTTTTGACAACCTCAAAAATATTTCACTTCTTCGGTAATCTTTCTAGATAGCTGCTTGTGCTCAAAACAGAGAATGATTCGATATTTTTTACATCATCTAAACTTTCACAGTTTAAGTAACTTGTTGTAATTCTAACCCTGATATAATTCTTTCTTCTTATATAAAATTTTTCCCAGAATTACGTCCGCAGTATGAAAGGGTTAATTCAACTAAGCATTGACAAAATATTTTTATATTTTTCTTCAACCCTAATAAAATGATTTCTCTTAAATTCATTATTACCACAACGAACTATATTATCTTGACTGGAATTCAATAATAGCCTAAGATGATTTTTGTATAATTCTGTTTGTGTAAAAGGTGTTCTACCATTTTTAAGTATACCATTTTCTACAACATATTTAGCCGTAATTTTTCTGTTATTACCCTTAGTTTTATGAAAATAAAAATTGTTCCCTTTGTGAACACCAACATAATCATACTCTACATATACTTTAACAATATTTCCAGTAGTCTTCGAGGAGAGTATTCTATAGTCATTTACTACAGCCATAAAGTCCCATGCTGGTTCAAAATTACTACTGGTTTTACTAAGCCCAATTCTATTAGTAGAAACATTACCCTTAATATTTGACTCGCAGAATTGCCGAACTAAATTAATTGCATCTGATTCATTTTGTTCGGTTACGTCCGGGTTAACTAATTCATCAACCGCTTTTTCACAACCTATTAATGGTGTGAGTGTTAATCCGGCTGCTGATAGGCCCAACAATTTAAGAACTTTTCTTCTTGATGTTTTCATAATTTTAACTCCTTAATTTATTTTTATCAGTTCTAAATATTTACTTTTGATTTTATCATCAGGTCCTTCCTCATCAGTAAGATCATATAATATTAATCTACCATCGTAATTTCCCCAGTGTAAAAGTATCCCGGCTCCTCCATTAATTGGTTCTTCCTGAAGAAAAATTGTATTAAAATCTGCCGGTATTCCAGTTTGAAAAAGAGGTATTCTGTACTTATTAAAATTTTTTATGCCGGCAACGCTTCCATCGTAAGAAAAAGTTATTAGTTGTGAGGAATCAGTAGCAGCTATGTAATTGCCGGTTATAAACCTATCATTTATAAACCAATCAACTCCTTGTCTGTCGTAATATTTTTTATCAAGTCCCTTGAAAACTATTCCGACTCTCCCATTATCAACCATCAGTTTTATTTCACCATTATCTTTTAATAAAAAAATAGTGAATTTAATTTCATCGTCATTAACAATAATTGTATCAAAATTTTTTATAACAAAATCTTTTTGTAACCCTTCAGCGAACGACCCCATTAAAACTTTATTGTGCCCTTCAAAAAAATAAAGCTGCATAATTGGTTTCATTTTTCCATACAGTTCATATGGTGTTTTACCACTTTCTATATCTTTGTAATATTCATATATAAGCCATGTCCGGTAAAAGTCCGAATTAATATTATTTTGCCCATGTGAAAAAGAAAAAAAACTTGAAATGAATAAAAATAGAACTAAATAGTTTATCTTCATAAACATCCTCTAGCGTCTATATCTAAAATATATTGGATTTCCATATGCTATGCTAAACCACGAAGTACAAGCCCACCCCGAACGTGCACCATTTGCCGTTGCTAGCGCAGAGATACCATCATATGACCCATATGGATAATATAACATAGAGTGATGACCTGGCCATACTATTATGTCCCCAGGGAGAGGACTATCGACCTGAAACCAATGTGGGTTATTACTAAATTCACTTGTACCGCATCTATCATAATATAAACCCATATCATTATAAATACCCCAAAGTAAGCCTGAGCAATCGGCACCATTTACACTTTCGCCACCATAAACAAAAGGAACATTTAACCAAGATGGTAATACTGACCAAAAATCTGATGAACTAAAAATAGAGGTTGGCGGTTGTTCTTGCGGTATACCTTCACCATCGTCATATATGCAATCGATAGGGCAGCACACAGCACAGAAACCACACATATTACATTTTGTTTCATCGATGGCTAATCTTTCTTCACTCGTCATATAAAACGCATTCTCGGAACAACATTCAACACAACCACAGCAACCAACACATTCGTCTTGATTAACTATGTACATAGTACCTCCAAATTTGTTGGATAAAATTAGTATATATTAAAAAATACTTATCCGCTGTAGTAATGTAATTTGAAAAATGTCTTATATATGGTTTTAAATTATAAAAAGTTATGAGAATTAAGCTATGTTAAAATTTACACACACCAAAAATTTTTTCAGATAAAAAGATACGCAGTATGCCTTTTATTTAGCTTAAGGAGACTATTAATATCAGCAACAGATGCTTTGTTCATTGAGGCAAAAATTATTTTGATATTAAAAACATCAAATATTGATGAATACAACTGGTACATTAGAAAATATTTACTTCTTCGGTAATCTTTCCAAATAGCTGCTTGTACTTAAAATAGAAAATGATTCAATATTCATTACATCATTCAGACTTTCGCAGTTTAAGTAACTCATCGCACTCCTTAAACCATCGGAGATTCCATTAACAACATTTTTTACCGCACCTTTATACGGAACGAGTGTCTCTTCACCTTCGATAAACTCACTTTTCATTTTAACACCAAAAGAGGCAGAGCCGCGGTATTTCTTCCAGAGTTGGTCGTTATACTTAATAACTTCGCCAGGCGTTTCTTTTGTTCCGGCTAACATTCTGCCAAGCATTACAACATCGGCACCGCATGCTAATGCTTTGGTTACATCACCCGGACTTTTTATGCCGCCATCTGCAATTAGTGCAATATCTAATTTCTGTTCAAGTCGTGTAAAGTATAAATCAACAAGCGAAGATACTTGACCAATACCAATCCCGGTTTGAACCGATGTAGTGCAAACACTTCCCCCGCCAATTCCAATCCTTACTGCATCTGCACCGGCATTATAAAGCTGCTTGAGCGTTGAACCGTGAGCAACATTTCCGACCATTACTCTAAGATTATATTTCTTTTTTATCTCTTCACATTTATTTAATACGAAAGCATTATTTGCATTTGCAGTATCAATACATACAATCAATTTATTCTCTGCAACTTTCTCAATTAGTTTTTCATCTGCCGTTAAACTTACCGATACTGCTTTAATGCCTTGCACAATTTTTCCATTGGTAAACAATTCATTCACAGACGAATCAAAACGATTCACAATTCCTATAACTCCGAGATTGGATAATTCTTGAGCCATCTCTATGCCGGTTACCGTATCCATAGGACTCGAAACAACCGGAACTGTAAGTTCTTCACCAAGAAAAACAGATTTTGTATTGACTTCATTCCTGGTTTTAACTTGAGAAATTTGTGTGGGTATTAAACTTATATCATCATATGTAAGTGATAACGGGTAATTATTTAATTCTGCTTTTGTATATATCTTCATTACTGTCCTCTGCAATAATTAATTTTAGAAAACCGGGATTGAATCTATTGATTTTTTCTTTTTAAATCTTCATCTACCAAATAAAAAGATATATCGTTTTATCTTTTTTAGGTGAGCTCTTTTTTCTAAATTGCGCCCACTTTTTCACAAAAAGGAAAAGCTATAATGCATACCGCCGAATCTAAATCCACTATTATCACTTGGAAATTTCCAAAAGAATTTTGGCTTGCAAACTTTATGGAGCTTTGCGAACGCGCAGCTTATTACGGATTCTTTATTGTTTTAACTCTCTATTTAACAGACATAGTTAGATTTACCGATAAAGAAACCGGAGTTGTTGCCGGTGTATTCTTTGCCGGTCTCTATTTTCTACCGCCCTTCGCCGGTGCTATCTCAGATAAAATTGGATTTAAAAACGGGTTAATACTTGCATTCGGATTACTAACAATTGGTTATGCTTTGCTTGGTATGTTCCATACAAAAATGTTGGTTGTTCTATTTTTAGTAATTGTGTTAATCGGCGGATCATTTATAAAACCATTGATAACCGGGACGGTTGCTAAAACTACTTCTGAAGAAAATCGTGCACGCGGTTATGCCCTTTTTTATTGGATCGTTAATATCGGTTCATTCAGCGGTAAAACACTCGTACCGTACATAAGGCAAGGGGTTGGCTTGGAATACGTCAACTTTTTTTCATCGGCGATGTCTTTTCTCGCAATGCTGTTTGCAATTTTCTTTTTCAAACAAGTAAATCATAACACTGAAAGCAAATCTCTCTCCGATGTTTTTGCTGCATTGAAAAGAATTTTTTCTGCACCCCGTTTGATACTTCTGATTTTAATTGTCACCGGTTTCTGGATAATTCAGCACCAGTTATATGCAACAATGCCTAAATATGTAATACGTTTACTTGGTGAAGAAGCGCGCCCGGAATGGCTTGCTAATGTTAATCCGGCAGTTGTTGTTTTATTCGTCGTGCTTGTTACTACTCTTATGAAAAAGAAAAAAGCAGTAACATCAATGTTAGTCGGAATGATATTAATGCCCTTCTCGGCACTCGCTATGTCCGGAAGCCAGGCATTGGAATCTATTACCGGTATTTCAGTTTCTGTGTTGGGTTGGTTTTCACTTCATCCATTAACAGTTATGATGATAATAGGAATTGGTATCCAGGGACTTGCCGAGTGTTTTATCTCTCCAAGATTTTTAGAATACTTTTCATTACAAGCACCAAAAGGCGAGGAAGGATTATACTTAGGATTCAGCCACCTCCATTCATTTTTCTCTGCATTAGCCGGGTTTATTATGTCGGGATTTTTATTAGATAAATACTGTCCCGATCCCAAAACATTACCGCAAGGTTTAACAGAAATGCAGCGCGCAGCATATTATTCTGATGCCCATCTCATCTGGTATTATTTTCTTGCGATAGGTTTAACTGCTGCGATTGCATTATTTATTTTTAAGTATGTAACAGAAAAGATCGATAAGAAAAAGATTGCCGTATAAAATTTCTACTCAATGAGCCGAAAAAAAACCTCTCTAAATATTGCAAACTTTAGAGAGGTTTTAGGGGAGGCATCGAAAGAAGCTTATTTTTATAAGTCTAATAACCAGTTTACTGCTTCCTCTTCAATATTGAAATGTTTTATCTTTAATCCACCATACTTTGATATACTGTCAAAGAATCGATGATTGTATGAATCTATTTCACTTAATATTATTGCTACCTTTCCCTCCTTATACACATCTAATTTCGTCATTAAATAACTAATTTCGTCAGTTCTTAACTTACCATTCATCTGATCTTTTATAAGTAATTTTACTGGAACACTCTTAATATAATTTTTTACTTCTAACCAATTTTTAATCATTCCGCTAAGTGTCCGCTTACCCATAAACTGTACCTTAATATAATCCCCACAATTCTTAACTATAAAAACAGTAGATGTAGTATTTGCTTCATTCATTGTTGAAACCCCTTTTTCAAACCTCTCCAAAGACGGGGAGTAACTTTGGAGAGGCGGTGGTTTACACATAGCAAGTCCGATAAAGTTGGATTTGCTTAAGTGTAAAGGATTGCCATATGCATCGGTCCGTTCATTTACAACTCAAATAGTTTTTAATTATAGTGTATAATTATTATTTCATCAAAATGATTTTTTTCATTTGAACATTTCCTCCGGATATTAGTTGCACCATAAAAATGCCTGACGACAAATTATCAGCATAGAAATTCAGTTTGTAATTCTTCCCAGGTTCAGCAATACCATTAAACAAAGTTGCTATTTCCTGACCGAGAATATTATATACTTTGAGTGTTGCAAATTCTCGCTTTACTACAGTAAAGCTGATAGTGGTAGATGGATTGAAAGGATTAGGATAGTTTTGTAAAAGCTGAAATACCGAAGGAACTTCCTCATTCCTTTCTACTGAAACAATAAGACCAAACTTCGCAACAAAAACATCATAACTGGTACCGGTTGTAGCGCTGTTAGAATTGGTTAATGTATAAGAACCGAATGAAATGGAGGAGCTGCCAAAGCGTCCACCTACGTAGATGTTTTCCTTATCATCCAAAGCAATACCCCAGCCGTCATCAGTACCCGTTCCGCCGACACTTCTCGCCAATATTACATTACCATTTTCATCATACTTAGAAATAAAAACATCATTGCCACCATTTGTAGTTAGCTGAAAAGAGCCAAATGTTGCAACGTCATTAAAATATCCTGATACATAGATATTCTTATTTTTCACAGCTACATTATAACCGTAATCATTTCCAGTTCCACCGGCACTTTTCGCCCATATTACATCACCACTTGCATTATATTTCGCAACAAAAATATCATTTCCACCGGCGCTTGTTAGTTGAACCGAACTGAATGTTGCACCGCCGCTCCCCAAATTACCAACAATGTATAAATTTCCATCAGCATCAGTGTTAATATAATAGCCGATTTCACCTCCAGAACCGCCAGCACTCTTTGCCCAGATTGCATCACCATTTGTATTGTATTTAACAATAAATACATCTGAATTTCCGACGCTTGAAAGTGTATCTTCTCCGAATATTGAAGTGTTACCCATAAAAAATCCGGTTAAATAGATACTACTTGCATTAATTGTAATGCAATTTGCTGTGTCACCACTGGAACCACCGGCTCTTTTGGCCCAAACTATATTACCATTTGTATCATATTTCACAACAAAAACATCAGAGCTACCAGCACTAGTTAATTCTATTGAACCAAATGTTGCAGTATTACTAAAGTATCCGGTTATATATGCATTATTGCTATTATCAACAACGATGCTATATGATACATCTGCGCCAGTTCCGCCAGCACCTTTTGCCCAAAGAACATCACCGTTAGTATTAAATTTTGCAATGAAAATATCGTTGCCGCCAGCACTTGTGAGTTGCACTGTATCAAATGTTATTCCATTACTACTAAAAAGACCAGTCACATACACATTCCCGTCTGAGTCAATAACTATTCCATTTCCCGTATCGTTCCCCGAACCGCCAACGCTTTTTGCCCAGACCACATTACCGTTTCTATCATATTTCACTATAAAAATATCGTTCCCACCAGTGCTGGTAAGTGCAAGGGTTCCAAATGTAGCACCGCTGCCGCCAAAATTTCCGGTAACATATATATTGCCGTTCGCATCTGCAGCAATAGTCCGACCAAACGCTTCAGAATCTGTTCCACCGCCATTTCTTGCCCAAAGCCAATCTGGAGTTTGAGCAGATGATGCAATTGAAAAGAGCAGCAAAGCCGCTAACCCAATTTTAACTGCGTGTTTCATTTTTTACTCCTTATTTAGAACATTGTGATCTATTAAAAATTTCATTGTCAATTCAACCATTTATTGTTTTCCTTCTGGATATAAAATACTTAGAATGCGATCTCTGCTATCCATAATGTGTGCCCGAGTTTCAATATCAGTAGCCCGTGAAAGCGATTTGTTCAAAGTCGTTTCTAAAGCCATCAGTTCAGCTCTAAGTAAAGCACGAGCTTCACCTGGAACAGTAATTGTACCACCTAATAATTGTTGAAGAACAGTCATTACTGCCAAAATTTCTTTTTGATCTCCCTCAGGTTTCAATTTACTTTCTATAATATCTATATACTCTCTCTGCAGATTGCGGCGATATATGTCAATTTTAATTTTACGTAGCTGCTGCAATTCTTTCCAAACACCATGGCGGAGATCATCAAGCATTTCTGCAAGCGAGTATAATTGCACATTCGGAGCGGAAGTGGCAGAACTATTAATTAGGCGAGCCATCCTAGTATTGTCAAGTAGAGTATTTAATAAATTACTATGTCCTTTTAACACTTGCTCTGTTACTTTATGCTGTCCAATCAACGATAAAATGTCTGGTCGAAGAATCTCTGTTGGCGTGCGAAAACCTTCTTGAACAACAAATTCTACACACTCTTTTTGTTTTTCTCTTGGAACTGGTTCATAAATTACGCCTGGCATGCCGGCAACCCGTTTAGTTTGAATTATACCACCCACATAGTTTGCAACGTGATCTAGCGTACGATTGCGTTGAGCAATAAGTGAACTAAAAACTTCTTCCAGTCTTTTGTAATTTTCTCCCTCATTTGTAGTAGCACCAATTAATAAACCAGCAATTTCTTTTATGTTTTTTAGGCCATATGCAGTAGCTTTAACCGGGTCATCTCCGAGGTCCTCCTTCTGAACTGTGGGGTCGACTGGCCCAACGTCACCTTCCCACCTAAGATAAGGTTCAGTTTCTTGACGTGCAGCAATTTTATTCAGTTCATCTTTTTCATCATCCGAGGTTCTAGCTTTTATTATTGGTTTATAGCCCCATTCGATCACAAAGTAATCGTACGGTCCAATAGTGTTGTTTGCTAAATGTGCACCGTCTCCAGGTTGAGCGACATAATTAAACCTTGCATATTCCATTATTGACGGCGTAATGCCGTACTTGGAGGTAAAAGTTTTGCTACGAAGACTGTCTACCGGATATAGTGCGCTTGATTTGTGATTGTGTCGTAAACCAATCGAGTGCCCCACTTCATGAGTAGCAACACTTTTCAATATCTCACCCATTAAACTATCGGGCAGTGGTAATGTGCGTATTTTAGGATTAAGATTGCCAACTTGAGTGAAATACAAACGCTCAAGAATATTTGGTATATTGTGGAAAATTCCTAGATCAGCATCAAGTATTTCACCCGTCCGCGGATCCGTAATACGCGGACCATAAGCATTTGCTGTTGTTGAGGGCAACCAACGGATTACAGAATATCTTGCATCTTCTCCACTCCAGTCCGGATCTTCTTGTTCAGTTGGGGCGTATTGTGCAACGATAGCATTTTTAAACCCAGCTTTTTCAAATGCAACTTGCCAGTATTCCACTCCTTCTTTTAGCCAAGACTTCCATTTATCTGGCACTGCTCTATCGATATAAAATACAATTGGTTTTATCGGTTCAACAAGTTCCCCACGCAAGAAGGCCGCGGTGTCTTTTGGTTCAAGACGCCAACGGGCAATGTAATCCCTAGCTTCAGTTTTATAGGAATTATATCCGTAATCAATCACACGATCAAAGAAATAGCCAACACGGTCATCATATAAACGTGGCATCATAGGGCGCTCTGGAAGCAGTACCATCGAGTGATGCATAGTAATAGTAGCAGCATTACTATTAACACCCCTTAACGATTCCGTAACCTTATATGTTAGAGTTGCTTCCATTTCGATATTCTCAGGGAAAGATTTTACGTAATCAATAAAAGAACGCCTGGCATCCAGTCCTCCTAATTTCAGTTCCTTTTGAATTCTTTTGGTTAGTCCCATTTCTTCATTTGTAAACATTTTTGTAATATCAATTACTGCACTTGAACTATCTTTGTTAAATGCTTGTATATCAAACATCATGATTATAGGATATTGATTGCCTTTTACTACAGCATACGATATTGTAGTACTGTCAGCAGCAGTTATTCCAAGAAGAGCTTCTCTTAACAAAATCCAATTTTCTCTACGTTCCCAACAAATCACTCTTCTATTTACTTCGTCACCAGCATATCCTCGATTGGAAGCTTGAAGGGCGGGAAGTGTCATTGCCAATCTATTGACAAACAAAAATTCTTTGTGCAATTCTTTAAATGGAATTTCAAGAAAGAACTTACTCTTGACTTGGTGGACTATAAACACACCCGAATCGCTTTTTGCTTCTTTAGTAATAACTTGTGAATAAGGTTTTATTTTTACATTTGACCGAGTCGCTTGTGTATCTGCTTTTATTTCATTTGATGATTCAGAGTCTTGTTGTTGAAAAACATGAATACCTTCCGCATACGTGGATTGGGAAAAAATTATCAACAAGACTATACTTAGAATTAATTTGAGAAACATCCTTACATTGTGTTGAAATTGATTTTTCATTATTGATATCCTTTTTCTTCTAGTTATTTTTTGCAAGATTGCATTCATACAAATGCTTTTATTCACTTCCTTGCAGTCATCGCAAAACATAATTCCTTGGCAAGACATGGAATGTTTATCAAACTCTTAATAGCTCAACCTCACGCCCAATACAGTTGTTCTACCTTGGACAGCATAAGTGTTTTTAAGGTCAGCCCCCGTGTCGTTAAATAGATTTGTAATATTCAGAAATACGTTTAAGTTCTTAGTCAATTGCTGTTCAGCACGCAAATTAAATTTCCAATAAGTTGGATACTCAACACGATAAGAACGAGTTATTGACTTTTTAGATACATACACACCATCAATGAGTACTGTTGTGGGTAATTCAGAATATGGCAACTCTAGATCGCGATGAGGTGCAGAACCATAACGATAGTCATACCAGGCACAGTAATCAACACCTCTACCTCCGCCGCTGAACTGCCAATAGACTCCCAAATTTCCTTCCCATACTCTAATATTAATACCGCCACCGCCAGAATGTTTAGGTACCCCATTTATTCGATCCCCAACTTCATAGATTTGTGTGGGGCCTGGTACATACTGATTGGAAATTGCTTCTATAACATTATCAGAATAAGTATAATTAGCATTCAGCGTTATTGGAATACCCATAGCTACAAAACTTAATTTCCCTTGTAATTCATAACCTGCTATTGTGACACTGCCAATGTTTATATGTTGATAAGTCTGTACTCCATTGACCATGCCTAAATCATTAACCATTATAGCATCTTTTCCTTCTTCACTAAATCTGGTCATAGAAATTGAAGCATCATTTTTCCAATATATTTCTAACCCAGCATCCCACCCTTCTCTTTTTTCCGGAGCTAAATCGGGATTAGGTAAGTAAACAACTGTGCTAGAAACACTGCCAGTTGTATAAGAAGGATTCACTGGCCGTACTGCAGTCCCATATTCTCCACGTACCCTTAAACTCATTTCTCCGATATTATGTGTATAGGTTAATCCAAACCGAGGCGGAACAATATATGTTTTCTTTGCGCCTCTTGGATCAGTTTTTCCAGCCATTGATGTTGTAAAAAATAATTTTTCTTTGTAGCCAATCTCAACCATTCCGGAATATCCGCTTGTCCATCTTTCTGTACTGGAAAATGTTCTCGTGCCTTCCGGCTCTGATCTCACATCGCCATATTCATTAAACCTAATACCGAGCGCCGTTCCGCTAGCAGAATTATATGATGAATATTCTCCGCCGGCTGTAAGCCGCATTGAAAATAATTCCCCAATCACAAGCCGGTATGCAGTATTATAACGAATAGTTTGACGACTATATGTATTATTGTATAATACTTGAGTTGTATCCGAGGCGGTTAGATAGTGCGGATTAACTTGATGGTACTCAAACTGATTAACATCTTGTCCTAATATTAAGTTATGTATCCACTCCGGGGTAGCTTGATATGTTACATTCAATCCTAAAGTAGTTTGATTATAAGCGGTTTCATAATCGGGGTATTTCATACCCTGTCTATACCCCGTGGGAGCGAGTCCTGGCCAGCGCTCGTACACATAATCTGTTGTTGCTTGAGTTCCATCTCTTTTTGACCAAAGAGCTGTAAGGTTAGCAATCACCGGTCCTTGCACTACTTTTACTCCACTGGAGACACTAATAGTTTTTGCATCGTAATTCTTAGTCCATTCGCCAACAGTTGAATAACCCACTCCAACATTATATGATAAAGCTTCTTTCCCACCGCTCACTTGAATGTTATTGTCTGTTTTTATTGGTTTCACATCGAGCGGAGTATATTTTGCTTCAATATAACCGGCAGAAATCTTAGCATCTACTCTTAAACGATCTCTGCCTGAACCTTTTTTGGTAATTATTTGAATTACACCTCCGGTAGCTTCAGCACCATAAAGTGCTGCAGCTTGAGCACCACGTATTACTTCAACTCTCTCTATACTTTGAAGGTTAATGGTAGAAAGAAGCGTCATATCTGCTAACTCTACACCATCGATATAAATTTTCGCATAATCTTCTGTCAAAAAGCCGCTGCCGCGTAAATAAATATAAGAGGCGGCATCAAACTGACCCTGATCTAAAGCGAACACACCAGGTATTTCCCCTTTAAGCAAATCGGTAAAGTTACTTGTATTCTTTTCCTCAATTTGCTTAGCAGTCAGAACAGCAATATCCGCTGGAATTTCTTTTCGCTTCGTTTCAAATGCAACACCAGTAACGACCACTTCATCCAAACCAACAGCTTCTTCGTCCAACACAAAATTAGCTTCTGTTATTTTTCCAGCCATTACAACTACTGTCTGAAAAATCTGTCCGTAGCCGATTGCACTTATTCTAACCTCATACTTGCCGGGCGGTACTTTTTTAATTATATAATAACCTTCAGCATCCGCAGCAGTACCAATATTTAAGCCGATAATAAGAAGATTGGCGCCGGGTATCCCGGTTTGTGTACGTGCATCTTTAACAGTCCCGGTAATTGTACCGGTTTCCGCAACTGAAGAATTGATTTTCTCTCTTTCACGCCACTCGGCTTTCTTGATTGTTATTTGATTATTTATTCTGTTAAAAACCAATCCGTAGTCATTTGCAAATACTTCAAGAATGTTGTAAAGAGATTCATCGGTAACATTGATAGTTACTTTCTCATTCACCGGGATTTCCTCGCTAGAATAGAAAAATTTGAAGTCGGACTTTTTCTCTATGATCTGGATAACTTCTTCAAGGGAAACTTCTTTTACATTAACAGTAATTTTAACATTATGTAAGTTTTGTCCTTCGGAAGAAGAAGCGAGAAGAATATTGACTAGCAAACCTTGAACTAGTATGCCTAAAAAAGAATAAAAGGCAACCATTCGTAGAATCCTTAAAATATTTTTCATATTTTAATTCTTGGGTAAGTTAAACATTAGTTATTTATTGATGTTTGACTGCAAAGCCGTAGCAATCTGCAATATTGCTACGGCTATAATTTTCATTTTTCATACCATTTTAACCTCCCTCTTTTATTTTAATAATCCTTTGTTTGTAAAAGTTGTTTATTAAATACTATAAAAACAGTCTGAACATTAAGCATCCAGCATCAAACACTTTTTTTGTAGAAGATTACTTTTTGTAGTATGTTGTTTTCACTTATTGTTTTGTATTCAAGTTTAGTAAATGATTTTAAAGTATTGATTATCGTCCAGAAAGATTCGTTCTCAAAGTTTGCATTTATTTTTACGTTTGTAATAGTAGGATCGGATAATTCAACATCCACTCCAAATGTTCGTTTCAGCACTATTAATATTTCCTCCAACGGTTCTTCCTTAAAAACTAATATGTTATCTTTCCAGCCCACTGTTTGAATAAGATCGAAATTATTCATTACCATACTCTTTGAGGTTAACTCGTATTTAAGTTGTTCCATTGGAGTAAGTATTAATTCATTCTCTCTATTTTCAACTTTTACCTTCCCTTCAACTAATGATACAATAATGCTCTTTTCATTTGGATATGCTTTAACATCGAAAGTTGTACCGAGTGCAGTAGTAACAACATTATTGGTTATAACTTTGAATGGTTTTTCTGGATCGTGAGCAACTTCAAAATACGCTTCTCCTACAAGCTCAACGGTTCTTTCATTATTAACAAAACTAATCGGGTACAACAACTGGCTCTCTGCATTCAATGTAATTTTCGTCCCGTCAATTAAAGTAATAAATGATTTTTGCCCGGGTGCCGTAATTTCTTCATTAAATGTATACTTCGGTTCGTTATTCTTAGAAGGGAAAAATAGAATATAAAAACCGTAGGCAAGAATTGTTATAAATGCAATTGAAGCCGCTGCTTTAAAAATAAATTGTTTCAACAAACCAACGTGTCTCTGGTGTGCTTTTGCCTTTTTATATTTCGGCTCGTACACTTTAATCTTATTCAGTAAAGTGCTCATTCCTCTTTCAAAATCATAATTGCTATCGTTTGAGATATTATTTTTAGATTCCCACTGCATACTCATTACTTCAAATAGATCCTTGTACTCGGCATCTTCTAAATACGAGTTTAATTCCTCGATCTCTTTTAACGTTGCTTCTTTTGAAAGGTATCTGGTAATTAACTTGATAAAACGATCATTATCCATTTTCAGTTTCAATATTGTGTGGTTTCTACACTTGAGGACAGATCGAAAAAATGAAATCTACCAGTCTGAACACAAAAAAAATTAATAACCTTTTAATGTAGGGCGATTCGCTGAATCGCCTTCTTTTAAAAACCTCGTAGAGTTGCCAATTGTTAGCTTAAAAATATTTCTGTGATTTGATTCTTGAATAATGGTTGGCAATAAATCTAACGGCTTCTACCATGTGATTTTGCACGGTTCTAACTGTAATCGATAGTACTTGTGCTATCTCTTTATATTTCAGCCCGTCGATTCTGTTCATTCTAAAAATTAACTGTCGTTTGGGGGGCAATTGCGAAATTATTTTCTCGATCTCATCTTCTAACTCTTGCTGAAGAATATGACTATCTGCAGAATCGGCAGATAATGATCTATTCTTTTCAACGAAGTAGATATCTTCAAAATGTCTGTTGTCGCTTTGCAAATAATTCATAGAGCGATTTTTAACAGCGGTGAAAAGATAAGCACGAAGATTATTCGGTATTTTCATTTCTTCTCTTTTAAGCCAGATATAAAGGAAAACATCCGATACTACTTCTTCAGATATTAGATTACTTCTCACATACTTATGAGCAAAGCTACATAGCATGTGAAAATATCTTCTATACAAAGTTTCAAGAGCGTGATGTTCACCCTTCTTAACAAGTTTTAACAACTCTTCGTCACTTATTTGAAATACTTCAGCCATTTTCAATAAGCTTTCTTTTACAAGTCAATATCAACTTAACAATTAATTAATATATAGCAAAGAAAATTCTAAATTGTAGAGTTAACGCGCGTTATGCCGAAAATACTTTTAACAAATAATTTTTTGAATTAATTCATTTTTGTTTATATGTTTAGTTCAAAATAGTAGATAGTTATTAATGGAAAGGATCATTACGACAGCTTTCTTCAATTATTCATCCCATCTTAAATTATCATTCTTATCAAATGCCCAATCCACGGTTAACATAATTTCATTTTCATATAGATTTGCAAAACAATAACAACAAGGGAAAAAATATAGCGTATCAATATTAAATTGAATTTTCACTACCCGGGTTTTAATACAAAGTTTCTAATATTATTTCCTCTCTATATGAAAAAAGTTAACTACCATAATTTGTAACCAACCAAAAAAGGGGGTTTTATGGGTCAAAAAATCTCACGCAGAAAATTTATTGAGAACGGTTCTAAAGGTTTGATTGCTGCAGCAGTTATTCCTTCATTCCTGAGTAGTGATATCACGAAGGCTTTCGCGGCAACCAAAGGAGAAACGATGAAACTGAATGATTACTACGATCATTTCGGTATTAATGAGAAAATGATTCAAGAAGTATTCACAGAAGCACTATCGCGCGGAGGTGATTATTGCGATCTTTTCTTCGAACATAACATCGCAAATTATATCGGTCTTGAGGATAAGGAAGTAAACCGCGCATACTCAAATGTATCTTTTGGCGTTGGTATTCGTGTGTTAAAAGGTGATCAAACCGGCTATTCATTTACAGAAGAAATAACTCCCAATGCAATGAAACTTGCAGCACAAACTGCGGCAAATATTGCGAACGGCAGTAAGAAAATCGGTCCGGTCGAACTTAAACTAAGAGAAACACCAAATTACTATCCAATCAATACACCGTGGGAAGAGATTTCAATCAATCAAAAAATTCCTTACTTGCAGCAGATCAATGAAAAAGTCTTTGCAGAAGATAAGCGTGTAATCAAAGCAAACATTTGGTTCAGCAACGAAACCTCTTATTCTCTTGTAATCACTTCCGAAGGAGTTGTTGCTTATGATTACCGCCCGATGGGTCAAATCTCTGTTTCGGTAAATGCAGAACAAGATGGAAAGCGCGAGCAGAATTACTTTGATCTTTCCGGCAGAAGAGGAATTGAATTTTTTACACCAGAAAATATAGACCGTCTTGCAAAAGAACCGGTACGTAGAACTATAGCACTCTTTGAAGCAGTAAAACCGGAAGCCGGTGAAATGGAAGTTGTTCTTGCAGCCGGAAGCTCCGGTATTCTTCTCCATGAAGCAATCGGTCACGGTATGGAAGCCGATTTCAACCGGAAGAATATTTCAATCTTTGCGGATAAGATCAATAAACCGGTCGCTGAAAGTTTTGTTTCGATTGTTGATGACGGTACAAATCCAAACATACGCGGTTCAATTAATGTTGATGACGAAGCTAATTCGACCGAAAAAACATTTCTTGTTGAGAATGGAATTCTACGCAGTTACTTACATGATAGAATAAGTGCACAGCATTACAAAGTAAATCCAACCGGCAGCGGCAGAAGACAATCATTCCGCCATGTTCCCCAGCCGAGAATGAGAAATACTTATATGCTTCCAGGTCCCCACAAAAAAGATGAAATAATTGCGAGCGTTAAAAAAGGAATTTATGCCGAGATGTTTACAAACGGACAAGTGTTTATCGGCGCCGGAGATTTTACGTTCTATGTAAAATCAGGCTTCTTGATTGAAGATGGAAAATTAACTAAACCAATTAAAGATGTTAATATAATCGGGAACGGTCCCCAAGTACTTAAAGACATTGTAATGGTCGGTGATGATCTTGCAATGGCAGAGGGCGGATGGACTTGCGGTAAGAATGGTCAGGGTGTTCCCGTTTCGATGGGACTGCCAACGGTTAAAGTTTCCAAGATAACTGTAGGCGGAGTTCAATCATAACAACTAATTGGTTTATTAATTAAAAGAGGTTAACAATGAACAACAACAATAGAACTGAATTAGCCGAATGGGCAATGGACTATGCACTTAAATGCGGAGCTGATGAATCGGTTGCATCTGTTTACAACAGCAGAGATATCGAAATTGAATACCGGGACAAAAAACTTGACAAACTCCAGGAATCAACCCAGAATTCTCTAAACTTACAGATCTATGTAAGCCATCGTTATTCATCACACTCAACAAGTGATTTGCGCAAAGAAGAATTAAAGAAATTTATTGAAGAAGCCGTAGCATCAACAAAGTATTTAACAGAAGATACGTTTCGTTCTTTACCCGATCCAAAATATTATCCGGCTAAAACAGACATCGATCTAAAGCTCAATGATAGTTCATACAAAACTATTGATTCGGCAGAACGCGTAAAAATTGCTTCTGAAATTGAAAAAGAAGCAATGGCTGTTAGCGATCAAATCATTTCAACAACTTCCGGTTATTATGATAGCTATTACGAGAATGTCCGCGTTCACAGTAACGGTTTCAAAGGTGAATCAAACGGAACGGTTTTTTCTGCCGGTGCAGAGGTTACGGTAAAAGACAAGGATGGCGGAAGACCCGAAGATTGGTTTTATGCAACTACGCGCTTTAAAAATGAAATTCCTTCCCCTGAAATTTTAGGAAGAGAAGCTGCAAAAAGAGCGTTAAGAAAAATCGGACAGAAGAAAATTGAATCAGGCAAGTACACAATGCTCGTTGAAAATCGTGCAAGCGGAAGAATGCTTTCTGTTTTCAGTGGAGCCATGACTGCAAGAGCGATTCAGCAAAAGAGTTCTTTCCTTGATGGAATGCTTGATAAAAAGATCGCATCGGAAAAATTAACCGTGATTGATGATCCGTTTATTGAAAAAGGGATGGGTTCAAAACTGTTCGATGGTGAAGGATTAGCCGCAAAGAAACGTGTGATTATTGATAAAGGTGTTTTGAAATATTATTTCGTGGATAACTATTACGGAAAGAAATTAGGATGGGAACCAACAACCGGTTCGCCTTCGAACTTAGTTTTTGAATACGGTACTAAATCATTAGATGAATTGGTTAAGGATATCAAGAAAGGAATTCTCGTTAACGGATTCATAGGTGGTAATTCCAACTCCACTACCGGAGATTTCTCTTTTGGAATAGTTGGTTTGTTGATTGAGAACGGAACAATTATTAAACCGGTTAACGAAATGAATATTTCAGGGAATGCCAAGGAAGTTTGGAATCAATTTGTTGAAATGGGGAACGACCCCTACATGTATTCATCGTGGCGTGTTCCTTCTATGCTCTTTGAAGATATTCAGTTCAGCGGTATTTAAAATTAGCCACGACTTAAGAGCGTGTTGTAAGCTTAATATTTTGTCTTTTCTCTGTGGTTCTCAGCGGCTCTGTGTGTAATTTATTTTTATTTCACAGAGAATCACTGAGTGACCACGGAGTTCCACTGAGAGTTTTTGTAATTGTAACTATTCAACACTCGCCGAATAATTACTATCAACTATTATTTTTTTATTGAAAGGTAATGAGTGGTTGCCGTTTATATTTGCACAAATAATCTTTAGTTCATGCTCGCCGTATTCTAAACCCAGAATTACATCAAGAATATTGCCCACCGGATCAAATGAGTGATCAATTTCTTCTTTGTCATAATAAACCAAAATTGATTTAGCTGAAATTCCGGTTGAATCGCTCAATGCAAAGGATAGTTTTAAAGTATCATCGATTGTTGCATTGTTCATCAACTCAATTTCAGGAATACCGGCGCGGAAATATTTTGCTACTCCTCTAAAAATTCCCCAAGCTTGAATTTCGTTAAACTCTTTTTCATTTAGCCGTAATTCCTCAAGCCGGCTGGTATGAAACGCGCACTCAACCAGTACGGATGGAATTGTTGTCTTGCGTAAAACAGAAAACCCTTCGCCGGGATAAATAATGTAATCGGAATATGTTCCGTCAAACGATCCAAGTCCGCCGGGATTGCCCATTACGTAAGAAATGTCTCGCTGAATATACCGCGCTAAGTCTCTCTCATTCGGTTCGTATTCATAATCTGTCTCTTTAGCATGGTAATAAGTCGATGTGTAATTAGTCCAATCGTCTTCCCACTTTGCCGGTGCATTGTGGTGAATACTGATAAACAGATCCGCGCCGCTCAAATTAGCCAATTCGGAACGGTATGCAAGAGGTACGGTCATATCATTCTGGCGAGAAATCAAGACTGAAACACCGGCACGCTCAAAATAATTTTTAAGATTGAGTGCTACACGCAAATTGACATCAGCTTCAATTACATCGCCGGAACGGTTCGTGTTGCGTCTATCCTCACCACCGTGACCGGGATCGAGAAATATTTTTTTCCCTTTCAACCATTGTGAATAATAATTTATTGTACTGTCTCTCTTTGTTACCAATTTCCAATCAGGCGGATATTCATACAATGGTACCGAGGAACAATTCGTTAGAAAAAGTAGAACAATTATAAATGCTATTTTTTTCAATAGTATTCCAAGCAATATTAATTTGTTAAACTTTTTCTGCTTAGAAAAGTATAACGTTAAAAAATTTATCACGGTTTTACGCATTTGTTTCCTTCCAATGCGAAGTGGCATTTAGAACAATGATTTAGATCCTTTTTGTATTCACGATTATGAATCTTTTTGATTGCCTCGTTTAATTCCGCCCGATATTCAACAAGTTCTTTTTGTTCAATTTCATATTCAACTTTAATATCGGGATATTTAATAAAAATTAACCTAGAAATAATTTTTTTCTTATCACCAAACATTTTGTTAACCAAGTAGGCATAAAATTTAAGCTGATGTAAATATTCTTCGGCTCTTGCCGGAATTTGTTTGACTGTAACATCATCGGTCTTATAATCAATAATTACAACTCTATCTTTATCAAAAACCAGTTTATCAATGATACCATACAAATAATACTCTCCTTCCTCACAGTAAATTTCATATTCATTCTTAAAATCGACCTGTGAAGATAATTCGACAAATGCGTTTGATTCATAAAACAATTTAACATCATTTTTAATTTGCCCAGTCCATCCATTGATTGATTTGTTTTCCCCGAGTTGTTCCTCAATGAATTTTTTGCTAATGAAATTTTCTAATTCTTCAGGCTTGAGATTTTCTTTTAATATAGAATGAATGATTCTTCCTCTTACATCACCCTTTAATTTAACATCCCCATCTTCCTTAGAATTAAATTCATAATTGTTTTGGTACTCTTTAACAAGGTCGTAAATGGTAGAATAACCGAGCTCATAAGTTAATTGGTACTTAACCGGACATTGTTTGTACATCGATATCTTCGTTGCGGAAATAATCTCCTTCTTGGCTATATCATTTATGGTATTAATATAAAATTTACTAATCGGTTTTAATTCATCCCGGATTTTCTTTGCTGGAGATCCGAACTCAATGGTTTTAACGATCGGGATTGCAAGTGCAATTTTCTTATCGTAAAAAATGTATTCCTTCTTCTCCGTTTTCATGAATTGTACTTTATTCTCCAGCTGAATTCTTTCCAGATTAGTCTCTATTTCTAATCCATACATAATCAATTCTAAGAAAGAATCCTTTTGAATTTTATCTGTGTTAGAACCGGTAATAAAAAGATAATTCATGGCTCGTGTAACAGCAACATATAAAAGTCTTTTCAGTTCTGCGGAGTTTTTTTTGTAATTGATATAATTGTACAGTGATACTACCGGAGCCGCCACCGGCCTATCAAAAAAATTATTTTTTAAAGGCACTTTGGCAAGGAGACCAAAATTCTTGTCTATACTCAACGTTTTGGATTTTACGCTGTCATCCTTAGTATAAGCGTTGGTGCCATAAAGAAATACTGCTTTGTATTCCATCCCTTTTGATTGATGTATAGTTAATATGCTAACGGCATTCTCGTTTTTAATAACCTGGGCTTGTCCTTCATCTTCTATATTCTCGATGGCATTTTTAAGATACAAAGTAAAGTCGTATAGATTTTTGAATCCCTTACCGGAGAATTCGCGCGCTATCTGTAATAGTTTTTCAAGGTTGGCTTTTTCCTGGAAAGAATTTTTCTTAGCTGAAGTTACAGCCCAATAATTACAATCAGCTAATATTCTTCTTACTAATTCATATGTTCTAACACTATTGGTAATTTCGATATGGCTTTTAAGTTGATCAACTGCATTTCTCGTTAAATTATTTTTTTCTGAATAAAGAATAAGTTTATTATATAAAGTTTTACCGTCTTCTAAAGAAATTTCAAAAATCGTGTTATCATCTATATTGTAAAAAGGGGATCGTAAAATTCCGAGTAGAGCTGCATCATCTTCATTATTGATAAGAAACGATATGTAATTGTAAATATCATAAATACTCTGTCTCTGGAAAAACCCTTTTCCGCCTACGACAGTATAAGGTATGCTGCATTTCACAAATGTGTTTTCTAATTCTCTAAACTGGTTTCTCTTCCGGCATAGAATACCGATTTCGCTGAATGACAGTTTTTCATTTTCAACTAACCATAATATTTTAGCTGCTGTAAGTTCCGGCTCGGTTTGTATGCTTTCTTTTTCGGAAAAAAGAAATTCAACCGTTCCTTTTTCGTTTTCATCTTTCGCACAAATCAAATTTTTATATTTAACTTCGTTAAGTTCTTCTTTGGGATTGCTGAATAATTTTTCGAAGAGTTGATTTGTAAACAACACAATTTGCGGAGCCATTCTAAAACTATGGGGTAATTCAAGTAGTCTCCCTTCGGAACTCTTTGTGTTTATGTCATCCTTTGTACGGTTGAATATTTCCAATTCGGCATCACGGAATTTATAAATGCTCTGCTTTTCATCACCAACAACAAATAGATTTCCATGCTTTAAAAAATCGAGGATCGGCATAAAGATATTATACTGGAGTTCATTCGTATCCTGGTATTCATCAATCATTATATACTTGAATTTACTTCTTAGAAATTCCTGGACTTCCTTTTGCTCAAGAATCTCTTGTGTCTTTAACAATATATCTTCAAAATCAAGATAACCTTTCTGGTGTTTCTTATTTGAATAGAGAGACAACAATTGTTGATAAACCGTTATAAATATTTTTCCAAATCGTGCTAACTCATATTCGGTTACTGCTGAATTCTCAACGTCAATCATATTTTCAATTTCGCTAAATAACTTTTCGATCAACTCGATTTCAGCACGGTATTCGTCATAATCTTTGCCAAGATATTTGGCTTTCTTAACTGTTCTTTCTGTTTTAGTTAATAAACTCTCCTTTATCTTTTTCAGCACAACGAGACGCTTCTCAAAAGTATTCGCTCCTTTCAGCTTGTCCTGGAGATCGAGAATATCTAATGCAAATTGGTTCCCTTTTTCTTTCTTCAGTACGGCATTATTGATAACGGAAAGCGCGTGGATCATTTCTTCTATTCTAATCTTAAACAGCAAATCAAAATAATTTTTAAATAATTGATTAAATTTTTCCGCAATCTCTTGTTCAGTTTTAGAATACAGCCCGGTTAAGTTGATGTTGATTTGTTTTCTATGGTAAAGAGCATTTTTAAGATTCGACGCGAGTGCATTCTTAGAGCCAAAGAACCGTATTAAATATTTAATCTCTTCCTTCCTATCCTTATCATTAATCAATCCATTGATTGTTTCTTCAATAGATATTTCTATAAGTTCATTAGCTGTTGGCTGATCAATCGGATTAAAATTCGTGTCGATGCCGGCTTCTGGTGCAAATTCTCTAAGAATATTTACACAGAAAGAATGAATGGTTGATATATTGGCAGATACTAACTGCCGCCTAACATTTTCAAGTTTTTTAATATTATTTGTGCTTCGATCCCCAAGAATTCTTTGTTCAATTTCGTCTGCAATTCTCTTGTTTAATTCCCCCGCAGCTTTATCTGTAAATGTTATGGCAACAATATTATCTAGATCAACGTTTTCTTGTAAAACTATTTCAACAAATCTTTTTGAGAGTACAAAAGTTTTGCCGGAACCGGCATTTGCAGTTAATAAAATATTCGATGAGAAATCGAGAGCTTCTTTTTGATATGGTGTTAGTTCAGCCATTAATCCGTAATTGGAATTTTAATTGTTACCGTTGTTCCTTCCGGGGAAGTTTTTTCAATTTCGATTGTTCCATCAACTGCTTCAATAAATTTTTTCGCCATGCTTAATCCAAGTCCCATGCCTTTTGTTTTAGTGGTAAAGTTGTCATCAAACACTCTGGCAATGTTGCCGGGATTAATCCCTTCACCGTTGTCAATTACACGAACTACAGCAAATGAATTACTGCTTGTCAATTCAACAGAGATCTTATTGGCATTCGCCTGGATGGAGTTCCTAATTAAATTAATTATAGTCCGGCTCATCTGGTCGTTATCTGCATTAACAAAAATTCTCTTTGCGGGAAATTCGAAATTTATTTTTTGTCCATCATCTATAAACAAGGAAATTGCTTTCCCGATTACATCATTTAAATCGATCCTCTCAATGTTTGGTTTAGGCATCCTTGCAAAATTAGAGAACTCTACTGCAATGTTTCTTAATATTTCAATCTGTGATAAAAGTGTTGAAGTTACTTTATGAAAAATTTCATCAAACTTTTTTGATTTATCGTTATACGATGCAACTAACTGCTGTACAGATAACTTCATTGGTGTTAAAGGATTTTTAATTTCATGTGCTACTTGTTTAGCCATCTCTTTCCACGCAATCTCTCTCTCCAACTGCGCTAATTCGATCTGGCTTTTTTTCAACTGTTCAACCATTTTGTTAAATCCGGAAGTTAGTTCGGCGATTTCGCCGCTGCTTTTATTAACCACTATAACATTCAAATCACCGCTTCCAACGGATTTGGTTGCCATGGTAAGTTTGTTTATTGGAGAAGAGATTTGCCGTGCGAAAATTGTGCTAAGTATAATCAATATGATAAGAACTAAAGAAAAAATACCGAATAAGAATAGATCAGGTTCATCATCAGCTATCGAGAAGGAAGATTTATTTAGTAGGTTATTTACTTCAATGATTGTTGGACCGCTAGCATAATCTGATACCTTGTAAACAGAAAAATATTTAGTCTGGTCTGTAAATTCTTCTAAAAAAGTTTTTTCGGATCCATTTACTATACAGCGTTGGTAAACAATCGGGTTGATAACGGAATTAAATAACCCCACTTGATGATAATTATCCTTTGAACTGAAAATTAATTTTTTGTCACCATAAATACTAAAATTTATGTTCAAATCATTTACTGCTTTTCCATATACCAACCGGTTATCAACGGAGCTTAAATTCAAATATCTTTTAAGATAAGATTCTATTTGTAGAGCGTATTCGGTTAAGCGTTCGTTAGAAATCTCTTTGCTGCGGCTATCGGAAAGATTTCTAAAATAAACGGCAATTACTATTAAAGGTACAGCGGAAACCAGGATTAATACAAAAGTAAGTTTAGTTCTATAGCTTGAAAAATATTCTTTCCACTTTTTAATATTAGTGAAAGAGTAAAGTATTAAGAAAGCCATTATTAAAATTGAATGAATAAAAAATATTTTGAAAAAATTTGATAACCTTAAAGCTATGGCACTCAACTCAAGTGCCACCGCAACTTTTTGATTTCCATCTCTGCCGTATTTCAAAACATATATAATGTGTTCTTCCCTATTAATATTAGCATTCAGCCATGCTTCATTTCGCTCGTTAACATTTACCGATTCCAGGTTTACAGCTTCGTTTTGGTTAAGTCCCGGTGTACCGAAAGAATTAATAATTTTATCATCTTTAATAAAGAAAATTTTCAGTTTCTCAATATCGGTTGCAGAAGAAATACCGGCTCTGCTCGAAGCTAAAAATGCCGGCACCTTTTTTATAGCTTGTGCCTCTAAATTATGTTCTATTGAACATGCAAAATATCCATTGTTAGAACCATTAAATCTTAACGGAGTAATTCCAACCAATTTTCTTTTTGATTCAAATGTTGATGGTACTACTTTTACTTCCGGCTTGATGGTACTTACAAAGAGTTCTTTATCTAATGAATCGCTGACACCGTTTGTAGAAAAGGATCCAAGTAATTTTCCTTCTTTACCATACAATGAAAAATTTGTAGGAATATTTTCCTTGTAGATTAAACTTTTGGTCCAGTAAGTGAAAAGTGCCGGTGCGTAATCTGAGTGATTGGTTAAACTTCTTTTAATTTCATCTTCGTCTTGTGAATTAACCAATGTTTGATACAAAATAAATTTTAATATATCTGAATCCGAATTGGTTAATTCGTGGGCTGTAGTTTTAAGCGATTCGCGTTCAATCTCCGAGTTATAGTAAGATAACAAACTTATTGTTAGTATAGACGAAGCAATGGCTGTGTAAATAAAAAAAACAATCTTTGTTTTTGTCTTGTAGAAATAGTACGCCAAAAGAATAACGAGCAATAAAAACAGAATTCTAATCAACGGGGTTCCTTGCGGCTGCTTTTGAAATAGATCAAACAAGAAACCGGTAACTTGACCAAACAAAATAATCCCCGCTAATGGAATTATGTTTTCACTACTGAGTTTAAATGATTCAAAAACCCATAACACCAAAATTGTAGTCAACAATAAGCATATAAAACCGAGGATTAATATGTTAACGTTCATCAAGAGAATGTGAGCGGACGGGATTACGGCAAATTCTTTGAAATACCTGATTGTTGAATCAAAAACAACACTCCTAATCGATGCGCCTAAACCTCTATAAATTAAAAGCACAAGGAAAGTTGATATGAATAGAATCAAGATTTTATTCCACCGGCGTGTTCTATTTTGCCGGTTCACAAAATAATTTAAGAAATAAATGAACCCGATCCATATAATTACAAAGACAAATACAAGTGTAATAAAAAATTCCAGCGGTGATCTTATGATTCCCAGGGCGAATACAGATGAAAAACTTGAAGCGTTTGTGAGATCGTTAGTTAAATATCCTGAAGGTATTTCAAACAAAAAAAGTAAGATTCGGATAATAAGCAGCAAAAATGATACTACAGAGTATTTAACAATTTTATTTTGAATACTTGAAATAAACGGTTTTAGCAAATAGACGATAAGAAAAACTAAAAATAGAAATAATATACTTTGTGCTGCCGAAAATAGATTTGATATTTTTTTAAATTCCGAATCTAACGCCGGTTTGTCGATTGAAGCAGCACCAATTTTATTTTTATAATTATTCAGGATATTGAAAGAATGCTTCCTTCCATCTTTTGACAAAACTGCATTCTGATCATATTCGATATCAACCGATGTTGAAAGCAACGCCGATAATGAATCCGATAGACTCAAATTCCTAAAGTTATCTTTTGCAAGTTTATAATTCTTTTCCAGTGGAACCGAAACTATTATATAAATTTTTCTTAAATACTTTAGTGTATCAACTAAGGATAAATAAGTAAAAAGTTGCTTCTTATAAAAAAAAGTTTGGTCAATATTACGATTTAGTATATCGTTGTTTTCATTTAAGAAAATCGGGTCAGTATTCCAGCAAACCAAACCATCATTTTCATCATACAGCTCTATAGTGTAGTCTCGTTGATTGTTTACAATATCAAAGCAATCTGAAATTTCATTTTTGGGTAATGCCCGGTTTAACTTACTTTTTAGAATTTTGGTGGTTTCTATAAGTGAGTTACTCTTAAAATGTATTGCACTTAAAATCTTTTCTTCTGCATTACTTAAATTCTCCGATAATATATTGTCCCAATTAATTTTTGTATTCTCAATAACACGCTGTTCCAACAGCGCACTAATTAGGAAGGCAATTATCATTAAAACGAGCAGTACAAATTTCTTATTCGAAAAAAAAGATTTGGAGTTCATTTAAATTAATTAATTGTAATTTGAGACAAGCGCCACTCATCATTTATATTTGTGAGTGTTATAAAAACAGCGGCAGTTCCACGAATACCATTATTATTAAATTTTAGAGTTCCGGCTGCAAAGGGATTACCGGTATCAATAACAATATTTGTAAACTTAAACGAGATTGGTTTATAAACACTTAAAAAATCTTTTATCACATAATACGATTGGTTGGAACTGAAATAACCGGATGTTCCATTTAATAAACTTAAGTAACTTCTATTATTAAAGTAGCCGGAGAATTTATCAATTGAACCTGAATTAAGACCTTCTTCAATTTTAATAAATAGTTTTTGTGCTTCCCGGTCTTTTGCATCTTGCGCAAATAGAACAGTTACTAATAGAAGAAAGAATATTATTTGTATTTTATTCTTGTTCATAAAAATCGATATTATCATTTAACAAAATATGTTAAAAGAAATAAAAAAGCATACCTAAGTGGTATGCTTTTCTATCAGGTCTGTAAATTAATTTCCGTTACCGGTTTTTTAATACACTATCGGGCAATTTGGCTCTTCCATCATTAACATTACCTCTTTTTAATTCCCTATTACCTTCGGCGGTTTGATATGCCCAGTCAAATACCATACGTTCATTCGTAATATTTTTTATCCTGATCTTGGCAAAGTGATTATCCCATGTCCAGATTACGTATGTATTACCAACTTTCGCTTCGGTGTATTTTACATTTTCGCCGGTCTGCATTGGGACCCACCCGGTTAAAGGTGCATAACTAATATCATATATATCAGTTGTTGGTCCCATATCTTGAATGTCCGAATCCTCCCAAACATTTAGATAAAATGTTCCGTTATAGTTTTCAAAAAAGAAGTCGGCATCTAAACCGTTATAAGGCACTACTAGATAATTATCGAAATCATAACCGGCATTGTTTGGTGATACGTTGTAATCAAATACTGCTTGATTAAATCCTTCGGGTCGTGGTGTATCATAAATAACATCATAACTTAGATCGCTTTCGTTACCGTTATAATCATAAGCAGCAACAGCATAATAATATGTAACCCCATTTTCAGCACCGTTATCGATGAAATATGTTTCGTAAGTGCTGCCTATAAGTGTGTATCTGCCATCGTAAGAAAAACTATAATAAACGTTGTAACCGGCTACATCGTCCTCATGATTTTCATCCCAGAATATATCAATCCGGTTATCGCCGGTTATGGTATAAATGTTACGTGGCGGATTAGGCGGCGTGTCGTCATAGTAGTAATCATCAAATTCATCGCATGCTGTAAATAAGAAGGTAGTTAACAAAAAGAAAAGTAATAATATTTTGTTAGCAGCTTTCATTGTATTCCTCCATTGATTTTTGAACTTAATAAATCAAGGGGAATGCCAAAGAAAAATTACGTTTCAATCACTTTTTTCTCAATAAAAGAAGACGATGTACTTTATATTATACATCCTTAGTATTCAATTGGATAAATTAAATATCAAAGAATTTATCTTCGAAATACATTTTCCTTTTATTGATTACGGCAATTGATTTGCCGGTTAATAATCTTTTATCGAATGGAGAATTCTTAGATTTCGATTTAAACTTAGCTATATCTACAGTCCAAATTTGTTGAGGATCAAAAATAGTTAGGTTAGCAACTTCGCCTTCTTTAATTACAACTTGTGGAATATTCAAAACCTTTCTAGGATTAATCGATAGTTTCTCAACGAGTTGTTCGATTGTCAAATGCTTTTTATGTACAAGATCACTAAGTGCAATTCCTAATGTGGTTTCCAATCCTATAATTCCATTTGGTGCATAAATAAATTCCATCTCTTTTTCTTCTATTGAGTGTGGTGCATGATCACTTGCTATGCAGTCAATAGTACCGTCTTTCAGTCCTTCTATCATTGCATCAATATCAGCCCGTGTCCTTAACGGTGGGTTCATCTTATAATTTGTATCGAAAGTCTTTACCATCTCGTCTGTAAGAGTAAAATGATGAGGAGTAACTTCAGCCGTAATGTTAATACCTTTCTTTTTAGCCTGACGCACCAACTCAACCGCATTCTTTGAACTTACATGAGCTATATGAACTTTAGCTCCGGTAAACTCTGCCAACATTATGTCTCTCATTACAATTAAATCTTCAGCTACGTTTGGGATAGCCGGTAATCCTAAAATAGTTGATGTAATACTCTCATTCATCGCACCATCAGCAAGTGATTCATCTTCACAATGTTCAATAATAGGAGCACTGAACATTTTTGCATATTCCATTGCATGTCTTAAAACTAACGATGATTTTATTGCTACACCATCATCGGAAAAACCTACGGCACCGGCTTCATACAATTCATACATCGGCGCGAGTGCCTCACCTTTCCTACCCAAACTTGCCGCCGCAACCGGAAAAACATCCACTAGATGATCTTTCGCCTTCTCTTTAATAAACCTGACTATCTCCGCAGAATCTGTATCGGGATTTGTATTCGGCATACTTGCAACAGCAGTAAAACCACCGGCAGCGGCACCGTTACACCCGGTTACAACTGTTTCTTCATCTTCACGTCCCGGTTCCCTAAGATGCACATGCATATCTAACAATCCGGGGACACAATATTTATTCTCAAATTCATAAACTTTGGATGATTTCAAATCCTCAGGTTTTAAATCATCAATTTTTCTGATAACACCATCTTCAATCAGCAGATCACATCTTTGATTTAATTTCTGTTCGGGATTTAACAGATTAATTTGTTTTAGTACTATTTTCATTTTTCACCTTGCTAATTATGCATTGTACCAAGCAGATATAAAACTGCCATCCTGATTGCAACACCGTTTGTAACCTGGTCCAAAATAACCTGATATGGTCCATCTGCAACTTCGGAAGACAACTCAACTCCTCTATTGATAGGACCCGGATGTAATATTAAAATGTCTTTATTGTATTTCTCGATTCTCTCTGTTGTAATACCAAAGTACTGATGATACTCTCTTAAAGACGGAATTTTTACACCGGCATTTCTTTCAAGCTGGATTCTTAGAACATTAAGGACATCATGCTTTTCTATTGCTTCATTTATGCTATGATAAACTTTAACACCAAGTGATTCAATCCCGGTAGGTATCATAGTAGCCGGACCACAGACAGAAACTTTAGCCCCCATGGATTTTAATCCAAAAATATTTGATAGGGCAACTCTGCTGTGAGAAACGTCTCCGACAATGCATACCTTCAGTCCTTCCAATCTTCCTAGTTTCTCACGAATCGAATACATATCAAGTAAACCCTGAGTTGGATGCTCATGCAGACCATCACCGGCATTAATAATATTTGCTTTAGAAATTTTAGTTAAGTATTGCGGCACCCCGGCTGATTGATGACGTACAACGATCATGTCAACTTTCATCGCTTCTATGTTACGAACAGTATCCTTAAAAGTTTCTCCTTTTTTCGTGCTGCTCGAAGATGTGGAAAAATTAATTGTATCTGCCGATAATCTTTTTTGAGCCAGTTCAAACGAGATCCTTGTTCGCGTTGAATTTTCATAAAACAAATTAACAATAGTTTTACCCTGAAGTGTAGGTACTTTTTTGATAGGTCGTTCCAATACTTCCCTAAATGTTGTAGCCGTATCAAGGATTAACTGGATATCTTCGCGTGGTACCCCGTACAATCCTAATAAATGTCTGCTTGATAATGACATGTTAAACTCTCTTAATTTTTATTTGGTGCATTAACTAAATAAACTGCATCTTCTCCGTCAACTTCAATTAACCTAACTCTTACCTCTTCGTTAATTGATGTTGGAATATTCTTACCGACAAAATCAGCTTTAATCGGTAATTCTCTATGGCCTCTATCAACCAAAACACAAAGCTGAATTGTATTAGGTCTTCCAAGATCCATTACAGCATCCAGAGCTGCCCGAACAGTTCTTCCGGTATAAAGAACATCATCAATAAGTATTATATCTTTTTCATTAACATCGAACGTTATATCTGTAACTGAAACTTCCGGCTGTTTCAAACGTGTTCTAAAATCATCGCGATAAAGTGTAACATCTAGTGTTCCGAAGCTCGGTTCAAATTTTTCGATCTCTCTAATTTTATTGCGGATCCTTTCAGCTATAAAAACTCCTCTTGTACGCATCCCGATTAGAACAATATTTTTTGAACCCTTATTCTTTTCAAGAATCTCATGGGCCAATCTTGTAATTGTTCTTGTAAATCCTTCGTCATCAATAATTTTGGCTTTAATATCCATACTATTATTCCGTCATTATAAAAAAAATCCTCGTTGGCTTACGCCTTCGAGGTTCGTTTATTTATAATCTTTTAGTTCCATTCCTTTTTATCTCGCCGGATAAATTAAAGGATAATTTGTTGACCGAAAGTTAACTTAAATGATACTGAATGTAAATAGCATATATCAAAAGGTCACTCATTCGAGTGACCTTTGCAATAAATAAGCTTAACGAATTTTGAATTCGATCCTTCTATTCATCGCTCTACCGTCCGCGGTTTTATTATCTGCAATTGGATTACTTTCACCATACCCAACTGAAGTTAAGCGATCTTGACTCACACCTTTTGATAATAAATATTTTTTAACGGTATCCGCTCTTCTTTGAGAAAGTGTTTTGTTGTACTGCTCTGACCCGATATTATCCGTATATCCTTGAATCTCAACTTTCATGTCGGGATATTTTAACAAAGTTTTAGCTGCGTCGTATAATATTGGGTAAGATTCGGGTGTAATTTTTGCACTATTAAAATCAAAGTTTACACCAACAAGAACCCATTTTTCAGATTCCGATGTAACCGGTTTTTCAACTACTACTTCTTTTACAACTTCCCTTGGAATGTGACTCTTAATCATCTCTTCAATTCTATCATAATCTACCGGTTCAGGTTTTTCTACCGATAGACCTGAATAGAGTTGGCAATATTGAGAAGGAGCTCCTTTATCAAAATAATATTGCAATCCGAGATTAACTCCCAAATAGGTATCTCTACCGCTAACCTCACCGGCTCCAAGTGCACCTTCCAATTCCGAATTATTTGTTATGTGGTAGCCAAGTTCGGTAACTAATTCCCAATCAGTGTCTATACCCCACTCAATTCCAAAACCGCCGTTTAACTCCGGCACAACCTGATTTTCATCTAGGCTTGTAGTAACATAATTTTCATTCATTCTATATGCAACGCCGATACCTCCAAAGAAATACGGGGAAACCGGTTCACAAGGAACTAAGTAGTAAATCAAATCTAAATCCCCTGAAATAATATTGGTGGTGGTTGTCTGCAACTGAGAAGCAGCATCGGTAAATTCAGATTCAAGATGTGAATAACCACCTTTTAATCTTAAGCCAACATGTTCTGAAAAATTTCTCTGGATAGAAAGGTATCCGCCATAATTAGAATTCAATGGTTCAATATTAATACTAACAAACCTGGGAAACCTGAAACCGAATCCAAATGCCCAACTATCTTTTGCCAACTGGGCAGATGATGTTTCAGTTAATAATAGAATAAGAGTTACTGTAAAAGCCAGTAGCATTTTTTTCATGTTTCCTCCAAGTTGAGGTTAATTATTGTTATAAAATTTTATTATCACCATATAAAATCATATTTTTGTCACCGTAATTTCGGGGTGTAGCGCAGCCCGGTTAGCGCGCTTCGTTCGGGACGAAGAGGTCGGGAGTTCGAATCTCCCCACCCCGACTTATGGTTAACTCTTTTACCACTTATATTATCTTCAGCAAATTTAAGAACAAATACTACGTCGGGCACACCAACAATATTTCAAGAAGATTATTTGAACACAATTCTGGTTTTAACAAGTCTACCAAATTCGGCATTCCTTGGGAATTATGTTTCTCCAAAGTGTTTGATTCTAAATCTGATGCCTACCGTTTAGAAATCAATATCAAAAACAGAGGCATCAAAAGATTTTTTTCTCAATTTCAATCCGGTTAGCGCGTGGCGCTTTCCGGCGCCAAGGTCGGGAGTTCTGCCGATCCGAAGGATTCCTTTGGAAAGCCATCCCTCTCGGAAAATCTCCTAACCCCGACAAAACTTAAAACGGGCCTTGTGCAATACCACCCTGATTATGTGGTGTCCAGAACCAACCGGATTCGGCATCATTCAAAACCCAATCTTCTTCTATTACATCAACATTTCTTGACCATTGATTAGCTCCAGTGTTTCCCGAAACTGTACCATTTCTTGTTTTTGAATTTTTATTATAAACAGCTCTCTTGGAAGCATCCCCAGATTCACCCGGGTTTGGACCTACTATAATTCCATTTTGAACCCAAGATGGTTTACCGCCTTCTGATTCAGGGTCTGTTATATTAAACGATAGCGATACATACTCAGCATAATAAGGACCAACGATTAAACCAAGCAAATTGGAAATTTCATCTCTCAACCAATCTGCATCTACATCACCCGATCCGCCGGAAAGAGTTATTGATACTCTTTTTGATAATACCTCAAAAGATTCTGGGTTAGTTGCAGTAACACTTAATGTTACAGTTTCTATTACTGTTGGAGTAGCATCCGGTAAATTTAGAGTTGATTTGTTATCTGTGAGGGTATAAATTGTAAAGTGAGTGACTTGTGCCGATGCTTGTGTTCCGCTTGCATCTACAGTGGCAGTAAAACCTGAATTTGTATATTCACCGGTTGTTTCATTCAGCTGCATTAACTGAAAAGTAGTACCCGCTGCTTTTCTAATAGGTAACGGAAATGTAATTGTAACGGGCTGTTGAAATTGAATTCCACTCGGTCCAAATACTCCGGCCGTAACTACTGTTTGATTTGTAGATGCTGCCGGCGGTGGAACTTGTGCTGCCGGGATTGACGCAACGGACACTTGTACATTCTGCGAAACCGCATTAGGAGGAACGGTCAAATTAAGCGGCTGATTTGATAGTGATTGATTATTAGTATTATCAACAGCAGCTCCTTGTGTAGGAGTAGCGGTGGATGTGGTTGCCTGAAGCTTAGCTAACAATATATCATCGACAGTTGCAGTATATGATGATTTATCAACTTCAGCCGTACTACTACTAAATCCGTATCCGTCTTTAGCAGCAGACACGTTTAGTTCGCTTAGACTGACGTCAGTAACATTAAATGAATATTTACCAGTATTATCAGTCGTTGTTGTTAAAGATGTACCACTGACCGTTACATTCGCGCTTGCAATGCCCGACAAAGACTGAGCATCTTTAACATAACCGGAAAGAATCAAGGGTGCCGGTGCCGGTGCTTCAGGATTTGGCCTGGGTAATTCCGGACCCACTCTTGAACTTTCACAACTAATAAAAGTAATTGATGCAACAAGAAGAAAAATTAATATGGCTAAAGAGGATCGCTTGTGTAATATCATAACACACCTCATTATTTATGTGATTAATTAAATTATAATCTGTTTCGGAAATAGTTCTTAATAAAACCCGGATTTAACCTTTCAATGAAATCACTTGTTCTATAACCGGTATTATACCTTAACCCGATTAAATCATCAGTATTAGTCTTTAGCAAATAAGAATAGGCAAGGCTTTCGTTTGTTTTTAATCTAATAAAATTTGGTTTTAAATGCTTTGACGGCAAGAATGGAATAGATAAATTTATTCCACCGTTTGAAATACCTTCGTCGGACCTCAATGCAAAAAAACCTATCTGAACTTCACCAAAATCCCTATTAATGTCAACCTTTATTGTATTATCTCCCAATAAAAACTTTCCGGCGGTTATACCAAGTGTTAGGTCATATTTTTGAATTCTATATTCTATACCACATGACCCGGTCCATAAATAAAGATCTGAATAGTAAAGTCTTAAACCGGAAAATGAAGCATAGCCGGTATAGCCGATGTTTAATGCTACAGATAGCTCCCCATTCAAAAAATAATTTCTGGCATCTAAGTCCAAGCCATACCTATTTTGAGTGAAGTACCCAAGCGAAGCCGAGACAATAAAAGAATTTGTAAATCTGAACGATTGGTTGAATACTGCTAAAGATGTTCTTACAGTGTCTTCGCGCGGCAACAAATCATTATGAATTGGAATTGTCATTTCATATTGTGCCGACATACCCTTCCACAAACTGAACTCTAAGCTTGGTGCTATGTTTAACTGGTATCTTACCGGTTTCGAATAAAGTCCGAATTCAAATTTATAAGTTGGCTTAAATATTAAATCAAACTTTAGTTTTGACGAATTTGTGGCTTCAACATTTTCAAGCTTCGACCATTCCTCTTTTACATCAAAGCTGGTCTCTAAATTATCAGCAAATTCCTTCCGACTTATTTCCTTATCCATGTAGCTGCTTAATATTTTATTTTTAACACATACACGTACAACTGGAATTTGTTTGTTTTGTATTACAACTACAATTTTATCTATTTCTTCATTTGTTAAAGATGAATCTATAATTTCAAAGACTTTAAATAAGCCGTCGATTTCAAATCTATATAATCTATTCTCATATGTTAAAAATAAGTCACTATTTTGAAAACTAACTCTAATGTTTTCAAATCCTTCTGATGACAACGAACTAGTTAGTTTCTCTTTAATTTCGGTAAGACCGGCAAAAACATTAGTAGTTAATATTATTAAAGAAAGTAAGTATCTGTATATAATATTAAACATCACTAGATAACGTATAAACGTAGTATCTAACCTACAGAGGGGAGAAGTTTTATAGGTTAAATATTATAGCCCTTCAATTTTATATTTAATATAGTTTTTAAGTCGATAAAATCAAAGAGTTTTGTATTATTAGTCAGTAAATTTTTTACTGAAGCCCAAAAAATCTATTTAGCAGAAGGAAAGAACATGGCATCCAATCATTCATTCGATATTGTTTCAGAAATTGATTTTCAAGAAGCTGATAACGCCATTAACCAAGCACTTAAAGAAATTCAGCAGCGGTACGATTTGAAAGATTCTAAAACAGAATTGCTGTTAAACAAGAAAGATAAACTTATCACCTTGAATACCAGAGATGAGTATAGCCGCAAACAATCAGTTGACATTCTACAAACAAAATTTATCAAGCGAGGCATTTCTATTAAAGCTTTGAAATTAGAAGAGCCCGAACCGGCAGCAAACGGTAGAATTAAACAAGTTATCAATCTTTTATCCGGTATCTCAAAAGATAATGCCAAGTTGGTAACCAAGATTATAAAAGAAAGTAAACTTAAAGTGAACGCACAAATCCAAGATGAACAAATTAGAGTTACTGCTGCCAAGATAGATGATCTGCAAGCAGTAATTAAATTAGTTAAAGATGCGGATTTAAGTTTTCCAGTTCAGTTTACTAATTACAAATAGCATTTTAATGCTTCCATCTTTTTTGAAAGATGGAAGCGTTAAAGAGAAACAAATCTAAATTTCCCGGTTCAGTTTACAAACTATAAGTAACTCTAAATGCTTCCATCTTTTTTGAAAG
>JBFMBS010000025.1:60610-70063 GCA_040755055.1 Bacteroidota bacterium
TGGAAGCGTTAAAGAGAAACAAATCTAAATTTCCCGGTTCAGTTTACAAACTATAAGTAACTCTAAATGCTTCCATCTTTTTTGAAAGATGGAAGCGCTTAAGAGAAACAAATCTATGTTTCCCGGTTCTGTTTACAAATTATAAGTAACTCTAAATGCTTCCATCTTTTTTGAAAGATGGAAGCGTTTAAGTACAAATAATTCTCTCACCCTCGGATATAAAAAAAACCCGCCAATAGGCGGGTTCTTTATTGATAAAATATCAAGAATTAGAATGCGTAACGGATACCAAACTGCATTGCCCATCTTGATGAGGTATCACTAACAGTAAACGGGCTATTATTTGTTGGTTTAGAGAAACTATAAACCGGAGTATTGGCTTTTCCGTTATGTGTTATTCTTCCTTGTAGTCTTACTGCTGCATAATCGAATGTTACGCCTTCTTGTTTACCCCAATCAACGTTCAACAAGTTAAGTACATTCTGAATATCTAACGATAATTGGAAATGTCCCATTCCCCATAAATCTGGAATATCTTGTGTTATTCTAACATCAACATATTCGCTCCATGGATTCTGAGCACCATTTCTTTCAGCAATCTTACCTTTATTTTCTCTCAGGTATTCATTTCCTTCAATAAATCCCATTAAATCGTCATAAGTTTTAGCAGAAGCCGGTACATATTGTCCGCTGCTGATTGTACCAAGAAGTATTTCAGATTCATTTCTTGGAATGTAGAATAAATCATTCTGGTCAAAACCATCATTATTCAGATCACCAAGAACGATGAATGAGAATGGTCTGCCGCTCTGTCCGTTGTAGAACAATGAGAATGTGGTTGCAGCATTTTCAAAGAATTCATGCACATATGAAAGAGAAGCAAAAATTCTGTGCTCAATTTCATAATTCGATGTTGTCAGCTTTGGAGTGTTAGGATCCAAATCAATAGGATTATAACGCATTTGTGAATTTGCTTGTGATGATGTTACGGAGTTTTTATCCTTTGCTTGTCCGTAGGTATAAGCAGCATTAACAGACAATCCCCTTGCAACATTTCTTTGTACCTGGAAGGATAAATTATATTGATATCCACCGCTGGTATTATAGAGTTCCATTATTTCAAAGAAATTACCATTACCACTGTTTCTATTTCCATATACCGGGCGTCCATCCTGACCGGTGCCAATAATCGGTATCGAACCGGTAGCTGCATTCAAATTACCAAGTCTATAAAGCATGTCATTAATTGTTTTCGAATATAAGAATTCAACAGTACCAATGAATCCCAACGGCAATTGTTGATCTAATCCAAGATTGAATCTTAGTACTTGTGGTAATTTCAAATTTGGATCGGCTATATCAACTTCAGATTGCAAACGTGGAGAACCGGTTCCAGGATCACCGGGTAACCATTGATTATATGGATCGGATGTAAATTTCAACCCACTTCCCTGGTTACGAACTTCTGCGTATAATGTACCGGTGTTGCCATAATTGTTAGAAATCCAAACATAAGGAACACGTCCGGTGAATATACCTAAACCACCACGCAATTGAGTTGAACGATCATCTGATATATCAAGATTGAATCCAAATCTGGGTGATAGCAATACATTACCGCTTGGTACATCTTCGGTTGAATATTGCGGGAAATATTTTGAAACAGAGTCATTACGTGCCGGTGTTTCCGGGAAAGTTGGAATATCAACACGCACACCGAAAGTTAATTTCAACTTAGGTGAAATAGTCCATTCATCTTGAACATAAAATCCAAACTGCATCACATCAAATTCCGCCGCCTGGTTTGGATCGCTTGTTCTTGAATAGTTATGTTGATAAAATGCAACTTTATCATTCTGGAAATCTGTTAAACTATTATACTGATAATAACCAAAGAATGAACGGACAAAAAGATTTCTGAATGAGAAAAATTCGTTGTGGGTACCAAGCGTAAAAGTATGATCTCCGGCGAAATATGAGAAGTTATCAGTGATTTCGAAAACATCCTGATCCAGTTCGTTTGCCGATGAGAATCGGTCAGGACCGGCAAACATTGCAAGTCCTCCCTGGTTTATTTCAACTTCAGGTCTATCTTCTGATTTACCGGCTCTTCTATCACGAATAGTTGTATATCCTAATATCAACTCGTTAGACATATTATTGCCAAATGCACTGTGCAATTGCAATATAGTTGCATTTGTTTTGTCTTCTATTCTATAGGCATAAGTATCAAATGCAAGCTGTCTATTACTTCCTCTTGCATTAAGTATATCAGTATAAGCATCAACAAAATTATTTCTTAAAGATAATTTGTGATTTTCGGATAGGTTATAATCAAATCTTACGAATAATTTAGTACTTGGTTGTTCTCTTGTAATAGCTTCAATACTTCCGGCATCCATTCCTTTTGCGGCTAATAATTCTTTCATTTTATTTGCCAATGCTCTAACAGAATCAGGACCAACTGTAGAGCTGAAACCACTGATTAATGATGCATTTTGCAATGGACGATCATTGATTGTCATTTCACCATTAACAAAGAAGAATAACTTATCTTTAATTATTGGACCGCCAGCAGTAAATCCATATTGTGCTTCATTAAATTCAGGATAGTCGTCTTTTTTTGTTACAACATTTTTTCCAATAAAGTTTTCATTTCTTCCATAAAAATAAGCTGATCCGGAATATTTATTAGTTCCGCTTTTTGTGATAGCATTAACACCACCACCGGTAAAACCGCTTAACCTAACATCATAAGGTGCAACTACGACCTGAAATTCATTAATAGCATCCAAAGAAATTGGGTTAGTGAAAGTTTGTCCACCTGGGGTACCGGTAGAACCTAGACCGAATAAGTCATTGTATTGAGTACCATCAATTTGAATATTGTTATATCTGTTGCTGCGGCCGGCTGCTTGTAAACCTTCACCCGAGAACAACGGTGATAGTTTAACAAAATATTGAAATGTTCTACTGATTGTAGGTATTTCACTAATCGCTTTAGAAGATACGTTGTAAGCAGCTCCGGTTCTTGCCTGGCTTAATATGGCACCTTTTTCAGCCGTAACAGTAACACCCGAAAGTTCAACTGCTTGTTCAGGCAGAATAAAATCAATTTTTAAGTTTTGACTTAATGCAAGTGAAAATCCTTCTTCAACTTGTGTTGAATAACCAACAAATGATACAGTAACAGTATATGGACCGCCTACTTGTAAACCAAGAAGATTATATCTTCCGTCTTCACGCGAGGTTGTTCCATATTGTGTTCCGGTTGGCTGATGTACTGCAATGATGTTTGCACCGGGAAGTGCATCCCCTTTCTGATCAGTAATCTTTCCATTAAGCGCTGCCGTAGTAGTACCCTGGGAAAAAATTGACTGATAGCTAAACATCACTACCATGAACATCAAAAAAGAAAGCAACTGTTTAACTCTAATCATACACAACTCCTCTTAGGTTATGAATTTTATTAATTAGTTATGTCTTTTTATTGGGTGTGATAATTAATTTATTTTTTTGAGGATCAAATATTGTCGGATGAATCTTCATATTCAACTTTTTAACTAAAACTTAATTATTTAGTAATAAGCTGCTACTTTTGGATTCTAACATAGGTATTTTTTTTTACACTTAGAAGATAGAAAAATCCTCAAAATCTAAAAAGGTTTTTAAAATTTTTTAACAGAATTTAATGGCACAATCTATTTTTGTATTAACAACAAAATAATGGGTGAATTTAAGTCTTTTTCACTAATATTGCCTTTCAATTACCTAATACCTCTACATTTGTGGGATCTACTATATGAAACGTATCTTATTACTATTATTTATTCTGTTTGCAATAGGGCAATCTTGCTATGCACAAACAAAGCCAGCCTTAGCCGGCAAGCCATATGTAATATTGATATCATTCGATGGATTCAGATGGGATTACTTGAACCGCGGTATTACACCTAATCTAGAAAAAATCCGTACAGATGGTGTGTCCGCGCAATCATTACGCCCGGCTTTTCCTTCCAAGACTTTTCCTAATCATATCTCCATTATCACCGGCATGTACACAGAAAATCACGGTATCATAAGTAATTATTTTATGAACTACGACAAAAACGATTGGTACGGGATGAGCGATACAACTAAAATTAGAGATGGCAAATGGTATTTGGGTGAAGCATTTTGGGAGACCGCCGAAAGACAAGGCATTAAAACCGCAAGTTACTTTTGGCCCGGCTCTGAATTACATTTAGATTATAGACGACCTACTTACCGGGTATTATACGACCACGATAAACCTTATGAAGAACGCGTTGAGGGTGTGATTGATTGGCTGAAACTTCCGTACAACGAGAGACCTCACTTTATCACTCTATATTTTCATGATACGGATTCTTACGGACACGACTACGGGACTGAATCACCGGAAATTGATGAATCGATAAAAAGGTTGGATAACATTGCCGGGCAGCTGATGAAAAATATAACCGACATTGGAATGAAGGATAGTGTAAATGTAATCTTTGTTTCCGATCACGGTATGACAAACATTTCAAAAGATAAATCCATTAACATTGAAAACATGATCAGCCAGTATAAATGCCGTTTTATGGATGATGGACCTTTCATACAAATTGATCCTCCGGCTGATAAATTGATGGATGTTTATGAAATTCTTAAAAGTAATGAGAGTCATTATAAAGTTTATTTGAAAAAAGATATTCCCGATTATTACCATTATAATAAAAATCCTTTTATCTATTCCATTGTGGCTATTGCCGATATAGGATGGTCTTTGATAAGCAACAGAAAATCCGATTGGTTAAACAAGGCAAAAGGAAATCATGGTTACGACAATAATCATCTTGATATGCATGGAATCCTTATAGCCGATGGACCAAGTTTCAAAGATGGATACAAAACCGGTACACTCTGGAATGTTGATATCTATCCTTTGCTATGCAAAATTTTTAATATCTATCCTCGCTCTAATATTGATGGGCAATTAGAGAGGATCGGATTTATTTTGAAAGAGTAACTTTGCTTGGAATAGAATATTGTTTCAACAGCGCTCGCACATTTTCCAGGGAAAGGATTCCAAACTTTTCGATTAACAACGAAGTAAAACCGGATATTATTGGTGCCGCAAAGCTGTTGCCGCTCAACGGTTTTCTTCCACCGGATAAACAATATGCATCCTCATGAAGTCCATTTGCTTCGCACTCGCTTATTTCATCTTCCTGATAAACAAAATCAAATTTACTTTTCATTCTACCGGCTTTAACACTGATTACATTTTCAAATATTGCCGGGTAGCTGTTTAAATCTGAATTGGAGTTTGAGGAGACACAGATTACATTTTTGTTTTTGGCTTTCTCGCAAACAATGTAAAGCGGGTAGAGCGCTTCTTCCAATTTGGTACCCAAGCTAAGATTAATAACATGTGCACCGTTTTCAATTGCAGAATTAATTGCCTCAACAAGAATTTCTGTGCTCGTTTCCAATTTTGAGCCAAAAATTTTTATAGGAATAATTTCAACAGAAGGAGCTATCTGAAAAATAATATCGATACAAGCAGAACCGTGCCCAAGTTGATCTAAATAATTATCATTCTTCGTCAATTTGAATCCGCCATCATCACTGATAAACGAAATTCCTTTCAATATTCGATGATCGTTCATTTGATTTTCATCGCATCCGCTGTCAATAACTGCAACTTTCAGATTTCTACCGTTTATCAGATCAAAATCTTTTGCAAATCGCTCCGGTTTAATCAGGCAATATGAACCGGTATAAAATTTTTCGTTTTGGGGCTCCATTATTTTCACAAAAGGTTTTTAATATTTTTCAACAACACATTTATAATCAGGTCATGCTCTTTAATTATCTTTGCTTCGATGCTGAAACCTCTCTTAAATTTTTTCAAGTGTTCGTTTGTTTTAGCAGTTTTAATTTCCACTTCAACACCGTAATTGCCTGAAGATTGCTGGGCAAGTTTATCTTTCAAAGGTTCGCCGGATATGTTTACAATATTACCTTCAAGAAGCAGATCATCTTCATCAGATTTTACGGCTTGCACTTCGATTTTAACAGCGTCACCGATTTTTATTTTGTACGCATCTTTTTCATTTACAAAGAGAAGAGCTTTCCAAAAATTATCTCCGCCGATTTCAAACAACAAACTGCCTTCACTTACAATAGAACCTTCCATATTTTCTATATTTTGTGTCAGCATTATCCCATCGTACGGCGCAACTAGCTTTGCTTTATTAATGTATTCTCTTTGCCGTTGAATTGTTTTCTTGAGTTGTTCAATTTCCAGCATGAATGATTGTAGCTCGTAATTTTTCAAATCAACGGCTTTCTTTTCCGAATCCAAATTTTCAATTTCTGTCTCGGCAGAAATAATATCCGCAAGAGCATAATCGAGTGAAATGTGTGTTCCCTTTTTGTAATTACGAATCAGTGAATCGGGATCTGTACCGGTAAAAAAGTCATTAATCTTTTGGCGGAGATTTGCTTTCGCTTTCAACAGCTGCGCTTCTGCTTTTTTTGCCTGGAAGGTAATTCTATTTTTTTCGTAAGGAATTGTATTGCTCAACTTTTCATAATCAATTATTTTCATCGAGAGTTTTCGATTCATCTCGTCCATTTGATCAAATAATTTTAACGTATCAAACCGAACAAGCAAATCACCTTTCTTGAATGCTTCGCCGCTTTTAACAAAAATTTTTTCTATCTCTCCGTTAATTGGATTGTAAATTATTTTAAGATTAGCCGGTTCAAGCTGACCGCTCGCATTAATTGTCACATCAATTTTCACATTGAAAATTACTATCAAAATTATTAACGCAAGAAATACCAGCAAGCCGAAAGTGTAACTAACGACTCTCGATACAATCTTGCCCGAATGTTTTGTTTCGATAACCGGCAGTTCGTAAATCTTTTCATTCCTCTTTTTTTCAGGACTATTTTGCATACAATGTAAGTTTTTATTTGTTCAATGATTTTATATTCAGTTCTCTCATGTTGCCGGTAGCAGTAAAATACATTTGCCTGTAAATATCACTACTGTTTAGCAACTCCTCATGAGAACCTTTCGCAGTTATTCTTCCCGAATCCAAAAGACAAATATTATCCGCAAGATATGCCGAAGTCATTCTGTGCGTAACAATTATGATTGTTCTCCCACGAGTGTATTCATATAAATTTTTTAACAATTGCGATTCAGTAGTAATATCAATATTAGAGGTTGCTTCGTCAAAAATTAAAACCGGTGTATCCCTCAGCAATGCACGCGCAATGGAAATCCTCTGCCGCTGTCCGCCGGATAAAGTACTTCCCCACTCTGAAACTTCCGTTTGTAATTTATCTGGCATGCTTTCAATCAGTTCATCAAGTCTGCAAACTTTGATTACTTCATTTACTTTTTCTTCATCAATCTTTTCAAGTCCTAGTGTAAGGTTCGTATAAATTGTTCCTTTGACAATACTGAACTCTTGCCAGACAACAGCAATTTGTTTTCGAAGTTCATCAAGGGAAAAACTGTTTAACGGTTTTCCATCAAACAAAATATTTCCGTTTTGTAATGATTCCATCCCGAGTATTAATCTTAGCAAAGTAGTTTTGCCCGAGCCGCTCGGTCCAACAATCGCATTAATTGTCCCTTGCACAAATTCGAGATTAATCTCGTTGAGCACTTGTTTGTTTTGATTGTAAGCAAAACTCACATTTTTAATCTCTATATTACCATTAATTTTATTTTGGACTTCCGATGAATGCCGGTAAACGAGTTCGGGTTCTTTTTCTACTTCGCTATCGAGATATTCATACATTCTATTGAGTGAAACAGATGATTGCTGAAAGTCCGAAAAAAGATTCACTATTTGTGCAAGCGGATTGTAGAGATAACCAATGTAAGCCGAGAAAGCCATGTAATCACCAAGCGACATTTCTTTGCTGAGTATGTACGTCCATCCGAGCCATGTAAACAACGCAGTGTTTGCTGTGCGGACAAAACCGTTTATCAACCCCATCCCTTGTCCGATAGCCCCGGCACGGAGTTGAACATTCACGGCTTCTTCTATCTGCTCTTTTGTTTTCTTGAAAACATATTTTTCCAGCACCAAAGATTTTATAAGTCTAATATTGGAAAGTGATTCTACCTGGAATGCATTCAAATCTGCAAATGCTTCCGCAGATTTTTTCCAATGCCTTCTCAAATATTTCCCGGTAATTGAAATTATGATTACAGTTGCCGGCAGACTTATTAACGAAACAACAGCCAGTTTCCAATGAAGGATAAAAAGAAACGGCGGCACGATGAACAAATAAATTCCGTTAACAAAAACGTTTTGAAATAAATCGTTAACTGTTTTCAAGGATTTACTAACATCTCCAAACCTCGACATAACTTCACCGACACGGTGCTCATCAAAAAAACGAACTTTGAGATGCTGAAGATGATTGAAAAACATCAAACTGGTTGAGTTGCTTAAATGTGTGTTGATTACAAGACTATAATAACTTTGCAGTGTACTTATTACAATATTTGCAAGGCTAACTCCAAGAATCCCAACAACAAGTACATGCATCAATGATACATCTTCGGTTGGATAAACTTTATCGATCAGAAGTTTGGTAAGAAACGGCGTAAGCATGCCGATCAATCCAATAATAACACTGAGTGAAAGACCTTTGATTATCTTCGACCAGTATGGTTTGACTAACAATAAAAATCGTTTAAAATATCCCACAGATTCCACAAGTGTAGGTAATTCATCTTTTCTTTTCATAACATTAATCATTCGCTTTTAATTTAGGGATGGTTTAAACCATCCCTTTTTGTGAATTATAAAATGTCTAATAACATCCACAATTAGTCCAATCAGCTGAATAACAACATGGTAGATCTGTATATCCGTCACACGTGGCATAACATGCGTCCGTTGCATAACAAGTTTGCTCACAAGTATTTCCAGCACATGTTAATTCTTGACATGTACCACAATATGTATTTCCACATGATGGTTCACGGGTAACTGATACTACACAGCATGTACCACCACCAGGTCCAGTAGGTATTGGACAGTCAGTTAAAATTTCAGATACTTGTGCGTGAACTGTACCTGAAATTAATTTGGTACTACTAGTTTCAAACGATTCAATCTTGATCTCATCAAGGTTCAATTTTAGCTTTTTCATAAAAGCTCCTTCTTTTTTAATAATATGTTTTGTTTGTTAAGTACTACTGCTACATATTATTTTTTGTCGGTGGCGCTTGTTGGATTGATTGCCAACATCTTCCCGGCTAAGGCGAGGATGTTTTTATTAAGAAACCTCTGAAAAATTATAGAGGATTTAAAAACTTTATAAAGGACAGTGTTGTAAAAGAGTAAACAAAAAAAGAGAATGAAATGCGAAGCAATAAAGTGAATAATATGGATTTGTTTACCCAAG
>JBFMBS010000026.1:0-58382 GCA_040755055.1 Bacteroidota bacterium
CTTGGGTAAACAAATCCATATTATTCACTTTATTGCTTCGCATTTCATTCTCTTTTTTTGTTTACTCTTTTACAACACTGTCCTTTATAAAGTTTTTAAATCCTCTATAATTTTTCAGAGGTTTCAATCTTATAAATATTAAAATTCGAAAAAGTGCTTTTGCCTACAAACAAATTATTATTATAAACAAATAAATCCCCTCCTATTCCCCCTAAATAATAATTATTGATTAACTCTGGTTCATTCTTATTTTGTATGTTAAAAATATCTAACGTCAATCCATCAGCTGTGGTTGCAAATAAAATTGAATTATAAACAGCAATACCAGTAACTTGCTCTCCACTACATTTAATATGCCCCAATTCAATTGGATTTTGGGGATCCTCGATATTTAATATTTTAATACCACCACCGAAATCACCTAAATAAAGAAAATTACTATCAACAAAAATTTTCTGAACAGCATAAATACTTTTATTTAAATAAACTACTTCAATATTATTAATATTACTTATATCAAATATTTTAAATGGATAGTAAGAAACAAGATAATGACTAAATTGTGTCAATAATGAAACTTGATCCTCATTGGCTATTTCACCGATTAAGACGGGACTCGAAGGAGAAGAAATATTAAATATCTGTATTAAACAACCATTAGCAATGAATGCATATTCATCATAAATTTGTATAGAATTACAAGCACCCCATGACCATTGACTAATTATCTTTAAGTTATTTAGTGTGTCATTATTATTCGAATTATTCTCATTGAAGAAGAAGGAGGGAGATTCATTTTTGGCAATTTGTGTTGTAAAAAGGGAAGATAAAAATACTAATAGAACTATAGATTTTATTTTCATCACGCAAGAAAAAAATAAATAAATAATTTCTTTCTGATGTTAATCTAAAAAAAAAAACGATTCTTCCTCAAGTTAATTTTATGTCAATAGTACATTAATAATTGCTAATTCTACTCAAAAAACAAATAGAGGTAAATTTTTACACCTAATAGGATAACTCCGCTTTTGAAATTATGTAAAAAGGTTTAGAAACATTTTAACACTTCTCTTTTTTGTCTGAGGTGATTTGCTGGCTGTCAAGGACCATTCCTTGACAGTAATATTTTTCTATAATACGTCTCTCATCTCAATTCCGGCCCAGCTCTTTTCTATATATATAGTAGCATCATCTTCTAAGATGTAATTTCTTGCACTCGAGTATTTATATTCTTCTGGTTTTTCTGCTAGACCGGCTTTGACGGGATTATTATGTATATATTTTATCTTTGTCCACAACATCTTTTGATTCTTTATCACCTCATCATCAAATCTATGAATCCATAATTGTCTTTTTTGCTTTAACCTTTCGGGATTGTTAAAATTATTTATTAGGGGTGATTTGTCCCTCTCCAATTTCTCTAAAATATCCCATGCTGAATATTTCTTAATGTCCCTCATTATTTGTGAGATGGTTCCTTTCTTTGGATCAACTTTCACTATCCAGTGGAAGTGGGAAGGCATAATAACATAAGCAATAATTTCGAATTGATATTTCTGTTGATAGTATTTAATGTTCTTTATAAGCAGTTCACAGTAGGCATCAGTTGTAAATACTTTGGTGAAATTTAAGATAGAAGTAGTAACAAAAAAGAAGAGTTCATCAGTTAGATAGTTTCTACCTCGTAGTCCCATAACTAAATATAGTCAATATTATTTCGTCGAGGAATGGTCCTCGACAACCAGAGTGATTGAAACAAAAAGTCGGTAATATTTTACAACGTGATGGACAAAAACATATAGATGTACACTTTCTTTGCATTTCAAAACCCCTTTATATAACTTGGTAACCCGAAAAACCGGAGAGATTATTAATGATTAACAATTTGCTGAAAAAGATTTTCGGCGATAAGAATGTGCGTGCTACTAAGGATTTATGGCCCCTTGTAGATGAAATAAATACATTTTATGAAAGTTTTAAAAACCTTAGCGATGATCAATTAAGATCAAAAACTACTGAGTTAAAAGAAAAAATTCAGAATAAAACTGCCGAATTGCGCAATCAAATAGATGAGTTGAAAAACCAGCTCCAGAATGTTCAATCTGCAGAGGATAAGCATTCCCTTTACGACGAAATCGAAAAATTGAATGACGAACTCGACGCAAAGTATGAAGATATTCTCTGGGAAATTTTACCGGAAGCATATGCAGTTGTAAAAGATACTTGCCGAAGATTGGTTGGTAAATCCTGGGAAGTAGCCGGAACAAAAATAACCTGGGACATGATTCCTTACGATGTTCAACTTATCGGCGGTGTTGTATTACATCAAGGTAAAATTGCAGAGATGGCAACCGGTGAAGGTAAAACTCTTGTTGCAACTTTGCCGATCTATCTTAATGCGCTGACCGGTCGAGGTGTTCACATTGTTACTGTTAACGACTACCTTGCCAAACGCGACAGCGAATGGATGGGAGAAATTTTCAAATTCCACGGTTTGACAGTCGGATGTATTTTAAACACAATGGACAGCGAGCAAAGAATTAAAATCTACGGTCAGGATATTACCTATGGTACAAATAACGAATTTGGTTTCGATTACCTACGCGATAATATGGCAATTGATAAAACCCATTGTGTTCAACGGGGACATAACTTTGCAATTGTTGATGAAGTTGACTCGGTATTAATAGACGAAGCAAGAACGCCGTTAATTATATCCGGTGCTGTGGGTAAAACCGAACAGAAATTTGATGAAATGAAACCCCGTGTTGAACGCTTATTCCGTAAACAAGCAAACCTTGTTGCATCCATTGTTAAAGAAGCAGAACAGCTTCTGCAATCATCTAACGGAAAGGATAGGGAAAAAGCCGGTATGTTTCTTCTTCGTTCACACCGCGGGTTCCCCAAAAACAAAGCTTTGATGAAATTACTTTCCGAACCTGATAACAAAAAATTAATGCAGCAGACAGAACTTGAATTTCTACGCGAGAATGCCAAACGTATGCCAGAGATTGATGAAGAGCTCTACTTTGCAATCGAAGAGAGAAACAATCAAATCGACTTAACCGAAAAAGGACGAGAAGAATTAGCCGTCGGATCATCGGAAGGAAAAGAATTGTTTGTTATCCCGGATCTTGGAACGGAAATAAGTAAGTTGGAAAATGATTCTTCATTATCAGTTGATGATAGACTCCGCAAGAAAGATGAGCTTTATCATTTATATTCGGAAAGGTCCGACCGCATCCATACACTCAATCAATTATTGAAAGCATATTCGCTTTTCGAAAAAGATGTAGAGTATGTAATAACCGAAGATGGGAAAATTGCAATAGTAGATGAATTCACCGGAAGAATTTTACCCGGTAGAAGATATTCCGACGGCTTACATCAAGCAATCGAAGCAAAAGAAAATGTGAAAGTAGAACGCGACACGCAGACACTTGCAACTATTACTTTGCAGAATTATTTCCGTCTTTATAAAAAATTAGCCGGTATGACCGGTACAGCAGAAACCGAAGAAGGTGAGTTCTACGAAATTTACAAATTGGAAGTTGTCGTAATTCCAACAAACAGACCGGTTGTACGTGATGATGAGGACGACGCCATCTATCGCACAAAACGCGAAAAGTATAACGCGATCATAGATAAAATAAAATTATTAAAAGATGAACGCCGCCCCGTTCTAGTTGGTACAACAAGTGTTGAAGTTTCTGAAACATTAAGCAGAATGCTGAAGAGACAAGGTATTCAGCATAACGTATTGAATGCTAAACAGCATCAGCGCGAAGCGGAAATTGTTGCGTTTGCCGGGCAGCCCGGTGCCGTTACAATTGCAACTAACATGGCCGGCCGCGGTACAGATATAAAACTTGGAACCGGAATCCGCGAGATGGGCGGACTTTATATACTTGGAACCGAACGACATGAAGCCCGAAGAATAGATCGCCAGTTGCGTGGCCGTTCCGGCCGCCAGGGCGATCCAGGCACTACAAAATTTTTCATCTCGCTCGAAGATGATTTGATGCGTTTGTTCGGAAGTGATAGGATTACTTCTATCATGGGCAGATTAGGGATGGAAGAAGGTGAGGCAATTCAACATCCGCTCATAAGTAAATCCGTAGAACGTGCTCAAAAGAAAGTTGAAGAAAATAACTTTGCCATCCGTAAACGCTTGCTTGAATATGACAACGTGATGAATCAACAGCGTGAAGTTATCTATTCCAAGAGAAAACAAGCGCTTGAAGGTGAACGATTAAAAGCTGAAGTGATGGAGTATCTAGATGAATATTTGCAGAGTATTCTGGATAAGCATTATGAAAATGGAGAGATAGAACTGATACATGAAAATCTTCTTCAGCACCTACTTGTAGATTTCAAAATTGAACCGGAATTATACCAGCAGCTTGGCAAAGATGGTTTAAAAGATAAATTGTTTGAAGCAGCTAAAGATTTTTATAAACGTAAAGAGGAAATGCTTGGTGAAGAATTGATGGCGCGTCTCGAACGATACGCCGTGTTAAGCGTGATTGATGAAAAATGGAAAGAACATCTACGGGAAATGGATGATCTAAAGGAAGGTATCGGGCTCCGCGCTTACGGTCAAAAAGATCCCCTCTTAGAATACAAAGGAGAAGCATACAATTTATTTGTTCAACTTCTCGACCAGATAAGAAATGATGTTGTTTCATTCTGTTTCAAGTTTTGGCCGCAAGCACCGGCTGAAGTACAAGGAAGACGCACTGCACCATCACAAAGGATACAGACAATTAAAGATACCTCGGATAATTTGGGATTGCGCGCTCAATCGCCTCAAGCCGATCCTTCGCATAGGGGAAAATCCCAGCCGGTAAGGGTAGAGGAAAAAGTTGGTAGGAACGATCCTTGCCCTTGCGGAAGCGGCAAGAAATATAAAAATTGCCATGGGAAAAATGAATAACTTTGTAATATCGTTTTCCGGGAGAGGTTATTGTGAAGAAAATTGAAGCTGTGATCAGACCTTTCAAACTTGATGAAGTAAAAGAAGCTCTGTTAGAGGTTGGTATTAGGGGAATGTCAATTACGGAAATACGCGGCTATGGTAGGCAAAAAGGTCATAAGGAAACGTTCCGCGGAAGCGAATATCAAATTGAGTTTGTTCCTAAAATCAAAATTGAAGTTGTAGTCGATGATTCAATTGCCGAAAAAGTTATTGACGCAATTTTATCTACCGCTAAAACCGGGCAAGTAGGGGATGGGAAAATTTTTGTATCGGATATAACAGATGTAATCAGGATCAGAACAGACGAATCCGGTCCGGAAGCTTTATAATTTTCTCACTAAGCAAAGGTGGCCGCATAATAGTTTTTACAATTCATTAATAATTATCATTTCTAACATCATGCTAAATACAAGAGCAAAAAAACTATTTGCGTCTGCAACTTTGTTTTTACTTTCCACAATTTTTATCAGTTGCGGCGTTTGGAGAAATTTCACCACGTATTTTAATACCTACTTTAATGCCAAGACACTTTTTGACAGTACCGAGGAGGTAATCTTAAAAAACCGGAAGGATGTTTTCGCATTTAAGGAAGAAAAGCTTCAGAGCCAGCAAGTACAAGATTTAACAAAAGTGATAGAGAAGTGTTCTAAGATTCTCCAGTTCGAAAATGAATCAGCTTATTTTGATGATGCACTCTATATTACCGGTAAAGCATTTTTCTACCAGGAAGAATATTCAAAGGCACAAAGAAAATTTCTTGAGCTTGCATCGGTTCCCGAATCGGAATATGCTCTTGAAAACAAACTATGGCTTGCAAAAACAAATTTGCACTTGCGGAATTTTGAAGAAGGTATAGCACAAATCGATGAAGTTAAAACAAAGGCACTTGCAGCCGAAGATGAAGAACTTTACAAGCAAGCATGTATTTCAAAAATCGGTTTTTATGTTTACCGCGAAGAATATGTAAACGCAATAAACGAAGCTAATACGTTTATAAGTTCTCTTGATGATGAAGAAGTTGCAGCGTTGGTATGGTTCCAGCTTGGCAAAATTTATGTACTCCAAAAAGATGAAGAAAAGGCATTAGAAGCTTTTTCTTCCGTGCTTAAATATTCTCCTTCATTTGAAGTGGAATTTGAAAGCCGTCTTGAATATGCAAAGCTGCTGAAAGATTTGGACCGTTTGGACGAAAGCCAGGAAGCTTTGTTTGAACTGAGAGACCAGGGAAAATTTAACAACCAGATGGATCGTATTTTAATTGAAGTTGGTAAACTCCATTTTGCGAAAAAAGAAGATGAAGAAGCAATTCGTGTTTTCCGGGAAGTTGATTCAACATACAAACAGAGTGAAACTGCCGGTATTGCCAGCATGATGCTCGGCGAAATTTATGAAACACGAATCAGGGATTACGATAGTTCTTTTAAATATTATAATAAAACTGTTAACTCAACAGCACCAAGGGAATTAAAAATTGAAGCCGGAACACGTTCCAGGAATTTTGATAAATATTTTCAATTAAGAAAAAATATAGCAGCTCAGAATTTACAGTTGACTTATATAACAGACCCCGACCGTTTTTTACGGGATTCGATCGATTTTGATATTGCATATGCACAATTTTTGGAAGAGAACCGTAGGAAACAAGAAGAGATCCAAAAGTCCCAGCCAAATTTAACCGAACAGCAAGCGTTACAGACTCTTCAACAGCAGCAACAACTAAAAAGTGTACAGCCAACGAATCCCGATGAAGAATTAACACTTGTTCAGCTTATAGCACAAGGGAAAGTAACTAAACCAATCCGCCCCAAAATTTCGGAAGATTCTGTTAAAACACAGATTGCCCAGCTTTATTACACTATGGGAGGCATGTTCTTTTCCGAATTTGAAGTGCCTGATTCATCCGAATATTATTATTGGGATATACTCGATAACTTTCCTTCTAAAAAACCATATTATTCCCAAACGCTCTATGCACTCGGTACTTTATACGAAACAAAAAATGATACAACTTTAGCGGATAGTTTATTCCAGGCGCTTTATAATGATTTTCCGAATGATCCGCTAAGTAAAGAAGCTGCCAAAAAACTTGGCTTGATTAAAGATGAGGGAACAACAGATGTAGCTGCAGCAAAAGACCCGGCGGAAAAAATATACATTAAAGCCGAAGAACTCTATTACAACAAAGATTATAAAGGTGCAATCGATACGTTAAAAACGATCTATCTAAAATATCCCCGTTCAACTTTTTCGCTTAAATCTGTTTACTTCATCGGTACGATTTACGAAGAACAGATGAAATATGATTCCGCCGCTTTTTTCTACCGTATATTATCGACCAAAGAAAATTCGCAGACTCCTTATGGAAAAGCGATTGCGGCAAAATTTAACGAATATAAAATTGAAACCGAACGAATTGAAAAAGAGAAAAAAGATAGACAAGCCGCTGAGGAAAAACTTCTAAGAGAAAAATTAGAACAAGCAAGGAAAGACTCGTTGCAAGCACAGAAAGACTCGCTGCAAGCTGCTGAGCTTGATAAAAGAGAAACAGTTGCACCCGGAAAGGTATTGACCGATCAGAATGTTAAAACGGATAGTGCTGCAAATAAAGAAATAAGAAGACGCCAGACATATCTGGAAAGATTGAAAGCCGAGCAATCTGATTCCACACACAGAAAAATTATCGAAGAGGAAAGACCCCGATCAATAAAACCCGATACTACTAAGAAGCTAATTCAAAAAACTGTTTTACCCGATTCTGTCTATAAACCGGAAGGAAAATCAGATTCCACAAAAAAACCGGCGACCCAATCAATACAAATCGACACAACTAAAAAATCGGAAGTGAAACCCGATTCCACTAACAAATTATTTCAAAAACCAGAATTGATCGATTCTGTTCAAAAGTTAGAAGAAAGACCGGACTCTACAAATAGGTTGATTCAAAAATCAACTCTGCCCGATACAACTAAGAAACCGTTAGAAAAACCTGATTAACCGGATATTAAAAATGGAGTACAAGAAAATCCTTCAATTAATTGAGCAAGGAGAGGGACTCCGTATTGAATTTAAACAGCGGTTTTCTACCTTCGAAAAAATTGCCAAAGAAATGATAGCATTTGCCAACACAAGCGGCGGCTTCATTTTACTTGGGGTTGATGATGATAAATCAATTTATGGGATAGCGAGCGAAAAATCCGATCTGGAGCTGGTTAAAGAGACTGCCGAAAGATATTGCGAACCAAAAGTTGATTACAGAATCGAGACTGCCGAGATCAAGAAAAAAGATATTCTCATAATTGAAATCGTGGAATCTAAAATCAAACCGCACCGACTGCAAGATTACAAGAATGAATTGGATCTAAACACTGCGCAAGTTTATGTAAGGATTAATGATAAGAGTGTTTTAGCCAGTAAGGAAATGATCAAACTGATGCAGACTCAAACAAGCGGCAAATCGCTTAACAAATATGAAGTAGGACCAAAAGAAAAATTTGTTTTTGAATTTTTAGATAAGTATGAGAAGATAACAGTAAAAGAATTGAGTAAGTCGGCAAACATTTCCGAACGAAGAGCATCGCGCACATTGATTAAACTTGTAAGGGCAAACCTACTTTTAATCCATACCAAAGATAACGGTGAAAATTTTTTTACTTATGCCGGGTGATCAAACACCCTTCTTAAATCAAATACTGCTATTCCGTAGGCAACGGCAACATTTAATGACTGCTTAATTCCGTACTGGGGAATTTCGATTGAGAAATCGCAGAGGTCGATCAGTTCTTGAGATACACCGGTAATTTCATTTCCAACGATTATGCAAAGCGGAAAATCTGCTTTCGTAGTGTTGAAATATGGTTTGCTTTTATCAGTCATTTCTAGTGCACAAATTTTAACACCTTGCTGTTTCAATTTGTATAACACTTCTTTAGGATCTTTAACGTATTCCCATTGAACACTTGCTTGCGAGCCGAGCGCTGTTTTCAACACTTCTTTTTTTTCGGGTGTAGGAGTATAGCCGCACAAAAATAATTTTTCTATCATGGCTCCGTCCGAAGTTCTGAAAATTGAACCGACATTATAACTGCTGCGGATACTGTTCAGTAAAACGTAAACCGGTAGTTTTGTTACATGATGAAGTGTTTCAAGCGTACTTCTGTTTTGAGAAATTTCGTCATGGGAAAGTTTTTTCATTTATTCTATGCGGTTGTTTTGTATGTTAATTTGAGTCCGATAATTCCGACAACAATCAAAAAAATAAAAAATATTCTTACCAATTCTTTTGGTTCATTGAAAAACAGCATGCCGTATATTGCAGTCCCAACTGCACCGATACCCGTCCATACAGCATAAGCAGTTCCGATGGGCAGATTTTTGCTTCCCAGGGCAAGGAAAACATAACTTAAAATCATTGTTATGATTGTAAAAGTGGTGGGTTTAACTTCCGTAAAACCGTTACTGTATTTTAATCCGACTGCCCAGCATATTTCAAAGAAGGAAGCAATTAATATGTAGAACCACGACATTAAAAGGAGACCTTTGCTACTGAGAGATAATTATCAAGAGTTTGGTCGTTGATATAAAAATTTACTTTCTCCAAATCACTAAACTGTTTAGCGGTTTCAGTAAGCTGTTCTTGTATTCTTGGTATATCGCATACGCCGGAAATATTGAAATCACCTTTTAAATATACATCCGCAATACCATTAGCAATAGTTACCTGGACCAACATTAATTGCGGACCTTTAATAAAATTTTTTAACTCACCTTTGGGTGTTGACGTGACTAATTCATTTAATGCGGCTTCAAGTGGGGAACGTTCAATAATAACATTTTTTTCTTCTCTTACGAGTACGTCATTGCAGCCGATCGGTTTGCCGGTTAATTGGGTTCCTTCAAGAGCAACATAATAAATATAAACAGTCTGTTCTTTCGGCTCGGCTGCTTTTTCATTTTCATCTTTACCGCACGCTGTTATTAAAGTTATTAGGATAAGAGTAAAAATAGAAGCTAAGTATTTCCTCTTCATCTTGTTCGCCCCGTTCTAATGATTGGCTCGTTTGCTACTACAAGATAGTTTAAACAAAACAATTATAAAAGAGGCATCATCTAAATTCTACTTTATAACTTTGAAATAGACAGTATCTGTAATGGCAGAGCCAAACACGCCGATCCCGTCACCTTCAATGTTCATTCGCGGTTCGTGGAAATTGCCGTCGAATTCCTGGACGTTTCTGTGAGTTTGTGCAAATAATCTGTAGTTATCGTCTGCTGCATAAATTATCATTCTATATCTGCTGTAAAACCATACATTAAGCCATTCGACTTGGTATTCAATGTTATTGGAAGAAGAATTGACATTTTGCAGCCATCTGAATTGGTATTTGTACCTATCGAAATCTTTTTCAAGGTCTTTAGGTTTAACTTCGAAGTAAGAGTTATCGTAAATAAAATTGTCGAGCGATGCATCGAGAGCAACGATTGAAATGGCATAATAATTTGTACCTGGGGAAGGTGCAAACTTTACAAATAATTGTTTGTCATTACCGTTATCATCTTTTTCCTGGTACTTAATTGAATCGATGTATGACTCAGAATCATTTATTCTAAAGCCAGCGTTTGGAGTCTTAGTTATTGAACTTGCTTGCAGTAAATTACCATCGACGTAAGCAGCGACCGAGAGCTTGTAAGATTTATCATACCCGATCTCAAGATCATTTCCGTTGTATTCAAAGGCAACATTTGTAGGATTAAAAGTTAATTGATAGATATTCCCGTTTTGCATATCCTGGAGTTTAACATCGGCTGCAAAAAGAATAACTTGCTCGGGTTCTAATTGTGTGTTAAGAGGAATGTTTCTTGTTATGCGGATGTTTTCAACTTTATTGCCGGGATATAATAGGCCATCAATTACAATTTTAGGCGAATAAGTATTCTGACCTATTTCAACACTGCTTTCTCCGCAAGCATAAAAGGTTAGTGATATTAATAGAAAAGAAATTATTTTTTTTATGTTTAACATATTGAACCTCAAATTTAGAATCTTATACTAACACCGATACTTGGAAGTATCGGGAACATGTTGATATTATTTACCTTTTGTTCAAGCATCCCGTCTTTTATTTCATTCTCGTACTCGATAAACCAGACATTTTTTCTATCGAGCATGTTGAATATCTGCAGATAAGGTGAAAGCGTCCAACCATCATACTGAATTTCGTAAGTCAAACTGAAATCTAAACGGGCATAGTAAGGAAGACGGAATTCATTGATGCCCGATGGATAGATTGCCACACTATTTGTGTTTAAATCCCAATCCGGTGCTTGATTAATGACATAAACCGAAGCCGGAAGTGTTATCGGCTGTCCTGAGAAATAAGTAAAGTTAAAACCAAGCATCCAGGTTTTATCGGATTTAATGATTGGCTTACCGGTAAAATCACAGAATAAGTTGTTGAGGTCCAAATTAGCAACAAGGTTAACAGCATGTGTGCGGTCGTGCCTTGGGGGATAAGCATTGCCTCTATTTACCCGATCGATTGTGTATTCGGTTTTTGCAAATGAATATGCAAACCATCCGGTTATAGCACCAACATCTTTACGGATTAAAAGTTCTACGCCGAATGAATTTCCATCACCCCGGTTAAATATTCCTTTAGTGGAATTGAAAAGAGGTTTGTTTTCATCTGAGTATCCGTCGGCATCAATATCTGCAAGAAAGGTTGGGTTGTAAGAATAAATGTTACTATAATTTTTATAATACGCTTCAATTTCAAATTCAATATTTTGGGCAAGTTCTTTCTGGTAACCTAAAATGTAATGTTCGGCTTGTGATCCTTTAATATATTCATCCGCACTTGTCCAGATGCTTACAAAAAATAACCGCGGGATTCGGTTTGCATACTGATGAAAAATTCCGGCAGAAAATTTAAGGTTGCTTGTTTCGCTTAATCGATACTTTATTGAAAAGCGCGGATCGAGATTTTTGTAATCTTTATCGGAGTTGAAATAATCGCCCCGAATACCGGCTTCGATATCCCAAAGAATACTTGGTTTCCAGTTTGTAGTTAAGTAAAGGGAATAGAGCTCGCGTTTTTTGGAAACATCAACTTTACCGCCGATAAAATCTTGTTTCAATCCGCCGCTTACAAATTTTTCTTCGAATCCGAATTTGAAAGTCCAGTTATCACTGAAAAAGTAATCGATAGCACCTTTTAATGTTACATCCCTGATTCTATTTTCTTCGGTAAATTCAACATCATCAAAATCGAAATCGGAAAAGAAGCTGCTGCCGGTAATCCAGAAATTTCCGAATATCTTCGGTGTAAATATGTGCCGCCAGTTAATGCTTGCTGTTTGGTTTCCCCATATATAATCAAAGCCGAGGGATTGTTCGCGGTTTTTATCTAATTCAAAGTTCAAGTCATCTATGCCGCCGTAATAACTAACGCTTAACTTGTTGGAATTATCGAGATCGAAAAACGCTTTTATATTCCCGTCTAAAAAATAATAATCGGGCACATCATCAACTATCTTAGCGAGTGTCTGATCGATATAAGTTCTTCTCAGCGATCCCGATAGCGAACCAAATTTGCCGAGCGGCATCTGCAAAGTTGCATTAAGTGATAACAAACTCAGAGATGCTTTCCCTTCAAATTCGTTTCGATTACCATCGTTATTTGTTATGTTGATAACCGAGGAGAGCCGTCCGCCGTAATCCGCACTGAATCCCCCTTTATATACTTCCACTTTTTTTATTGCATCGGTATTAAAAGTAGAGAATAACCCGAAGGCATGTTCCGGGTTATAAACATCGGTACCGTCTACCAAAAAAAGATTTTGATCGGGTGTGCCGCCCCGTACGTAAATCGCCGATGAAAAATCCGATACCGGAACAATACCCGGCAAAGATTGCAGAGTTCTTAAAAGATCGGATTCTACAACTTGCGGCACTTTACCAAGCTGAACCGGCGAAAGATCAATTTTTGAAACCGGTTTGTTAAACAATTTTTGTATCGTTCTAATTGAATCCGCCGATACAATCACTTCTTGCCCTACAAGTACTTCAGGATTAAGAGTGATATTCAATATTTTGTCTTCATTGTTCTGTAAGGTTATTTGCTGCTGGAATGATTTATAGCCGACATAACTAACAATAAGATCAAATGTGCCGGCGTTTAGATTAGGGATAACAAAATATCCGCTGGTGTTACTGCTTGCACCCCTGTTAATCCCGGTCAAATAAACATTGGCACCGATTAACGCTTCGCCGTTGGATGAATCGAATACGAAACCGCTTACAGATGCTTCGCTGTTTTGTGCTTGTAGATTGGTTATTATAAAAAATGAAATGAGCAAGAGAAAGAATTTTACCTGGTGCATCACTTTAGTTTTCCGAATTTTTATTATGATTCATATGACGAAAAGCAAATATAATTTGTTACAGACTAATCAGAGTAGTATTAGAGAAAGTAAAAATTTTTACACCATAAATTATATAACAACGGGCTAATTATTTTTCGCTGCAAGCTGTCCGCATGCGGCAGCTATATCATCACCTTGTGTTTCGCGTATCATAACAGTGATGTTGTTATTTCTTAATCCGTCTGCAAATTCCAGGATGTTTTTATATGGTGTTGGTTCAAATTCAGCCGAAATGCCGCCGGGGTTCATATGTTTGATGCTGTTAAAAGGGATTAAATTAATTTTTGAGGGGAGTTTACTGCAAAGTTTTGTTAACGCTTTCAAATCTTCATTGCGGTCATTCAAATCATTAAGCATCGTGTATTCAAATGTGATACGTGTTTTAGTCTTTTGAGCATAGTATCTCAGCGCTTCGATATTTTCCTTTAGAGAATATTTTTTGTTTATCGGCATTATTTTGTTTCTAATTTCATCGAAAGCGGAATGCAAAGAAAAAGCTAATTTAACCCTATAGCTGCTTTCGGCAAGTTCTTTTATTTTGTGTGGTATCCCGGCTGTTGAAACTGTAATACGTGTTCTGCTTAATCCTTTTGTTAGTTCGTGCGTAAATATTTCAAGGGATTTAAGCGTGTTGTCAAAATTTAAGAGGGGTTCGCCCATGCCCATGTAAACAATGTTGGTTATGTTTTCTTTACCAAGTTCCTTTGCCGAGATTAAGTATTGATCAACAATTTCGCCGGAGGATAAATTTCTTTTGTATCCCATCAAGCCGGTTGCACAGAATTTGCAATCGAGTGGACAACCAACTTGTGTTGAAATGCAAAGTGTGTTCCTCTCTTTCTCAGGTATAATAACCGACTCAATTTTTCTTTTATCGTTTGTTTCGTACAAGTATTTCTTTGTACCGGTTGAATGTGAATCTTGTACTGCTCTAAGAGTCAAAGTTTTTAGTTCGCAGTGTTCTGTCAATTTACTACGGAATTGTTTGGAAATATTCTGCATCTCGTTGAAATCAAAACTGATATGATTATAAAGCCAGTTGAATAATTGATTGCCCCGGAATTTTGGCTCGCCGATAGATATACAGTAATCTTGCAGTTCTTTTAGGGTATAACCTTTTATAAAAATTTTGTTGTCGCTCATTTTCATAGGGTGCAAATATAAAGACAACATATTTCAGATGCTTTTTCCGATGTTATGTATTGAAAGTGCCTAAAATAGAGTAAGTACAAATTGAATTTTGGGAGTTCATTCTTTAGTTTTGAAACCACAACACAAAAAATAATTCTTCTTCACAAAAAGAGGATAATATGAACTTCGAACTGAACGAAGATCAATTAATGATTCAGCAATCCGCAAGAGAATTTGCAGAAACAGAAATTGCTCCTACAGTAATTGAACGGGATAAAAAAGCAGAATTCCCAACAGAGATTATTAAAAAGCTGGGTGAACTTGGTTTTCTTGGCATGATGGTTTCCACGGAATATGATGGTGCCGGTCTCGATACGGTAAGTTATGTGTTGGCAATGATTGAAATTTCAAAAGTTGATGCAAGTGTTGGCGTTATAATGTCGGTGAATAATTCACTTGTCTGTTACGGTCTGGAAAAATGGGGCTCGGATTATATTAAGAACAACTATTTAAGACCGCTTGCCAAAGGAGAAAAATTAGGTGCTTTCGCACTTTCTGAACCGGAAGCTGGTAGCGATGCAACGCAACAACATACCAACGCTGTAAAAGATGGTAATCATTGGGTAATTAACGGAATGAAAAACTGGATAACGAACGGACATTCGGCAGATTATTTTTTGGTGATGGCTCAGACGGATAAAGAAAAAGCTCATCATGGAATAACAACTTTTCTTGTTGAGAAAGGGACTCCCGGTTTTGATCATGGTGTTAAAGAAGACAAACTTGGAATACGGAGCAGTGATACAAGTTCGTTAACTTTTGAAAATTGCAGAGTGCCGGAAGAAAATATTGTTTGGGAAGTCGGCAAAGGATTTAACTTTGCGATGAATACTTTGAACGGTGGTAGAATAGGAATAGCTGCTCAAGCTGTTGGCATTGCGGAAGGTGCGCTTGAAGCTGCCCGCAAATATGCAAAGACCCGTAAAGCATTTGGAACTGAGATTGCCAACCTTCAGGCAATTCAATTTAAAATTGCAGATATGGCAGTGAAAGTCGATGCAGCTAAACTTTTAACGTTACAAGCTGCTGCTTTGAAAGACGCCGGTCAAAAATATTTAAAGGAAGCCGCTATGGCAAAATTGTATGCGTCTAAAGTTGCTGTTGAGTGTGCACTTGAAGCAATTCAAATTCACGGCGGTTACGGATACGTTCGTGAATACCACGTAGAAAGATTTTTGCGAGATGCCAAGATAACAGAAATTTACGAAGGTACATCGGAAATACAGAAGATAGTTATCGCGAGGGAGTTGTTGAAAGATTGAAAATAAATTGAGAACGATCGCCGTAATATTACTGCTTTTCCCTTATTTAATTTTTTCCCAGACAGATTGGGTTAAATGGGAAGCAAAACAAATTTCTTATGAACAAAAAAGGGAAATTATTCCTTCTTCATCAGCCAATGGGTTAGGAACAAAATTGGCTTCGGGTTTGCAAAAGGTTTATAAATTTTTTATTTCGGATTTGGATGGTGATAACTGTCCGTTCTATCCATCATGTTCAACATTTTTTGTTGAATCTGTGAATGAAACCGGGCTAATAAAGGGTAGCTTAATGTTCGCTGACCGGTTTATTCGCGATCTGAATTTTTTTAAAGGTTCAAATGATTATCCAAAACATGTAAGCGGTAAATATTATGACCCGGCATATAACTACACTCTCATTTCACAAAAGATAAAATACTTTACCGGTGATTCTGTTGTTAAAGAATAAAGTCATATCTCAAAATCTTATCTGTCTGATAATATTAGTTTTCTTTTTTCAAGGGAAAATTTTTAGCCAGCAAATCAATGGTTTGAACCTCGGGGCAAGCCCCGAATCCTATTCCGCCGCAAGCGACGGGGAATTATACCCAATCCTCTCGTCCGCCGAAGCGGAACGCGAAGGCGGATTAAAAGACAATCTATTATCAACCGGGAATAGACTAAAATTTGCCGATTACCTTTTTCAACAAGAAGATTATTTAAGAGCTCTAAATGAGTATCGTGAGTTTTTGAGATATGAGGATAATGATTCGGTACGTTACCGTTTGGCAGAAAGTTTTTTCCGCATCGGAAGATTTAATGAAGCAGCTGATAATTTTAAAGGATTGTTTTTCGGTTCCGATCTTTCCGATGAAGCCATACTTGGCTTCTATAAATCATCCTTTTTTAAAGGAAATTATAAAGAGTTCCGTGAATTAACAGCAACACCAATTTATATGCCCGATAAATATGTTACGGAAATAAACCGCCTTTATTTCATTTCGCATTTTATGGATAACACGCTGCCATACGATACGGCGAAATTATTTACGGCTTTTCCAGATTCCAATAGACAAGAAGTAAAGAATTTTTATAGAAGCAGAAAATTTTCTGAATATAAAAGTCCCGTAACTGCTGCGTTATTATCTGTTGCAATCCCTGGTTTAGGCAAAGTTTACGCCGGTGAAGTTGGCGATGGAATTACATCTTTTATAACTACCGGGCTGCTGGTATTTCTATCAGTAAACAATTTTGATCACGACCACAATTTCAGGGGTTGGCTCTTTGCCGGTATGGCAGCACTTTCATACGGCGGAACAATTTATGGCTCTGCCGCCTCAGCACAAATTTATAATGCCGGTATAAAATTTAATTTGGATAACGAGATTAAACTCTATTTCGAAAAAAGAAATTACTTTCTTCCAAAATTGGAATTTTAAAGTGTAATGAAAAGATTCTTTTCGACATATCTATTGTTTGCTTTAAGCTTATCTATTTACGCTCAAGATAATCTTTCCATTCAATTTGATTATGCCAATACGCTTTACAAAACCGGTCAATACTTTGATGCTATAACTGAATTTAAGCGGTTGCTTTTTTTTAGTCCCCAAAAGAAATATTCTTACGATGCAAATATTTTAATCGGCAAATGTTATAAAGCCGGTGCAAAGTTTGATGATGCCATTAAATATTTTTCAGTTGCTGAGCTAAATACAAATTCAGCAGAACAAAAGATTGAAGCAAAATTTCAGATTGTGAGGGCAAATATTTTAAGAAGAACAACCAACCGTGCTTTAGAGATTCTAAATGAATTGGAAAAGGAAATATCTCAAAAACAACTGCTCGATTCGGTTAATTATTGGAAGGGCTGGTCATATATTTTTGCGGATAATTGGAAAGAAGCTTCCGCTGCATTTGGAAAGATTAAGTCAAATCATGAGTTAAAAAAATTGTGCGACCAAATAGAGAATGACAAAGTTTCCGTTACTTTTACAAAGGTAATTTCTTATATTTTGCCGGGTTCGGGACAGATTTACACGGGTAATATTCTACCCGGATTGATGTCGTTCGGCTGGAATATTTTGGGTGGATATTTAACCGTCAACTCATTTGTTGAAGATAGAGTATTTGACGGCGCAGTAATAGGGAGTTTGATTTGGTTGAGGTTTTACCGCGGCAATATACAGGGCGCTGAGAATTCAGCTATTCAAAAAAATATAGATATATCAAATAAAGCATTGCGATTTTTACAGTTTGAATATAAAGGAGCTAAACCGTGAAATTATCGGAAGATGAGATTAGAAAAATCACCTTTGAAACAATTCAGCAACTTGGTGATAAAGCCAGACCGGAATTGGTGAAAGAAGAAGTCCGTAAAAAAATTGAGGCAATGAGCGGCGGAGAATATGTTTTTAAGCAAGGTGATGCCTCATCCGGCAGAGTAATTCTAACTTCGTTCGGATTGAACAAGCCGGGTATTGTTGCAGCAGTTACAAAAGCACTTGGCGATTCCAACTGCGATATCCAGGATCTTAGCCAGAAAATTATGGGTGATTTTTTTACAATGATTATGATAGTTGATATTTCAGGTTCGAACAAAGATTTAAAAGAAATTCAGTCCGAGATGAATAAAGTAGCTGAAGAGATTAAAATAAAAATTTACTTGCAGCATGAAGATGTATTCCGTTATATGCACCGGATTTGAGGAGTGTTAGTTGTTAGTGGTTGGTTGTTGGTGGAAAGATCAGTTTTCATAAAAAAGAGAGAAAATGGAAAGAACTAATTTTGAAAAATTGGATGTATATAAGCTATCTGAAGAATTAGCAGATTTGATTTGGGATATAGTAATTGGATGGAATTCGCTGGCACAAGATACAGTCGGTAAACAACTTATAAAATCTTGCGACAGTATAGGTGCAAACGTTGCAGAAGGTACTGGAAGGGGAAGTGCAAAAGAAAACAAAAGGTTTGCCCGAATTGCAAGAGGCTCATTATTTGAAACTAAACATTGGCTTCGAAGAGCTTTAAGAAGAAATATACTAAACAAAAAAAATATTGATGAAATAAAATTAATAATTGATGAATTATCACCACGATTAATTGCATATATAAATTCAATAAAAACAACTAACAACCGACAACTATCAACTATCAACTAACAACATGCCATACGAATTTGAAGAAATACTTGAAACAATACGAATGACGGAGATCGAACATTTTGATATCCGTACAGTTACACTTGGGATTAGTTTACGTGATTGTAACGATCGTAATCTTGAAATAACAAAACAAAAAATCTATGATAAAATTTTGCGTTACGGAAAAAATCATGTTAAGAATGCAAAGGAAATTGAATCGCGTTACGGGATATCCATTGCCAATAAAAGAGTGTCGGTTACACCTATCTCGATACCGTTCGATTCGTACAAAGCTGAGGAGTATGTTGAGATAGCTAAAACATTAGATAAAGCTGCGGAAGAAATCGGGATTGATTACATTGCCGGTTTTTCCGCATTGATTCAAAAAGGGATGACAAACGGCGAACGTGAATTGATAAAATCGATTCCGCTGGCGTTGTCTCAAACCAAACGAGTTTGCTCAAGTGTTAATGTTGCTTCAACCAAAGCCGGCATTAATATGGATGCAATTCTTATGATGTCTGAAGCAATAAAACTAACAGCAGAATATACCAAGGAAAAAGATTCAATCGGCTGTGCTAAACTTGTTGTTTTTGCGAATGCCGTCGAAGATAATCCATTTGTAGCCGGTGCATTTCACGGGGTAACCGAACCAGAGGTGGTTCTAAATGTTGGGATCAGCGGTCCGGGTGTAGTTCTCGATGCAATCAAAGAAGCCGGTAGTGTTGATCTGCAGCAGCTATCCGAGGTGATCAAGAAAACAATTTTTAAAATTACACGCGCCGGTGAATTGATTGGTAGGAAAGTTGCCGAGAAAAACGGTGTTCCTTTCGGCATCGTTGATATTTCTCTTGCACCAACTCCGGCCGAAGGCGACAGTATTGCCGATATATTAAAAGCAATGGGAGTTGAAGATGTAGGTGCACCCGGAACAACTGCCGCTCTCGCCATGTTGAATGATGCAGTTAAAAAAGCCGGGCTGATGGCAAGTTCTTCTGTCGGCGGCATGAGCGGCGCTTTTATCCCGGTTAGCGAAGATCAAGGAATGATTCGTGCGGCACAAGCCGGCCATTTAACTTTGGAAAAATTAGAAGCGATGACAGCAGTCTGTTCTGTTGGACTCGATATGATTGCCGTACCCGGCGATACCCCGGCTACTACAATTGCCGGCGTTATTGCAGATGAATGTGCAATTGGAGTAATTAACGATAAAACAACTGCGGTTAGAATTATTCCGGCATTCGGGAAAAATGTTGGCGACTTTGTTGATTACGGCGGTCTGCTTGGCAAAGCGCCGGTTATGGAAGTAAGAAAATTGAGCTCGGAAAATTTTGTAGGCAGAGGCGGAAAAATTCCGGCGCCGATGAGAAGTTTAACGAATTGAAAAATGATAACAAAACAAACAGATACTAACCCGGAAATTGAAAAAGTGTTGATAACACTTTTAAAAAAATCTACGGTAAGCGAAAGACTTTCACAAATGTTTTCTTTATCATCGGTAGTGATGGGGCTATCGAGACGTGCTATTGTTAGGGCTAATCCGGGATGTAGTGAGGATGAATTAGATTTGTTGTTCGTGAAGTATAATTACGGTGAAGAACTTGCAAAAAGATTTGAAAGTTTTTTGAACAAAAGGAATGAAACAAACTAAAATATTAAACGCTCTTGAACCGGTTATCAGTGCATTTGAAGAACTTGGGATTTCTTATTACATCGGTGGCTCTATTGCAAGTTCAGCATATGGTGTTGCAAGAGCTACAATGGATGTTGATTTCGTGACAGCATTAGAGCTAAATCAGGTTGATGCTCTGGTAGAAAAATTAAAAAGTAGTTTCTTCGTTGATAAAGAAATGATTGTTGATGCGATAAAAACTAAATCCACATTTAATTTATTGCATCTTGATACGATGGTTAAAATCGATGTATTCATTCTGAAACAGAGTCCCTATTTTCAAAAAGCGTTTGAAAGAAGGAAAAAAGATTCAATTCAAGAGGAATCAAATTCTATTTCAGTTTATCTTTGTTCAGCCGAGGATATAATCCTAAACAAAATTTTATGGTACAAAGAAGGTAATATGATTTCTGAAAGACAGTGGTTAGATATCTTAGGTGTATTGAAAATACAATTTAATTCTTTAGATAAAGATTATCTGAGGTTCTGGGCAAAGGAATTACAGATTGATGATCTGCTGAAAAAAGCATTTACGGAATCGGGGATAGAATAAAGAAAGTTGTTAGATGAAATAATTAATACAATGAGAAGTTTAACGAATTAAAAGTTTATAAAAAATCTTTAGGAGGATAAATGAAAAAAGGATGGATTATTGCTCTAAGTATTATTGCTGTTATTGTAATAATTGTTGTTGCAATGATCAGTTGGGGAGTTGGAGTTTATAATAAAATGGTTGGATTGAACGAAGGTGTCAGCCAGGCATGGAGTCAAGTTGAAAACCAATACCAGCGCAGATATGATCTAATTCCTAATCTCGTTGAAACAGTAAAAGGTGTTGCTGAATTTGAAAAAGAAACATACACAGCAGTAACAGAAGCACGTGCCAAAGTCGGTCAAATTAGGTTGAGTGCCGACCAGCTAAGTGATCCGCAAGCTTTCCAACAATTCCAGCAAGCGCAAGACGGATTAAGCAGTGCCCTATCAAGATTGTTGGTTGTATCGGAAAATTATCCGCAGCTAAAAGCCAACGAAAATTTCTTGCAGCTCCAGGCACAGCTTGAGGGAACTGAAAATAGAATTTCTGTCGAGAGAATGAAGTTCAATCAAATTGTTCAGGATTACAATACACAGATTAAAAGATTTCCGGCAGCTATCATAGCCGGCATGACGGGTTTTAAAGAAAAACAATATTTCAAAGCTGCTGCCGGTGCAGAACAAGCTCCTAAAGTTCAGTTTTGAGTTTAGAGTGACGAGTTAAGAACGTAGAGTGCAAGGCCAATAATGAAAAAATTTTCTATATTGTTTTTTGTTCCGTTGCTGATTTTATCTGCCCAACCGGAATTTCCTATACTAAAAAATTATGCCAGCGATTTTACATCTACATTATCCAATTCTGAACTCTACACTCTTAACTCTACACTCAAATCATTCGATGATTCAACTTCCAACCAGGTAGTATTTTTAATGATGGCATCACTCGATGGTTATCCGCTTGAAATGTTTACTTACGAAGTTGCCTCGAGGAATAAAATCGGTTCGGCAAAAAATAACAATGGTGTTTTGTTCTTTGTAGCGAAAGATGATAAAAAAATGAGGATTGAAGTCGGCTATGGTCTTGAAGGCGCGCTACCTGATGCACTGTCAAGTTCTATTTTAAGAAATGAAGTTCGCCCCTATTTTAAGCGCGGTGATTATTATTCCGGTATAGAATCTGGGCTGAGTGCTATTATAGCTGCGACAAAAGGTGAATATACGAACAATAAAAAAGATTCCGATGATGAAGATGTCGGATTTCCGTTTATGTATGTAATTCTATTTATAGTCTTCATAATCTTAGCCGGCAGAGGTGGAAGAGGGGGGCGTGGAGGCGGAATTTTACCCTGGTTAATTTTAAGCTCGATGGGTAGCGGTAGAAGCAGTCGTGGAGGTTGGGGTAGTGGTGGCGGTGGGTTTGGAGGCGGTTTTGGCGGTTTTTCAGGGGGTGGAGGTTCTTTTGGCGGTGGCGGTTCTAGCGGAAGTTGGTAATAGATTACACATCCTTTTTAATTTTAATCCTTCTTTCCTTGAAGTTATTGGCATCTTTTATTATTATTTCATCGAGATTGAGAGACATTTTACAAGGTATAGAGTTATTTAACAGTGCGGATTTCTATTCCGCGCACGATTTTTTTGAAGAGCTATGGTTTGAATCTGATAGTAATGACCGGCTGTTCTTACAAGGAATGGTGCAAGTATCGGTAGGATGTTACCATCTTATTTCCGGAAATTATAAAGGTGCTTTAAGCCAGCTAACTAAATCGAAGGAGAAATTAAGTAAATACCCACCGGTCTTTTATGGTATTGATCTTAAGAAATTAATAAACCAAATAGAATTACTGGTTGAGGAAATAACACGGTTTAATTTCGAAAAGAATGAGAGGCGCGAAATAAATAACGTACCGGTAATTCAAATTGTTCAATAAATTTTTCACTAATCTAGGAGAGTTAAAATATGGCAATAATGATCACAGACGAATGCATCAATTGCGGTGCTTGCGAACCGGAATGCCCTAACACTGCAATTTATGAAGGCGGTGCTCAATGGGAATTAGCCGGGAAAAGTTATGGTGAAGGAGATACAGCTCCCTCCGGCTCTGAAGGATTTTTCTCGAAAGATTATTTTTATATTGTCCCCGATAAATGTACAGAGTGTACCGGATTCCATGATGAACCTCAATGTGCGGCTGTTTGCCCGGTTGATTGCTGTATTCCTGATCCCAAACATGTTGAGGATAAAGAAACTTTATTGAAAAGAAAAGAATACTTGGATGGTATAGGAAGATAGATCTGGTTGCTTGCCCGCCAATTGGCGGACTGGATACAAGTTGCTTGACTCGCCTCGCTTCCGCTGAGTCAGAGCGGATGCTGGTTACTTGATATTGGATAAGGAATTTATATTTGTGAGTTGTTCTTTATTGTAGCGAAAGAATTTTTTAAAGCCCCGATTGACGGGGCTTTGTTTTATCTAAAATGTAGCACTGCCTTCACGGGGAAATGATCTGAAGGATATTTACCGTTTGAATTGGTCTTATCAATGAAAGATTTTTTCACATCAAGTTTATCATTTATGAAGATATAATCAATTTTGTCACCGGTATCCTCTCCTTTAAATGAATTGAAAGTTCCGTCTTTATCGGTCTTTTTATTAACCACATAATACGAATCGGTTAAATCGTGCCGGGTAATAATTTTAATCGTCTCCTCAGATTCCCCGGTATTAAAATCCCCGGTTAGTATAACGGGTAAATTTGTGTTAAAGGATTTGATCTTATCAACTATGGCTTTGGCGCTATTAATTCTTGAAGGTATCGATTCATGATCGAGATGTACGTTTAAAACATAAAATGTCTTGCCGGTAAATTTATCAAAGAATTTTCCCCACGTACAAATTCTTGTAATATTATTTCCCCAACTTTTTGAACCGGCAACTTTCGGAGTTTCCGAAAACCAGAATGTTTCGGAAGTATCTATTATGAATCGATCCTTAGCATATAGAATGGCTGAATACTCACCTTCCGTTTTTCCATTGTCCCTTCCAACACCGATAAATGTATAATCGGGAAGTTGGTCTATAATTTCTTTGATCTGGAATTCCAACGCTTCTTGAATACCAACAAAATCGGGATTAAAATTTTGTATTACCTCAAACACCATATTTTTGCGGTACTGCCAGCTGTCATTTCCATCATCAGCGTTACCGTAACGGATATTGAACGTCATAACATTCAAATTTTGTTCAATCTTTGGTTCTTCTTGTTTAACAACTGTGGATTGTGTTGAACAAGCTGTAAAGTTTACGAGAGTGTATAAGAATAACAATACACTAATTTGGTTCAAGAAATTCTTTAATTTTATCATGATATGATTTTAGGTAGTTTGTTTATAAATTTATTCATATAAAATCTATTAATAATTTAATTAAGAAGCATAAATGAAAATCGGGAAATATGAATTAAAAATAGTCGAAACCGGGACATTTGGTTTGGACGGCGGCGCGATGTTTGGAATAATTCCAAAACTGCTTTGGCAAAATAGTAATCCGCCGGATGAAATGAACCGCGTTACGCTCGGCGCACGGTGCCTATTGCTTGTCAGCGATTCAAAAAAAATTTTGATTGATACAAGTTTGGGCAGTGGCTGGGATGAAAAATTTATGCGAATCTATAATGTGAATCAAAACGGAAAATTACTGACCGACGCACTGAACGGCTACGGATTCAAGCCGGATGAGATTACAGATGTGCTGCTGACGCATCTTCATTTTGACCACACCGGCGGCTCAACAACATTCGCCAATGGTAAATGGGTGCCGGCCTTTCCGAATGCAAAATATCATGTGCAGAAAAAACATTTTGAGTGGGCTTTGAATCCAACCGAACGCGACCGCGGAAGTTTTATTGCAAATAGATTTATGCCTCTTCACGAAGAAGGTTTGCTGCATCTTATCGATAATCAGAAGCAGTTTGATGACGAGATTGAGTTTATCGTAATTAACGGGCACACCTTTGCACAGCAGATGATAAAAGTTTCCGACGGCAATCAAACCGTTTTGTATTGCGGGGATCTTCTCCCGTTTGCCTCACATATCCCGGTTCCGTATGTGATGGGCTACGATCTGCAGCCCCTCGAAACTGTCCGCGAGAAAAAAGAATTATACCCGAAGGCAATCGAAGAAAATTGGTTTTTATTTTTCGAGCATGACCCGGAGATTGCGATGGCAACAATCAAAAAAACAGAAAAAGGTTTTTCGGTAAAAGAAACTTTTACCGGGTTATAAAATGGAAACGATGAACGGATTTACAAGAATTTGCCGGAGTGATGAGCTTAAAGAAAAAATCGGCAGAAGATTTTTTGTCGATGATGTTGAGATTGCAGTCTTCAAGGTAGAAGACAAAATTTATGCGCTCAGCAATATTTGTCCGCATCAAAAAACACACTTGATTCACGAAGGTTTTATAGATGAAGGTAAAGTTACTTGTCCCGTGCACGGCTGGCAGTTTGAACTGCAGACCGGGAATCTTAGTAAAGATAGAAAAGGATTGACCCATTACGACGCTATGGTTGTTGAGGGTGATGTTTATGTTAAAGTTTTCGAAAGAAAATTGGAATGGTAACTTTTACAAAGAACTTGAACTATTGTAATGGTTTATCTTTCTCGTGGAAGAAAACCATGGTGTACCACGGTTTTCTTCCAAGTAATTTTATTGGACTAATAGATCATTCTGCAAATTTTTTAAAGATTACCGATGTATTATGTCCTCCAAAACCAAATGCGTTGCTCATTGCATAATTTACATTACGTTCTTTTGGTCGATTAAATGTGTAATCGAGATCGCATTCGGGATCGGGAGTCTCGAAATTGATTGTTGGCGGAATAACGCTGTTCTGTATTGCTAATATTGATGCAATTGCCTCAACTGCACCGGCTGCCCCGAGTAAATGTCCTATCATACTTTTTGTCGAAGATGTGCTCAATTTGTAAGAATGATCTCCAAAAACTTTTTTGATTGCCTTAGTTTCGGCAATATCACCCAAAGGAGTAGAGGTACCGTGCATATTGATGTAATCGATCTCTTCTTTGTTAATACCGGCATTCTTCAAAGCCATTTCCATCGATAGAATTGCACCGGTTCCTTCCGGGTGCGGTGCTGTAATATGATAAGCATCAGCCGACATTCCTATACCAACCAACTCGGCATAAATTTTAGCTCCGCGTTTTTTTGCATGATCAAGTTCTTCGAGTACAAGCATCCCGGCGCCTTCGCCCATTACAAAGCCATCTCTATTAATATCGAAGGGACGACTCGCTGTTTCGGGGAACTCATTCCTTGTTGATAATGCTTTGGAAGAGTTAAACCCGGCAACACCGATTTCAATAATAGGTGCTTCGCTGCCGCCTGATAGCATTACGTCGGCTAGACCGTTTTTGATCAAAAGAAAACTATCTATTAAATTATTATTTGCTGTTGCACATGCTGTTACAACGCAATGATTAGGTCCACGCAAATCGAAATGGATAGAAATATAACCGCTTGCAATATTGGGTATCATCATAGGAATAAAAAATGGAGATACTCTGTTTGGACCGTCCTTAAAATTTGTTACTGACTGATTATAAACCGTACTAAACCCGCCAATGCCGCTGCCGAAAACAACCCCGGTTCTTGCTTTTTCTTCATCGTTCATTTTACCGGGTTCCAATCCGCTATCGGCAACCGCCTGGATTGCAACAGCCATTGCGTATTGTGCAAACGAATCCAATCTGCGGGCACTTTTTTTATCCAAATATTTTGTCGGATCAAAACCTTTTAATTCGCAAGCGAATTTTGTATCAACATTCTTGGTATCGAAGTAAGTTATTGGTGCACAGCCGCTTTTACCTTTTATCATTCCTTCCCAAAAATCCTGGACTGATAATCCGATTGGAGTTAAAGCGCCTAAACCTGTTATTACTACCCGACGATTCTGCAACATATTTTATCCTTATTTTTTTGATTAAGTTTTGTAAAAAAAGTAGAGCAAATTTACGGAAGTTTCATATTTTTTCCTTTGAATTGTCAAAGCATCGGTAATATGTATTCATTAAATTTCTTTAAATCATAGTAGAATAGCTAAGACTAAGTAGAAAATCGGCGTGAAGATTACAAATCAAATAGTAATTGAAAAAGCAAAGGAGCTTGGGTTTGATCTAATTGGATTTGCAAAAGCAGAATTGTTGGAGATCGAATCTCGAAAATTGAACGAATGGCTCAAAAGAAAATTTCATTCAACAATGGAATACATGGAGAGAAATACCGATAAACGGAGGGATGTAAAAAAAATTTTACCCGGGGCAAAGAGTATTATTTCTCTTGCAATGAATTACAACACAGATCATCATCATGAAAATAAAAATGGATACGGAAAAATTTCCCGTTATGCTTGGGGGAAAGATTATCATTTGATAATGTGGGACAAGCTCGAAATACTTGAAGAGATGCTCGAACAAATCGATCCGCAATTCAAAAGCATTAGTTATGTTGATACCGGTCCGGTGATGGATAAAACATGGGCAGTGCGTGCCGGAATCGGATGGCTCGGCAAACACACAAACGTAATTACAAAAGAATTAGGCAGCTGGGTTTTCCTTGCAACAATAATTACGAACTATGAATTTGAATACAGCAAACCGGTTGAAGATTTTTGCGGTACGTGCAGAGCTTGTATCGATGCTTGTCCTACCAAAGCTATCGTTGATGAATACATTGTTGATGCAAATAGATGTATATCTTATTTAACGATTGAAAACAAAGGTGAAATTTCTAAAGAGTTCAAAAATAATTTTGATAATTGGCTCTTCGGCTGCGATGTTTGCCAGGATGTCTGCCCGTGGAATAAAAAATTTTCAGTCGTAACCGGAACAAAAGAGTTCGAACCGGTGAATAAGGAATTCAAAATTGAAGAAGTTATTCAGTTGCAAAATGAAGAGTTTAAAAAGAGATTTGAAACAAGCCCCTTAAAGAGGGCTAAGTTAAAAGGTTTAATTAGAAACGCGGAATTTCTAAAAAGCAACAGAGGGTCAGTCTGAGAACAGTGTTATTTCATCTGAATCTAATTTAGAATTTTAGAATCTAATTATTTACTAAATTTGCAATCAATATCGAAAAACTGGAGATTATTTAATGAATGAAAATCATCATAAAGTTATTATTATTGGTTCGGGACCAGCTGGTTTAACGGCAGCACTATATACTTCGAGAGCTAACTTAAATCCGGTTGTGTTCGAAGGACTTCAACCGGGCGGACAGTTAACAATCACAACAGAGGTAGAAAATTTTCCCGGATTCGAGCACGGAATTCAAGGACCCGAATTAATGGATGTTATGCGCAAGCAAGCACAAAGATTCGGTGCAAAATGTTTTTTCAAAATTGTTGATGAAGTTGATTTTTCAAAGAGACCGTTTACAGTTAAGACCGGTGGAGAAGTTTACACCGCTGATTCAATAATTGTTGCAACCGGTGCTTCCGCAAAACTTCTCGGCATCGAAAGCGAAAATACATTTATGGGATACGGTGTTTCCGCGTGTGCTACTTGCGACGGATTTTTTTATAGAGGGCTGAAAGTATTGGTTGTCGGCGGCGGCGATACCGCATTTGAAGAAGCAACTTATCTCACAAGATTTGCATCCGAAGTTACACTGGTTCATAGAAGAGATGAATTCCGTGCATCAAAGATTATGATTGAACGCGCTAAGAAAAATCCTAAAATAAAATTTTTGACAAATGCCGTTATTAAAGAAGTGCTCGGCAAAAATGAGAATGGCAGAAAATCCGTAACCGGTGCTTTGATTGAAAATACCAAAGACGGGTCAACTTATGAAGTAGCAGCCGATGGAATCTTTGTTGCGATTGGTCATCAGCCAAATACAAATATTTTTAAAGGTAAACTTGATATGGATGAAACCGGTTACTTGAAAGTTAAAGGCGGTTCAACATATACTAGTGTAGAAGGTGTTTTTGCAGCCGGGGATGTTGCTGATAAAACTTACCGCCAGGCAATTACTGCTGCCGGTACCGGTTGTATGGCAGCACTTGATGCACAACGCTGGCTTGAAGAACACGGAGCATAATTTGTTTGATTAAACAAAAAGGGTCGATTAACGACCCTTTTTAATCTCTTTCTTTTTCTGCAATTATTTCTGAGAGGCTTCCTTTAGCTCAACTTTTCTGGCAACAAAGTGAGCGACAATTGCACCAATTCCAAGTCCTAAAAATGTAAACCACACAGTATAGACAGGCTCGCTATCCCAATATTTTGTCCCATCTTCCCACGTTGTGTATCCAAAGAAGTAAACTCTATCAATAATATTACCAATGATTCCAAGAGTAATTAGAAATACCATAATGATTCCACCTTTCAAAAGATAGTAACTATTTCTTCTTTCTTTTTCTCTAGTGTGAAGCAGCTCGAACATTTGTTCTGTTGAAAGACCTTTTTCAATCATCATTTGTTTTTCTTTTGATTTGAAATAGATTGCCAAAGTGACAACCAGGCCAACTACCATTGTTATTATTATCGGTATGGATACCGCTATTACTTCCGGCATGACATTTCTCCTTTTATTGTTTAATACTTTTGACTATCTATTGTTTTCTAAGGTTACATTTTATTTTTTGTTGCTTGTGAAATTAATTTCTCACTTCTTTGGACTGTTATTTTAGCTATGAAGGTTACAATAAAAATTATAGGTTAATCTGTAACCTTTGTATAATATTAATTAGTCTAATGAGTTGATGAAACACTTAAGCGATACGGAAATAATAGATTCGATTCAACGCGGTAATTCACCTGATTTTGCACTTTTGGTGGATCGATATAAGGACAGAGCATTTTCGCTTTTGAAAAGAATGCTAAAGAATGAAATGGATGCTGAAGAAGCTCTCCAGGATAGTTTTTTAAAAGCGTATAATTCGTTAAAGGGATTCAGGCAAGATTCAAAATTTTCGACGTGGTTTTACAAGATAGTTTATAATACAGCATTGACTGTTATTGCTTCCAAGAAAAGAAAGATTGAACAAGAGATGAGTTCCATAGATGATGAATTTGATCTTGCAAGTTTTGATAACGAAATCTACTCTACAACAGAAAATGTGAACCAATATGTTCTAAAAATGGTTGATAAATTGCCGGTTAGAAACGCATTGGTCTTGATTCTCTTTTATTTAGATGGACTTTCAATGAGCGAGGTTAGTCAGGTGATGGGAGTTTCGTTAGTGAATGTAAAAGTTTTGCTTCATAGGTCAAGAAACTCGTTAAAAGATTTACTGCTTAAACACAATTTTCAAGAGGAAGTATTATGAAAAAGAATATTGACGAAATGTTAAATGATTATATAGATAATCAGCTCTCTGCTGAAGAAATTGATGAAGTAAAATCTTTGCTTGATAGCCAGCCGCAAACCGGACAGAAACTAAAAGCATTACGAGCGGTTCATTACTCTTTACAAAAACTTGAATATGAGCAAGCTCCAGCCGGTTTTACAGAACGTTTTATGAAAAAGTTAAGCGCGATTCCCACTTTGTCTCATAAAAAAAATTATTTCTTTTACGGCGTTGTAGGATTTTTTGCAGTTCTTATCGTCGGAATTTTGGCTTTCGTCGTTCTTTCAATCAACTGGAATTTTGAAAGCATGAATCTTTCTGGTTATATAGAGCAAGCTAAAACCGGAATTGAAAAAAATGGAAACCAGGCTTTGTCAATATTCAAAAATAAAACTGTCTTGATGATTAGTTCCTCAATGGTTCTGCTTCTTTTAATTCTTGCTTATTTTGGATTTGAATCCCACAAAAATTTTAAGAACAAGCTTAACGATATATAAGCAAGAAATAATAATGTAGAACAATCAATTTGCTTAGTTTGTCTTTCATTTATCCTTTCGATAATTTTCATATCGAATAACTCAAAGAAATTAATAAGGAAAAATTGAAATCAGGATACATAGCAATAATCGGTAAGCCGAATGCCGGAAAATCGACATTGATGAATGCGCTAATAGGTGAAAAACTTTCGATAATAACGAATAAACCACAGACCACAAGAAAACGAATCCTGGGCATTCTTACAAAAGAAGATTACCAAATTATTTTTCTTGATACACCGGGTATATTAAATCCCGAATATCTTCTGCAAGAAAAGATGCTTGGATTTGTCTATGAGTCGGTCCGGGATGCCGATATCATGTTGTTCTTGATTGATGTTTCTTACGACCCGGATGGAAAAAGAACTTTTAATGATGAAAGGGTGCTCGAATATTTAAAAAACAAGAAACAGAAAAAGATTTTGCTGTTAAATAAGATTGACCTTGTACAAGAACAGAATGTAGCAAAGTTAGTAAATGAACCATCATTAAAAAAAATTTTTGATAAGATCATACCGGTATCGGCAGCATTAAGTATAAATTTAGACCAGGTGATCGCAACACTTCTTGAATTTCTTCCCGAGCACCCGAAATATTTCCCTGATGATGATCTAAGTGATGAAAACGAGAGATTCTTTGTATCGGAAATTATCCGCGAAAAAATTTTTGAGTTATATAAAGAAGAGGTTCCTTATAGTACCGAAGTCATTATAGAAGAATTTAAGGAAAGGGAGAAAGGCAAAGATTACATTCGTGCGGCGGTTATTGTGGAAAGAGCTTCGCAAAAACCGATTATTATCGGGAATAACGGTGCTGCAATTAAAAAATTAGGCAAGTATGCCCGTGAAGAAGTGGAAAAATTTCTAGGACGCGCAGTATTCCTCGAATTGTTTGTAAAAGTGAAAGAGAAATGGCGTTCGGACAACAACATGTTAAAAAGTTTTGGATATACTGTTTCGGATGATTAATAATTTTAACAAAAAAAAATATTTAGGAGAAGCCGCACTTCTATTAATGACAATTATATGGGGCGGCACATTCCCGATTGTAAAGGAAACACTGAATAATATTTCCTCCATGCTCTTTGTTGCAATCAGGTTTAGCATTGCAGCAACAATAATTTTTGTAATTATATTCATAAAAAAATATCGTTTTGAAAAATCAGTTCTTCTGCCCGGGATTTTTCTTGGTGCGCTTCTATTTACCGGTTTTTTATTCCAAATTAACGGATTAAAAATTACATCAGCAACTAAATCCGGATTCATAACCGGAACGCTTGTTGTAATGGTCCCCTTATTTCAAACTATTATTGAAAAGAAACTTCCTTCTATCGGCTCGCAGATTGGCACCGTACTGGTTTTTATAGGATTATTATTTTTATCGAGCGGAGGAAATTCTATTACAACATTTATAAGCCAGTTAGGAAGCAGTATTAATTTAGGTGACCTACTAACATTGATTTGTGCCGCCTTCTTTGCTCTTCATGTTGTTTACATAGATATCATTTCGCCTAAATATAATTTTTGGAATTTATTTTTTGTACAGTTAATTACGGTAGCTGTTTTAAGTTTTATTACTTCTTTTGTCTTGCATACAACAAATTTTGAAACATATTTTTTCAATTATTCAAGCAAATTGATCACCGGTATTTTATATACATCAATACTTGCAACGTGTGTGAATTTCGGTTTACAAACAAGGTTTCAAAAAGTTGTTAACCCTACTAAAGCCGGAATTATCTATTCTTTCGAGCCGATCTTTGCCGCAATCTTTGCTTTCTTTCTACTCAGCGAAAAAATCACTAATTTTGGTTTGGTAGGGAGTATACTAATATTCTTTGGACTAATAGTTTCCGAAGCGTTAGATAATTTGATTAATAGGAATTCGGTGAGTTATGGTAAGGGCAGAGATATTAGTTAACGGTCTTGTACAAGGTGTGGGATACCGCTATTTTGTTTTAAGGGAAGCAAAAACGTTGGGATTAAAAGGATACACGAAAAACTTATTCAGCGGTGAAGTGCTTACTATTGTTGAAGGCGAGAAATATTTAATTGAAGAGTTATACAATAAGCTTAAAGTTGGACCATCTTTTGCGGAAGTAAAAAATGCTTCGGTAAATTGGAGCGAATTTAAAAATGAGTTTAAAAATTTCGAGATAAGGTTTTGAACCAGCAATTTAGAATCGGTTTTGGATACGATGTTCACAAAATTTCAAGGGAGAGAATTCTTGTTCTTGGCGGAATTGTAATCCCAAGTGAGTTCGGACTTGAAGGTCATTCCGACGCAGATGTACTTTTGCACGCTATATGCGATGCCATGCTTGGTGCCGCAGCATTAGGTGATATCGGGAAACATTTTCCCAACACCAATATTGAGTTTAAGGATATCGATAGCAAAATATTACTTGAAAAGACAAACGACTTGATTAACAGTTTCGGTTACGAAATTGGCAACATCGATTCCACACTTGTGATGGAAAGACCTAAGATTCTTCCTTATATCAACAAGATGCGAGAAGAAATAGCCGGCGTACTAAAAATTGATACAAACCAAATTTCAATTAAGGCAACTACTTCGGAAAAGCTGGGATTTGTTGGAAGAGAAGAAGGTGCCGCCGCATACGCAGTTGCACTCCTAAACAAAAAAGAGAATTAATGCTTCAAGATATCATTTCCTATATCAGCACGCTGGATCCTTCGATAATCTACCTGGTGCTTTTCTTTTTTGGTTTTATTGAAAATGTTTTTCCGCCATCGCCGAGTGATGTTGTTCTTGTTATCGGTTCAACTTTGATCGCTAAATCGACGATTGGATTTTTACCGATACTGTTATTGACCAGTGTTGCAAGTGCACTCGGATTTGTTTTCATGTATTATATCGGGAAAAATTTTGGTGATAAGGTTATCAGGTCAGGTAAATTGAAATTTATCAAACCGGCAACGTTGGAAAAAACAGATGTATGGTTTTCGAAATACGGGTACAATTTAATTTTAATAAACCGCTTTCTTCCCGGTACACGTGCAGTAATCAGTTTTTTTACCGGTGTTCATAATCTTAAACCCGGTAAAACATTTTTATATGCTGCCATAAGCTCATTTATATGGAATGCTCTTTTGATTTTTGCCGGCTACCTTTTAGGCAACAACATTGGTCTTATCGATAAATATCTTTCGGCTTATTCAAATATAGTTTTGCTTATTATAATTGTGGTGGTAATCTATTTTTCAATAAAACATTTCCGTAAGAAAAAAACTGCCGATGAAAATATTCAGTAAATACAAAGAAGTACTTACACCCGGCCAGCGGAGGCAGAGGCGAAAGGAGTTATTGTTTGCCTTGATTAGCGGAGTTTTGTTCGGAATTTCATATCCTCCTTTACCTTTACCGTTTCTAATATTTTTTGCTCTCATCCCGTTTTTTTATATACTTGAAAAAAGAGAATCCCTTGCTGAAATCAGCCGCATAACTTATTTCACTTCATTTATTTTTACATTGATCACGCTTTATTGGGTTGGAAGCTGGACAAAAGAAGCAGATCCTTTTTTAATGATTTCGGGTGTCTTGCTGATGTTTGTTAACCCGGCATTATATTTAATTCCAACTACACTTTATTACTTCACAAAAAAATCATTTGATAAAAAAGTTGCGTTGTTACTTTTCCCTCTCTACTGGGTGGCTTTCGAATATGCATATAGTTTAACCGATCTTCGTTTTCCGTGGCTAACACTTGCTAATAGTTTACCATTCTTCAATACATTTATTCAAATAGGCGATATAATTGGTGCATACGGCGTTTCACTGTTAATACTCTACATCAATATTTTTATCTACTTATCGCTGAAAGAACTATCTATTACCAAAAGAATTGATTTCAGATACACATGGATTACTGCCGCACTTTTTTTTATTCCGATGCTTTATGGAATTGTTAGGATTAACACATTTAGAGTTTCTGATGAAAAAGTAAGCATTGGGCTGATCCAGCCGAATCTAAATCCATGGGATAAATGGGAAGCCGGAAATATTGATGAACAACTTGATATGTATCTTGGTCTTTCACAGCGTGCTATTCGCAAAGGCGCAAAATTAATTCTATGGCCGGAATCTGCCTTGCCGGTTTATCTATTATCCGGTAATTATCCTATCGAAGTTGAGCGGATACACCAATTTGCAGATTCCAACGATGTTTTCATTTTAACCGGTATGCCCGATGCAACTTTCTATTTTAATAAGGAAGATGCACCTCCTGATGCAAAATTTACTAAAGCAACTAACACGGCTTATGTATCATATAATTCCATACTACTTTTTTCTCCGCAGTCACGGCAAGTTCAAAAATATGGAAAGATTAAATTGGTACCTTTCGGAGAGAAAGTACCTTTTGTAGAAGAACTGCCTTTCCTGGGTGATCTAATAAAATGGCAAGTTGGAATTTCAAGTTGGAATGTCGGAAAAGAACAAACAGTGTTTCAATTTGTTGAGGGAGCCGAAGTAAAAGTAGCCGGTGTAATTTGCATCGAATCGATTTATCCTGATTTTGTTGCCGGGTTTGTTCAAAAAGGCGCCAACTTAATTGCTGTTGTAACTAACGATAGCTGGTACGGTTACTCAAGCGGACCATTTCAGCATAAAGAAATTTCTGTTCTGCGTGCTATCGAAAATAGAAAGTCTGTTGTACGTGCTGCAAACGGCGGGATTAGCTGTATTATCGATCCGCTCGGCAGAACCATACAGAATACAAAATTGTATGAACAAGATGTGTTGATTGGTTATGCTTCGATAGAAAATGGATTAACTTTTTATTCAAAGTTTCCTTTGATTATTCCGTTACTTTGTTCTTTGGCAGCCGTAATGAATATCATTTATTTCATTTATAAAAAACTAATAACAAAAAAGAAATAGCAATGAAAATTATTGATTTAAGAAGCGACACTGTAACAAAACCATCCGAAGCAATGCGCAAAGCAATGTATGAAGCAGAAGTGGGTGATGATGTTTACAAAGAAGATCCAACTACAAATAAACTCGAAGAGTATGCGGCACAACTGCTTGGTAAAGAAGCTGCATTGTATGTTCCAAGCGGAGTGATGGGTAATCAAATTTGTTTGCACGTTTTAACACGCCCCGGTGACGAAGTGATTTGCGAAAAAGATGCTCACATTTTCCAATACGAATCGGGCTCGCCGGCTGCACTAAGCGGATTGCAATTAAGTTTGATTGGTGGTGATAAAAAGGGAATATTCCGTACAGAGCAAGTTACACCATTGATACGTCCGGCGAGTGCTTACTATATGGCACGTACACGCGTCATTGAAATCGAAAACACACACAACCGTGCCGGCGGAACAATCAACCCGATTGATAACATCAAATCAATATCGGTACTCGCTAAAAAATATAATTTATTTACTCACCTCGATGGCGCTCGAATTTGGAATGCTTATGTTGAAACCGGGATTAAACCTTCGGAGTACGCTTCATACTTTGATACTGTGTCTTGCTGCTTATCGAAAGGTTTGGGTGCGCCTATCGGTTCTATCATTGCCGGATCGAAAGAACTAATAGCAGAAGCTTTCAGAACGCGTAAAGGATGGGGCGGTGGTATGAGACAAGTTGGAATTCTTGCTGCTGCCGGTTTGTATGCTTTGCAAAATAATATTGAACGATTAAAAGAGGATCATTTCAAAGCAAAAAAACTCGCTCAGAATCTCGCTCAATTGAAAAATATTGAGATTGATTTAGATTTGGTTGAAACTAACATTGTTATGTTTTCGCCAAAGAAAATTTCTGTAGAAGAATTCCTGGCAAAGTGTAAAGAAGAAGGATTATTATTCGGTACCGGCAAAGTTGGAATTGTTAGAGCAGTAACTCACATGGATGTTTCGTTTGACGAGATTGATGATGCAACTGCGATCATTTCTAAAATAATAAAATAGGGGATAGTTTTGGATAAATCACTTTATAAACATTCGATTATTGAAACCGTTCGTTTCCACGAGGTTGATTTACTTGGCGTCTGTAATAATGCAGTTTATTTTAACTACTTTGAAGATGCCCGGATTAAATATATGCAAGACCTTAAGAAGAATTATCAACTTAAGGAAGTATTGGAAAGTTTCTCCTTCTTTATAATGGTTCACAACGAATGTGATTACATAGAACCGGCGTATCTCGATGACGAGCTGATCGTTTATACAAAAATCGATTTCATTAAAAACTCTAGTTTTGGTTTCAAACATATTATCGAGAAAAAATCGTCTCAAAAGATTATTGCTAAAGGAAGCGGAGTTGTTGTTCATATAGACAAACGAAGTAATAAATCAATTCCTTTGCCGGAAGAATTTTATAAAGCTGTGAAATTATTTGAGCAAAATGTATAGGTTCCGATAATAATTTTCTAAAAAAATGATTCCCAAAAGAGCGAAATATTTATATATTATATTAGCTAATTAAGTAAAGAATAAAGTAGGTTAAATATGTCTTACTATAATATTTCACTATTAGAAATACGTAAAAATGTAGAAAAAAGAAAAAAGAGATATATAATTGACGATGAAAAATTATTTAGAACAGATGAATATTCAATTGGAATAATTAAAGAAATTGAAAATGATTTTGGAGAAAAGCTAACGCGTGTTGATGGAAATATACCGGTAAGTCTTCCAATTCAAAAAGGACAGAGATTTTTGTTCATATCTTATGATCAAACAAGGTTATCACACGGATTACATAAATATCCAGCGAAGTTTTTCCCTGAGTTGCCCCGTTGGTTAATTCAGAAGTATACTAAACGAGGGGATGTTTTACTCGATCCATTTATGGGCAGTGGTACTACTAATGTCGAAGCACAAATGTTAAGTAGACATTCAGTTGGAATTGATGTTGACCCATTTGCAAAATTACTAACAAAAGTAAAAACTACAGTGTTAAACACAGAAAAGTTGCAAGAAAGTGTAGAACATCTTTTAAATAAATTACTGCTTTACAGTCCTAGGAAGATTAGCAAATCAGATATACCAATTTTTCCTTATAGAGATAATTGGTTTAATCAGGAAATTTTATCAGAACTTGCTTATATAAAAAAGATAATTCTTAATTTAGATTCATCTGATGATATTAAAAACTTTTTTAAAATATGTTTATCGTCAATAATTAGATCGGTCTCTAATGCGGATAATAATTGTACACGTACGGTAATTAGGAAAAAATTAAATAAAAATATTTATCCATCACTTGCATTAACAAAATTTGCAGAAACAATATTATTAAATTCTTATAGAATGATAGAGTTTTGTGCAAATATAGATCATGATGTATCAATTGAAATTCCAGACGATAATGATGCTCGGCATATTAAATATCCAGCAAATTATTTTGACTTTGCTGTAACTTCACCACCATATGCTAATGCTGTGGATTATCCTAGAACGCACCAATTAGAAATGTATTGGTTAGATTTAGTGTACGGTTCGTTGACCCCAATGAAAAAAGAACATATTGGTACAGAAAGTGTTTCGTCTCGAGATTATGAAATGCAAAAAAATATTGGTATAAAAGAAGTAGACAAGATGTTAAAAAATATTTATGCAAAAGACCCCCGTCGTAGCTATATCGCATATAAATTTCTCGTTGATATGGAAAAAAATATGCGTGAAGTTTATAGAGTATTAAAAAAGAGAAGTAAATATGTCATAGTAGTAGGAAGTAATAAAATAAGAGGTTACAATTTCGAAAGCTGGAAATATTTTATGGATATTTCAGAGAGAATTGGATTTAAGGTAGAAAATTATTTCGGATCTGAAATAATTAAACATTTTATTAAGGTTCCTCGAGAAGAGAGAATTAACACTGATTGGATAATAGTATTGGAGAAACAATAATGATTTCTTCTGAAGAGAAAGGAAGACAAGCTTCAATAAATGGATTTGCACACGAACATATAGTATGTGGCATTTTAATGAAAAAATATCAAAATGTTTCTTTGGTTGATCTTCCGTTGTCTCCTTATGATATTATTATTGTAATAAAAAATGAAAAAAATGAAGAAGAAATTATCAGAGCACAAGTTAAAACAGCCAGAACATCTGTCTCTTTTACTGGTGGAACACGTGGAGGTGTCGATCGTGAATATAAATCTGATGTCAAAACTTATGTACAATCTACTAAAACATCAGACGTTGTTATTGGCTATAAACCCATTTCCGAAGATCAATTTGAATTATATTTTATCCCAACAATACTAATTGAAAAGTGGGATTCTAAAAGCAAATCATTAAATATTTTAGCTCCTCTAAAAAATAATTATGATATTTTAAATAATTGTAAAAACCGAAGATATATTTTAGAAAAAGCCAAAGAATATTCCTTATTATAGTTTTCTAATCTGTTAAGAATATAATCACACAAATTGTTACAACCGCAAAAACCAGTCTTGAAATAACTACTGGATATTTTGATTTCAAATATCCCCATCCTTTAGCCATAAAAATCATAGTAATTATCAGTACTAACGTTATCATTAAACTTTCTGGTATGTTTAGGTCGGTCCCTAAAAAATCAACCAAGCTTTTATCATCCCAGAATTTTTTGTAAATGAATTTTAAGTGCAGCCAGTAAACAAGTAAAGATTCTCTGCTCACATCGAGTACAAAAGAATTGTAATTACCAATACGATTTACATAAAACCAGCCAAAGCCAAGTAATGCGAGTATAACACCGAGTCTTTCAAGAAAGAAAATAGGATTTGGCTTTATTTCGGCAAAAGAAAAAGGAAGTAAAATGTTTAGTAAAAGTACGGAAGTAAGGAATGTTATCGATCCATAGATTACCAATTTTCTTGCATATAATGCTTCGGTATTTTTTTGTTTTGCCTCGACATAATATTTACCGGTTAATGCACCGGTGAAAATAAAAGCTATCCATGGAAACAACGGAAATAAAGAACCATGTATTCTATTGAAGTAGTTCGAAATAGCCAAAGGTAAAAATTTCGCAAAGTCGATCCGCCACATTAATGGACCGATCAGCAGTACGATTATTGTGAGTGCGAACAGCGTATTATAAAAAACTTTATCTGATTTGACCGCTATTCTTAAAAAAAGAAGAACAAGTAATCCGATACCAATGCACTGGAGAATATCAACTAAGAAAAAATTTTGCAGCATGTGTGGATAGTCGGGGTTCGATAATTTGCGCAATGAAAGAAACGACATGTGGACGGTGTAGCCGGCTAAAATTATCAATGTTAACCTTCCAATGCGTTTCCAGAATTTTGTCCCAAATTTTCTTAGCTCGTCTAATCCTTTCTGAAATGATAAAATAAAAACCATTCCGGAAGTAAATGTAAATGCCGGGGCGACCAAACCGTTGATAAAATGAATAGCTGAAAACCACCAAAGTTCCTTTATTGAGTTGTCTAAAAAAGCTGTTGTAACGTGGACTTCAATCATTACAATGAGTGCGAGACCTTTGAGAAGATCGATGAACTGCGCCCTATCTTTTTTTACCATAATTGTCCCGATGGTCTTTAGCAAGATGGCAAAATAATTAATTCCCTTCAATAAGAATTTTATGACGGGTGCTAATAACTTGGTATATAAATTCATCAAAAAATTTATTAGTTTCATTTTGTAATCAAATTCTAAGAGGGTAAAATGAATTTGATATTTGATATTGAAACCGTTGGATATGATTTTGAATCGCTTGCCGAATCCCAGCAAGAATATCTGCTTAGATATTCCGAACAAGAAAAAGATGTTGAGAAGAAGAATGAAATGGCTGAAGAATCGAAAAGATACCTTAGTCTCTATCCGCTTACTGCAAAAGTAGTCGCAATAGGAATGATGAATACCGATTCGGAAAAAGTTATGGTCTTGTACGAAGGCGAATCTAATAATGATATCATTATTGAGGAAAAAAGTACCAAGTACAAACCAATGTGCGAAATTGATATGCTGAAATCTTTCTGGCAGTATGTTAGTAAGTCCGATAAAGTAATAAGTTTTAACGGAAGGAATTTTGATCTGCCGTTTTTGATGATCCGTTCCGCTATTAATAAGATTAAGCCAAGCAAAAATTTATTGAAGACAAGGTACGATTCTAAAGACCACATCGACTTACTTGAGCAGTTGACGTTCTACGGTATCACGCGGAAATTCAACCTGGATTTTTATTGCCACGCATTCGGAATCGAATCACCCAAATCGAAAGGGATTACCGGCATGGAAGTAAAAGAACTTTACAAAGCCGGCAGAGTTAAAGAAATCGCGGTTTATTGCGGAGAGGATGTTAGGGCTACATTTGAGTTATTTAAAATTTGGGATGAGTATCTAAATATTTCCAGATAAAACTCTGACGTGGAGACATTATATGAACAACCCTACCAAAAAGAAATTTGTGTTGATTTTTATTTGCCTATGCTTGTGCAGCCAAATTTATTCACAACGGAAAAGTGGGGCTGTCACCGGTACAGTGAAAGAAAAATCGTCAGGTAAGGCACTTGTAAATGTGAATGTTTTTATATCGGGTACTACTTTAGGAACTGTAACAAATAATAACGGGCATTTTGAAATTAATGGGATACCGGAAGGTAATCAAACTTTAGTAATATCTATGATTGGTTATAAACATGAAGCAAAAGAAATTAAATTTGTAGAGAATAAAAAATATCAGGTAGATTTTTTTCTTGAAGGAGTGGCATATGAATTAGAAACTGTTGAGATTACAGAAGATATTCCCGAAGAGTGGAGAGATAACCTGAAAGTTTTTAAGAAATATTTTTTAGGAATGACCGATTTAAGTGATAAATGCATTATAGAAAATGAGTATTACCTAAATTTTGCAAAAGATGGTTCCGGGAATTTGGAAGTTGAATGCCCGGTAAATATAACTGTGGTAAACAATGCGCTTGGTTATAGGATTGATAGTATCTTACTACTATTCACTTGTAATGAATCTTTGGGAAGTGTTAAATATATATACCACACAAAATTTACAGAGCTCAATTCAAAGGATGAACAAGAAAGAGGTGAATGGTTAGAAAAAAGAAAACGTAGTTATTTGGGATCAAAGAAAAGATTTTTAAGATCTGTTGTGGAAATGGACTTATTTAACAATGGTTACCTCATCGGGCAGAGTTTTGTACCATTTGATCTTAAGCTAAATAAAAATTCGAAAAAAAAAGGTGTAGAGAATTTTTGGATAAAAGAACCAAAACCGGTTTCTAATTTAGATTTATTGAAATATGCAGAAGAAAGTAAACAGTTTATTTTAGCTTTCGATCATTACCTTTACGTTAGCAACAATATAACCGGGGATATATCATGGCTTTACTTACCTTTTGGCCGAGCTGAACTTGATAAATTTGGAGAGCCTATAAACCCAATGGCAATCCAAGCATTTGGCAGTTTTGCAAATTATGGTACAGCTAATTTACTACCTAAAGATTACGAATTTGAATAAATGAAAATTTCCTTACAAAAAAAGGGAAGAATTTATTATCCCATTATTATTAAAATTGGGCATATATTAAGTTTGTTGCTATGCGTAATGATTTTTTTATTGGCGCCAAGGATCAGTAAAGAGAAAAAAGAGATCCCATACTTTCCAGAACCTTTGATAACAGTCTTGGATATTCCTAGAACAGACCAATCAAGTTCTTCGTCAATGCCGCGCCCGGCAGTGCCGATAATTTCATCATTGTTTGAGCCGCTCGATGAACCCGAACCTCTTGGCGATTTTGAAATTAAAGAATCATCAAAAGAGCAAGCAAGTTTGCCCGGGTCTAAGCAAACAGCCAGCGACAAAAAAGGTATTTACGAAGCCACATCATTTCCGTTTGTACCTCGCCAGATTGTTGAAGTGATTCCGGAAAAAGTTGATGATGCTGAAGGAAGTTTAAAACTTAGATTGTTAATCAGCCGGGAGGGCATTGTTAAAACGCATGGCGTACTAAGTAACACGCTCAATAATAAAAAAGTCTATCAAAATGTTATTGATGCCGTATATAAATCCAGATGGCAGCCGATTACTTTTGAAGGCGAAAAAGTGGAATATTGGATTGAAAAAACATATACGTTCGACTGAATTTAAAATTCCGATTGACCCCATTTGAGAAAAAGGTTATCTTTTTCACCAAAATAAGTTTAGATTAATAAAAACAGATACTTCTCACCTACGGAAAAAATAACTAATTACTAACCAATTGGAGGTTCGTATATGAACACCAAGAAATTATTAATTGCTTTTGTCGTAGTTTTTATTCTTCTCGAGGTGGCAAATTATTTGGTTCACTCAGTTATACTCGCATCAACATACTCGGCTGAAGATATTTCTAAAATCTTCAGACCGATGGCCGAAATGGAAAGTAAAATGTGGGTAATGTGGGTAGTAGATATCATTTGGTCATTCTTCTTTGTTTTTATATTCGCCAAGGGATGTGAAAATAAAGGATGGATGGAAGGATTGAGATATGGTTTTTACATGGCGTTATTTATTAATCTTCCGGCAGCTTATTACCAATACGCAGTTTATCCGCTTCCTTATAGTTTAACATTTCAATGGTTCATATATGGATTTATCCAATATTTAATTTTGGGTGTTGTTGTTTCATTGCTGTACAAAACTGAAGTTAAAACAGCTTAAAGATTGTTTTACAACTAAGTAAGGGACATCTGATTGGTGTCCCTTTTTTTATTTATTGAATTGGGATAATATGAGTGATAGACTATTAAATAATGATGTGTGCGGCGTAATATTGAGCGGCGGCAAAAGCAGTCGTATGGGTACTAACAAAGCTCTACTTAAAATTGATGATCAAACAATTATCGAAAGAGTATTTTACTTAATGAAGGATGTTTTTGATGAAGTGGTTATAAGTACAAATGAACCTGAGTTATATGGTTTTATTGATACAGAAAAAGTTGTTGATAAATTCCCCGGTTTTGGTCCTCTTGCCGGAATCCATTCCGCACTTAGTACAGCACAAGCAAAAAAGATTTTTATAACAACATGTGATTTACCTTTTATAAATTCTTCACTGATCAAATTTCTTTTGAATGTTAAAACTGAAGAAATGATTGTCGTTCCGAAGGCGGAAGATAGGATTCAGTTCCTTTGCGGAATTTATGATAGAAAAATTTTACCATTGCTGGAAAATATTTTATTAAATGTCCTTGAAGCGAAGAATAAAAACCAGGAAGTAAAGAACAGCGCACTTAGTCTTTGGAATTTTGCAGAACGTGTTGGTGTTGAAATTGTTGACGTGGAAGAAAAAATATTTTATATGATGGACCTCTTTTTCAACATAAACAGTCCTGAAGATTATGAATATGTGAAGGAACGATTAATTTAATAAGATTACCCCTCCTCATTAATTTGTTTGTTTACCTAAACGACACCAGCTCTCATTTATCAATTCTAAAAATATTTAATCCTTTTTTTCTAAAAAGTGAAACTGATTGTGCGATTCAACATCAAATCGCTTACAATTATTGATAATTATCTCTGGCAAGATAGTTGACATTTATAAATGTCAATAAAAAACAAAGACAAAATGACCGAAATCGACATATCATCAAATGAACCGATCTTTCCGATAAGTACGGCTGCCAGGTTACTTAACATCTCTGTTCACACATTACGTATGTATGAAAGGGAAGGATTGTTCATACCATTTAAAAAAGATTCAAACCAAAGATCATATTCGAAAGCAGATATTGAAAGAATTAAATGTATCCGGAATGCAATAAATGAATCCAAGATTTCGATTAACGGAATCAAAACGATCTATTCGTTGATACCTTGCTGGCAAGTAGTAAAATGTTCTGATGACGACCGGAAGAAATGTGAAGGATATATTGGTCATGGTAAACCATGCTGGAGTTATGGTCACCCGAACACGGTGTGTGAAAATAGAGATTGCAGAGAATGCGAAGTCTATAATAATTTTTCCGAATGCGGCAAGGTAAAAGAATTAATTAAATCCATTTCGAGGTAAATAAATGAATTCAATTTCCCGAAGAAAGTTCTTGAAGATAACCGGTTTTTCTGTTGGTGCTGCTGCAACAGTATCAGCATTGAGTCCGTTTGTTAAGGGAGCCGAAAAAGTTAATAAGGAAAAGGTAAAAGGGATCAGGAAAATTCCAACTTACTGCGATATCTGTTTCTGGAAGTGTGGTGCGATTGCTTACTTAAAAGACGGCAACTTGTGGAAGATAGAAGGACACCCGAACGATCCGTTGAGCAAAGGAAGATTGTGTCCGCGCGGTACCGGCGGAGTTGGCGCACATTACGATCCTGATAGATTACGTTCGCCATTAATTCGTACACGCGAACGCGGAGAAGAAAAATGGAAAGAAGTAACATGGAACGAAGCGTTTGATTTTATTGCTGAGAAAATGAACAAGATTAAAAAAGAGTACGGACCCGAATCAGTCGCATATTTTTCCCATGGTATTGGCGGTAACTTTTTGAAACATACTTTGAAAGCTTACGGAGTGAATAATATTTCTGCGCCCTCTTATGCACAGTGCCGCGGACCGCGAGATGTTGGTTTTGAATTAACATTTGGCGAAGGGATTGGATCGCCGGAAAGAACCGATATCGAAAACGCAAAATGTCTTGTATTGATTGGTTCTCATCTTGGCGAGAACATGCACAACTCGCAAGCGCAAGAATTTGCTAATGCTGTGCAAAACGATTCTACAATTATAGTTGTTGATCCCCGATTTTCAGTAGCAGCTTCAAAAGCAAAATATTATCTGCCGATTAAGCCCGGAACAGACATTGCACTTTTGCTTGCATGGATGAATGTGATAGTAAAAGAAAAATTGTACGATGTTGATTACGTAACAAAATATGGATTTGGGTTCGAACAGTTTGCAGCAGAGATTTCGCCATTCACTCCGGAGTGGGCATATACCGAAACCGGGATTGATGTTGACTTAATAAAAACAACTGCTCGTGTAATGGCGATGAATAAACCGGCCACACTTATTCATCCCGGCAGACATGTAACATGGTACGGGGATGATGCTCAACGCAGCCGGGCAATCGCATTATTGAATGCGCTTCTCGGTTCATGGGGAAGAAAAGGGGGATTCTTCTTCCCGGTAAATTATTCTATTCCTCCGTATCCATATCCCGAATACCCGGCACCTACTAAAGAAAAAGTTGATAACCCGAATAATAAATATCCATTTGCAATTGAAGAGATTACGACGGGAATTCGTGAAGCGACCATCACCGGGAATCCGTACCCGATCAAAAGTTGGTTTATTTATGCAACTAATTTAATTCATGCTTTACCCAACGAAGAAGAAACAATCAAGGCAATTCAAAATTTAGATTTGATAGTTGTCGTTGATGTTATCCCAAGTGAAATTGCCGGTTGGGCAGATGTTGTTTTACCGGAATCAGTTTATCTTGAACGACATGATGATTTACATGCTTCGTCATTTAAAGAAACATTTGTCGGTCTCCGTCAACCCGTTGTTGAAGCACCGGCAGACCAAAAACCAAATTGGTGGATTGCAAAAAAACTTGCCGAGAAACTTGGACTCGGTCATTATTATCCCTGGAATCATATTGAAGACTATCTCGATTACAGATTGAAAGCTGCCGGATTGAGTTTAGACCAATTAAAGAAGGAAGGAATTGTACGCGGCGAGAAACAACCGATTTATATTGAAGATGGAATCGAACCCGAATTTGCAACTCCATCGGGTAAGATAGAATTCTATTCATTGCAATTAGCAGAAGCCGGTTTCGATGCTGTACCCAAGTACACGCGTCCCGATCAACCGCCGGCTGGATATTTCAGGTTGCTTTTCGGCAGAGCGCCCGTTCACTCATTCAGCCGCACACAATCAAATAGAGTTTTGATGGATATGATGAATGAGAATGAAGTTTGGGTGAACGCTGATATTGCAAGCCGCTATGGTTTATCCAACGGACAGTATGTGAAGTTGAAAAATCAAGATGGAGTTGTAAGTAATAAAATAAAAGTTAAGGCGACCGAAAGAATTAGAACCGATTGTGTTTATATGGTGCACGGCTTCGGTCATAATTCCAAAATGTTAAAGGGTGCTTACGGAAAAGGGGCAAGTGATGCGCAGCTTATCACTCAATACAAAACCGATCCGATAATGGGAGGAACCGGCATGAATGTGAACTTTGTAACTTTTGAGATGGAGGTGTAACGTGGCGCGATTTGGAATGGTGATTGATACGAAAAAATGTGTCGGTTGTATGGATTGCGTTGTTGCTTGCAAAACCGAGAACAACGTGCCGGAAGGATATAACAGAGATTGGATTGTTACAGCAGTGAACGGAAAATTTCCGGATGTTCATTTAGAAATTCAATCGCAGCGGTGCAATCATTGCGATAATACGCCGTGCGTGTCGTGCTGCCCGACCGGTGCAAGTCACGTTGAAGATTTTGGAAAAATAGTTTTGGTTGAGCATAACATGTGCATCGGTTGTAAAGCATGTGTGGCTGCATGTCCTTATGATGCAAGATTTATTAACCCGGAAGGGTATGCTGATAAATGTACATTCTGCATTCACAGAGTCGAAAAAGGCGAATTACCGGCTTGTGTTTCTGTGTGCCCGACTCATTGCATGTACTTTGGTGATCTTGATGATCCGAATAGTGAAGTAAGCAAATTGATTGCTTCAAGAAAGAATCATCAATTGATACCCGAAGCCGGAACTTCACCTAGAATTTATTATCTCATTTAATTCTGAGGAGTGTAACGACGAAGAATCTCAATACTATATACTATACTGCGCTAATACAAATAAGAGGTTCTTTTAAATGTTTTCTAAAAAATTGAATAGTAATTAATAATAAATATGAGATTCTTCATCCCGACTAAAGTCGGAATTCAGAATGACAGGAAAAAACATGAACGAACTAACAACAACAAGGCACAATCTTCACATCGATCCAAGTATGACTGTATGGGGATGGGAAATTCCGGTCTATCTTTTCCTTGGGGGAATGGTTGCCGGGATGATGATTATTTCGGGATATTTTTTATTCAGTAAAAGATATAAAGAAACCAACTGCGCTTGTTACACTTTGCCGTTAATCAGTTTAATCTTATTAAGCGTAGGTATGTTTGCACTCTTCCTCGATCTTGAGCACAAATTTTTTGTTTGGCGGTTGTACACAACATTTCAAATTACATCACCAATGTCATGGGGTGCGTGGATACTAATTTTAGTTTACCCGGTGATAATTGCAAACCTACTGATGGGTCCTCCTAAGTTTTTGATAAACAAATTTCCAAAGTTGAACAACGTTACTACTTTTATTAATCAACGACCCCGATTAATTCAAAACATTGGCGTTGCTAATATGCTTCTTGGCGGTCTGCTTGGTGTTTACACCGGGGTATTGTTAAGCACGATGGGTTCACGTCCGTTATGGAATACTTCGATTCTCTGGGTTCTATTTTTAGTCTCCGGGTTATCAACAGCAGCCGCGTTTGTGCACATGATTGCAAAGAATGTAAATGAAAGAGAATTACTTGCTAAAGCTGATAATGGATTTTTAACAATTGAAATTTTTGTGATTGCATTAATGCTCATAGGATTTTTAACATCCACACAAGTGCATATTGAATCGGTGCAGCTTTTAATTAGCGGCAGTTACGCGCCGGTATTCTGGGTTTTTGTTATTGGTATGGGAATTATAATTCCACTTATCATTCAATTATTGGCAGTTAATCATAAAATTAAACATACACCAATCGCACCAATAATGGTAATTCTTGGCGGATTGATTTTGAGATTCATAATTGTATCGGCTGGGCAGTACAGCCACTATTTTAATGCGCACGCATCATTCTGAGGACTCCGTTTATCGGAGGACGAAGAATCTCTAAATGAAATATTGCAACAAAGTAGGCTGGAGATTCTTTATAAAAGTTCTTAAAAATTATTGAATAGTTATTAACGAATTAATCATAAGATTTTTCATCCCACTAAAGTGGGGATTCAGAATTTAAGAAGATGGATAAGTATTACGTGTATATAATGAGTAGCAAGAACAAAGTGCTTTATGCTGGTATGACAAACAATCTTGCTCGCAGAATGTACGAACACAAAAATAAAATGAATGTTGGTTTTACGGCAAAATATAATGTTGATAGGTTAGTTTATTTTGAAGAAGCAGACACAGAGTTAAAAGCGAAGAAAAGGGAAAAGCAATTAAAAGGTTGGCTGAGAGAGAAAAAAATAAAATTGATTGAAACAAAAAATCCAATGTGGGAAGATTTAAGCGAACCATGGATGGATAAATTGTTAGGAAAATGAAATAATAAAACGCGAAGCGTTATGAGATTCTTCGCCTCGCTCAGAATTAAAAATAATGGAGTAACAATGACATCACTAACTGGAATATTTTCTAACAAAGGTGAAGCGGTTCAGGAAAAAGTGTACGAGCCGAAACCTTATTCCAACCCTTACTTAGTTGGAATTGGTTTGGGGCTGGTTCTACTTGCTTCTTTTGTAATTATGGGTAGAGGACTCGGTGCATCAGGTGCATTCTCTTCAGTTGTATCTGTCGGCATTCAACAAGTTGCGCCTGAACATGCAGCCAACAATCCTTATTTCAAAGAGTATATTAGTGACGGAACAACAAGTCCGTTGAAAGACTGGCTTGTGTTCGAAGTGCTCGGTGTGTTTGTCGGTGGTTTAATATCAGGTTTACTAGCACACAGAGTAAAAAAGACTGTTGAAAAAGGAGATCGAATTTCTGTACGCAGCAGATTAATCTTTGCATTCATCGGCGGCGGATTAATGGGATTCGGCGCAAAGTTAGCACGCGGATGCACAAGCGGACAAGCATTGACCGGCGGCGCTCTGCTTAATCTCGGCAGCTGGGCTTTTATGATGATGGTTTTTGCCGGCGCTTATGCAATGGCTTATTTTATGAGGAGGCAATGGACATGAACGCACCATTTTTCAAATTCGATATGTTCAGCGTTGATTTTAGTTTAGTCATCGCATTTGTTATAGGCATTGGTTTTGGATTTGCACTTGAGCGTGGCGGATTCGGTAATGCAAGAATACTTGCAGCTCAATTCTATTTCACCAATATGCGTGTTTTGAAAGTTATGTTTAGTGCAATTGTAACAGCTATGTTGGGACTTTTCTTTTTTGTTGCATTCGGCTGGCTCGATCTTTCACTCGTTTATTACACTGATACAAATTTAATTCCGCAAGTGGTAGGCGGTTTCATTCTCGGGATTGGGTTTGTTGTCGGCGGGTATTGCCCCGGCACGTCTTGTGTATCGGCGGCTACCGGAAGAATTGACGGTGTAATTTATTTGTTTGGTGTAATGGCCGGTATATTTGTCTTCGGTGAAATTTTCCCGTTGATAAGTGATTTTTATTACTCATCGAATATGGGCAGAGTTTTTCTACCGGATTATTTAGGTCTGTCATATGGCATGGTTGTTTTCCTTGTGGTGCTGATGGCAGTTGGTGCTTTTGCAGCGGCAGAATGGGGTGAAAGAAAAATGGCTGCTAAAAAATCAGGAGGTTCAAAATGAAATTTTTTGATTTCATAAAAAAATTAAATCTGAATATTAAATTAGCTTCTCTGGCAATATTTTTTGGCGTAACGGCATTTCTAATTTCGGACCCATTTGATAACGGTAGTAGTACGATCAGTACAAAAGACTTAGCTGTTATGGTACAAAGTGAAGTCGATCATGTTAATGTTGAAGACCTTGCCGATTGGATAATTAAAGGGAAAGCAGATTACAGATTAGTAGATATCCGTCCTGAGAAAGAATTTAACGAATATAACCTTCCCGGCTCGGAAAATATTTTGATAACAAATTTATTAGAAAGTGATTTGATGCGAAATGAAAAGATCATTCTTTATTCCGATGGCGGAGTTCATTCGGCTCAAGCGTGGTTTTTACTTAAAGCTAAAGATTATAAAAACGTTTATATGCTTCGCGGCGGAATGGATGAATGGAAAGACAAAATTCTTTTCCCGAAACTTAGTGCGACAGCAACTGAAGACGAGAAAGCAAAATTTGGCATCGCATCGGCAATCAGCAGATACTTTGGCGGAACACCGCAAATAGTTTCAGGTGATCAAACTGCAACAAGTGTAGCCGTACAACCATCAACACCGGTTGCACCTAAAATTCAGGCACCCGCCGGTTCTTCTTCGGGTGGTGCTAAGAAAAAGAAAAGGGAAGGATGTTAGTTCCTTGATACTAGATGCTGGATAATAATAAATATACAGTATCAAGTATCAAGCAGCAAGCATCAAGATGCAAGTATCAAGCTACAAGATAAAAATCTAATTCAAGGAGACAATTAAATGCAAACAAGTAAATCTATTTCTGCAATGTTAACAGTTATTATTTTGTTGTTATCAACAAGTATTGTTGATGCAACGGGCGGTTATTTTAGACACGGTTACGGAATTAAATATTCGGCTATGGCTGGTGCCGGTTCTGCATTATCATTGAGTTCAATTGGTGCGGCAACAAACCCGGCAAGCTTGGCAAACTTAGGTAATAGGGTTGATATCGATGTTGCGCTCTTTTCACCGGCGAGAGAATTTTCTGTTACCGGTAATCCAAGCGGTTATCAAGGAACATTTGGTTTAACACCGGGTACAGTTGAAAGTGGATCGAATTATTTTGTGATGCCTACTCTCGGTGCTAACTACAAAATAAATGATGATATGGCAGTTGGTTTTGTTTTTTATGGTAATGGCGGTATGAATACTGATTACCCGGAAGCTATTTTTTATGATCCAACTTCACCTGATGCCGGTGTAAATTTAGAACAAATGTTTGCCGGTGCAACTTATGCAATTAAGTTTGCTGAGAATCAAGCGATTGGTTTTACCGGTCTTTTCGGATTTCAAAGATTTGCCGCAAAAGGATTAGCTGCATTTTCAATCTTCTCTTCCGATCCGGCAAGCTTAACCGGTAACGCAGTAAGTACATCAACGGGATTTGGTGTTCGTGTTGGATACCAGGGAACATTTGCCGAACATTTTATGCTCGGTGCTTCATATCAATCAAAAATGAGCATGGGTGAGTTTGACCGTTACAAAGGTTTGTTTGCAGAAGAAGGTGATTTTGATATCCCGGCAAATTGGGTAATCGGCATTGCAACAAATTACGTTGAGGATTTTGTTTTTGCACTCGATGTTCAGCAGATACTTTACAGCGGTGTAAAATCAATTAATAATCCTTTGCTGCCTAATATAATGACCTCACCTCTTGGAACTGATAACGGTGCCGGTTTTGGTTGGGAAGATATGACGATTGTAAAATTCGGGTTGATGTATAATGGAGTTGAAGGATGGCAGTTCATGGGCGGGTTTTCGTACGGTAAGCAGCCGATACCGGAAAGTGAAGTAATGTTTAACATCTTAGCACCCGGTGTCATTGAAAGTCATATTACTGTTGGTGCAACAAAAATGATCGGCAGCAGTAACGAATTAAGTTTTGCATTTATGTATGCATTGCCTAAAGAAGTTACCGGTGCAAATCCGTTGGAAGCTCCTAATCAGCAAACAATCGGTTTAAAGATGAGTCAGTGGCAGTTAGAAATTGGTTACGCATTTAGTTATTAATTAAAATTGTAGCGCAGATTATTAAATCTGCGCTACAGTAAATATTTCGTAATGATTTTTCAAATCATATTTAGAAAGAAATTTTTCTAGGATTGTATCCCTAACAACGCAAATAGTTTTTCCCTTAAACTTTTCACGTTCAGAAATAATTTTTGTTATTACCGGTTCCAACCCTTTGTCGTCAAGTTCAAGCGGTCCTATTTCATCAATAACCAACCAGTCTAAATCTTGTTTAAAACAATTTAGTAAAGTATTTTTTGCCCATTCAAACGCAGCATTGCTGAAATTGAATTTTCCAATTGATATTATATTTTCTTTCTGATCAGTCTCTAATAGTTTTAATGTACGGGAGGCGAGGTGATAGATAAATCGTTTATCATTTATGACCGGTTGGAAAATTCCATCAATATTTTTTTGAGTAACAGCCCATTGCATCAAACGGGTTGTTTTACCGGTGTGTATCTTGCCCGGTAAAATGTAAATTGGTTTCATTCGATACATCCAATGATAGAAGAAGCACTAAAGAATCTGTCATAAATGACTTTATCCGCTTAATTCCTTTCTTGTCTGCAGATTTTGTCCAGCAATAGTTAACTATAATCCTGAAGCTTGGGAAGAAATTTGTAATAAAATTAATTTCATCAACATGTTTTAATTTATTCTTTTCGATGAATTTACTTATGTATTGTAAAACTACCGGCGAGATAATAGAAAACCACACAAAAGAAATAATAATCGAGCGTATTATCATCACCAATATTTGATATGACTTCGCCATTCCCAGTTCATTAGAGAAATAGGAGATGATCATCAGTATGATAGATGCAGTTAATATTATAATCCCGGATGGTCTCTGCCACCATCTTTTTAATCTTCTTTTTTTATCCCGTTCAAAGTGTTCTTGAATCTGTTTGTAGTCGATATCTTCATTTCTCATTTTAACAGTTCTTATTTCCAACCAGTCTGGAATTTTTCCGGCTTTGTATCCAATGTAGATACCGAATACAATATGGACAAAGCAATAAATTGAAGTAATTATTATGCTAAAACTGATAGTAGGATTTTTGATTCCAATCTGTGATATAATATAGTTAACAAATAGATCGAATGCTTCCCAGAATGTTGTTCCAAATAAAATTGTAAGTACAATTAATCTTTGTAACGCGGAAAAAAGCAAGGAAAGCAATCCGAGTAAGACTGAAGAAATTTTTTTAAATGGGAGTAAAGAGAATAAAACAAAACCTAACACACCTTGTAATCCCACGGCAAAGTATGCTGTTAACGGACTGTGGGGACTAACGAAAGCTTTCACCAAAATAACAAGCAGTGTAGATTTTAAGATATTTGTTTTTCTTTCTGAATAATGTGCAATGAGTGTAATAAATATTACCGAAGCGCCGCCAATTATAATACCGGTAAACGGGATTTTTAAAGCGTGAAGAATGCCGCCAAAAGCCGATTCACTAAATGCCCAGATAGCGGTTATTCTCTTTACATCTACAAACTGAATTTTTGGTTCAAAGTACCTATTCAATATAAATCACTTAGCTTTCTTTTTTGTTTTTCTAATAGGCGTCTTATCGAGAATATCATCCATCCAGCTAAGCACAGCCATCGCAGAAGGAAACCCGATAGTCGGGATAGAAAGTAATGCAACTTGCCGGATTTCGGCTTTAGTTAGTTTTACTTTCAAAGCTTTTTTTACCTGGGAGTGTACCGCTCCTTCCATTTTAGAGCCAGCTGAAATAGCTAGTTTAACTAATGCTCTCGATTTTTCATCTAATGGTCCTTGCTTGTGAACCGCATCGCCTAATGTTTCATAAGCAACGGCAATCTCTGGATAAGTACTGATAAATTTTTCGAAATGTTTTGTAAGGTTAGACATTTTGAGTTCCCGGTTAAAATTTCTTAAGGTAAATTAATTCAAATTAATTGCAGCTGCAATCTAAATATTGATTTCACTACTGTCCCAAACTTTATTGATACAATTAAAAGTCTTATAACGTCTGTTATTGTGAATAGGTTTATGTACATTGCAAATTGAACCAGGTAAAGTTCTTATTGACGTAACAGCATAGTATTACTTGAATTAATCGGATCGCTAAAGAATAGTTTGGGACTGCTATGATTGATTGAGAAAAGTTAAGTCCGTAATTCTATTTTTTACTATTTTTTGAACAAGAAAAATTCTACGAGGTTCTATTGACAGTTCTAGTCACCGGTGGTGCCGGTTATATCGGCTCACACTTTGTTAAATATTTAATAGAAAAAAATTTTAAGGTGATCGTTTTAGATAATTTGAGTCGGGGTTACAAACAAGCTGTTCATTCAAAAGCAATTTTTGAAAATGCAGATCTTTTAAATTATTCTGCCCTACCGGAAATTTTGAATAAATATAAACCGGAAGCCGTTGTTCATTTTGCCGCGTTTGCTTATGTAGGTGAATCGGTAGAAAAACCGGACCTCTATTACCAGAATAATGTTGTCGGAAGCTTTAACTTAATCAAAGCATCTGCTGAGCATGGAATAAAAAAGTTTGTATTCTCTTCTACTTGTTCAATATATGGTAATCCTACCAAGGTACCTATATCGGAAGATCAACTATCCAACCCGATTAATCCGTATGCGAATACCAAGCTTGTTATTGAAATGATGTTGAAGGATTTCGATATATCATTCGGGATGAAATCAGTTGCGTTACGATATTTCAATGCTGCCGGGTCTGATCTTGATGGAGAAATCGGCGAAAGCCATAACCCGGAAACACATTTAATTCCTTTAGTTCTCGATACTGCTTTGGGTAAGAGAGAAAAAGTTTACGTATTTGGAGATGATTATGATACCCCGGACGGAACTTGCATTCGTGATTATATACATGTGAACGATTTAGCCCAGGCACATTTGCAAGCAATTACTTATCTGAATGATGGTAACGATTCAACTATCATCAATTTGGGAACCGGAAGCGGAAACTCTGTTTTAGAGATAATCAAAAAATCAGAACGGATAACCGGCAAGAAAATTAATTATGAAATCACGGGAAGAAGAGCCGGCGACCCGGCAATTTTAGTTGCGGATAATAAAAAAGCTAAAAAACTTTTAAATTGGCACCCGGTGTACTCAATAGAAAAAATTATAGAAACTGCGTGGAAGTGGAGTATTAATCCAAAGTATTAAGAGGCAAGATTTGAAATTCGAAAAAACATTTATCGATGGATTGATTCTTATCATACCGGATATTTTTCCCGATGAACGCGGATATTTTTTTGAATCATTTAACAAACAGAAATATGCCGATGGGGAAATCAATTTTACTTTTGTCCAGGATAATTTATCTAAGTCGAAAAAGGGAACTGTACGCGGCCTCCATTATCAAGTTGGCAAGTATTCGCAAGGCAAGTTATGCTCGGTGATAACCGGAAAAGTTCTTGATGTTGCTGTCGATATCAGGTTCGGCTCACCGACATTTGGCAAGTATTTTTCGTATGAACTTAACGAAGAAAATAAATATCAATTATGGATACCGCCGGGTTTTGCACATGGTTTCTCAGTCCTTTCCGAAGAAGCAATATTTAGTTATAAATGTACACAGCTTTATAATAAGAAATACGAACGTGCAATTCTTTATGATGATCCCGATTTACAAATTGATTGGAAAATTGAGAAACCGATCGTCTCGGAAAAAGATTTATCAGCTAAAAAGTTCTCCGAAATAGAAAAAGATTTTTCCTTTTAAATTTTAAAATGATAGGTGATTAAATGAACCTCTCCGTAATCGGAACCGGTTATGTTGGACTTGTAAGCGGTACATGTTTTGCAGAAATGGGTAATAATGTTTTATGTGTTGATAATAACAAAGACAAGTTAAAAAAATTATTGAACGGTGTTATCCCTATTTACGAACCCGGATTGGAAATACTCTTTCACCGTAATATTGAGAAAAAAAGGTTATCGTTCACGGATGATCTTTCCAAAGCAGTACTTGAAACAGATTTGATTTTTTTATGTTTGCCTACTCCTCAAGGTGAAGATGGTTCCGCTGATCTTAAACATGTATTTGAAGTAACACATGAAATAGGAAAAATCTTAAAAGAATCAGGTAACAATGATTTCAAAATAATCGTTAATAAAAGTACCGTACCGGTTGGAACGAGCAGACAAGTAACTGCAATTTTAGATGGGTACGGATTAACAAATTTTGAAGTTGTTTCGAATCCGGAATTTTTGCGAGAAGGTTATGCAGTAGAAGATTTTATGAAACCCGATAGAATAGTTGTTGGTGCAAAAAGTCAAAAAGTTTTTGATAAACTTAGAACTTTATATGAACCGTTTGTGCGTCAAGGAAACCCGATATTCGAAATGGACCCGGAAAGTTCGGAAGTAACTAAATATGCAGCCAACTCTTACCTTGCAATGAGAATAACCTATATGAATGAACTTGCAAATTTTTGCGAAGCAGTTGGTGCAAATGTAGAAATGGTACGTAGGGGCTTGGGTTCCGATACAAGAATCGGCAAAAGATTTTTGTTCCCGGGCATTGGATATGGCGGCTCGTGTTTTCCGAAAGATGTTAATGCGCTGATAAAAACCGCCGAAGATTCCGGCGCCGAAATGAAAATTCTTAAATCTGTTGATGAAGTTAATAAAGCACAAAAATTAGTTATCGTAAAAAAATTATTAAACCATTTTAACGGCGATATTAAAAATAAAAAATTTGCTGTGTGGGGTTTGGCATTTAAACCAAATACAGACGATATGCGCGAAGCCCCGTCAATTGTGATAATAAAAGAATTAGCCAAACACGGTGCTAAGGTTATTGCTTATGATCCGGCTGCAATGAACAATGCCAAATTCTATTTGAACGATTTGCTGGAATATTCGGAAGAGCAGTATAGTTTGTTAGATGGTGCAGACGGATTGTTGGTGTTAACCGAGTGGAATGAATTCCGTAATCCCGATTTTAATCTCATCTCTAGTAAATTAAAATCAAAATTGATCTTCGATGGGAGGAATGTGTTTGATACGGATAAAATGAAGGAACTTGGATTGGTTTATTACAGCATTGGTAGGAAACCGGTAATTTAAAGTGGAGTAAAAAATGAAAAATGCTATTTCTTTGGCAGAGGATTTACAATTAAGAAAAGAAAATCTATCTGAATTCAAAAATATCACTTTACGTGTACTGAATTATATTGATGATGTACTGAACCAAGAATCTAATTATGGAAAATATATTATATGCAATTCTAAAATTGCTGGTACAACAAAACCGGTTAGACCATACAATAGTGATTTGTTCTTGCGAAAGGTTAGAAGCTTTGAAAAAGAATTCCTAAAATTTGATGCAATTATTAATGATTTAAGAAACGAAAAAGTGAGTAATGATAAAAATAATTATCACGTTATCGATAGCATTCTATATACAATTCAGCAAACTGTTGGAATCGGTTTGGATTTACTAGTTGAACCGAATAGCGCAAGAAAAAATGTAGGTAATAGATTTGAAGAATTAATGAGAGTGCTTATTAATCATATAGGAATCCCGATGAAGAAATTGATCCTACCCCTAAAAGTGCAACAAAAAGTTAAGCAACCTTTTTATTAATTATATCGTTATTTTTTTCTTCAAACTCCCCAGGTGATAAATATCCGATTGTTGAATGAAGTCTTACTCTGTTGTA
>JBFMBS010000027.1:0-54886 GCA_040755055.1 Bacteroidota bacterium
TACAACAGAGTAAGACTTCATTCAACAATCGGATATTTATCACCTGGGGAGTTTGAAGAAAAAAATAACGATATAATTAATAAAAAGGTTGCTTAACTTTTTGTTGCACTTTTAGGGGTAGGATCAGTATTGTTTAATGAAAAAACTAAAGCCGCTACACCAGCGACATGTGGTGCTGCAGCTGAAGTGCCTAGAAATGATGGAGTATATTTATTACCCTCGAGACTTTCTAAATCAGTTGTAGAAATATTTATGCCCGGCGCAACAATATCTAAATGTCCTATATAACAACTACCCCAATCCTCTACCAAAGGATCTGGATCCCATGTTTTTCGATAGTCATTTTCTGTTGTTGCACCAACCGAAATCGCATCTAAGTTTTCAGCTGGATATTCAACGTCAGCTGTTTCATATACCCAATTGCCGGTTCTATCATCTATATATCTTTCATAATTTCCAGAAGCTACACAAATTACAACGCCAGCATTTTTGGCAGCAGTTATTTGATCATCTAAATATGACAAATAAGTTAACCCACCCAGACTCATTGAGATTACTTTTGCTCCATAAAATACAGCATCCTCTATTGCTCTCCCTACATTAAAAGAAGTTGGTGGTGACCATGCATCAGGCTGACATTGATAATACATCATTTTAATTCCGCCACCATTCCAGCCACCGGCTATACCGCTTACGCCAATACTATTATTTGTAGTTGCACCTATTATACCGGCACATCTGGTTTCATGATAATGATACGCTATTGGATTTTCGTTATTAGTAGCATAATTCCAACCCTTATAAGTTGTATTTAACTGGTTGATTAAATCTTCATGATTATAATCGGCACCACCTCCTATAACAGCAACTTTAACTGTATTGGAGCCAGTTGTTATATCCCAAGCTTTCGGCATATCAATTTTAGCGAGGTTCCAGTGGTAATTATTCGTATAATAATTATCATTTGGCGTGCTTAAATACTTCGCATAGATATTCGGTTCAATTATCTCAAAACAATCCGTATTCTGCAATTTTATAAAAATATCTAATAAATTATTTCCTTTAGGAACTTTTACCAATTTGTATTCACTCCCTCCAATTGAGGAAACTTCCTCCAAGAGTGGGAGGTTATTTTGGGAGAACTGTATATCTTTCATTTGTAAATTATTTTTAAGTTTTACAACAATATTATCTTTAACCAAATGGTATTTTTTCATCCCCGATTTCAAATAATATTCATCTTCTGCTTCTGAGTATTCATACGTACTTCCTCGGAATACAATCTCTCTTGTCTGTCCGTTTAGGAACAAGGAGAATAAAAAGAAAAACATGAAAGCTGTCACTTTAAGCAAAGTTTTCATTTTTGTAAGCCCTTATGTTATTTTAAAAGCAAAAGTTTTTTAGTATAAAAATATTTTTGCGTTTGCGAAATAGGTACTATCTCTAAAGAGCAGAAATATATTCCACTGGTTAAATTATTTGCATTAAAAAGAAAAGAGCTTTCCCCGGGAGGATATAATCTAGGGACCATCGATGTTACAAGTTCTCCGGTGAGGGAAAATATTTTTACATTTACAGTTGATGCTTCGTTTAATGTAAAAGCAATATTTGTCTGTGAGTTAAATGGGTTGGGATAGATTGAAACATTCTGTCCTGATTTTTCAAAAAGATCAATATACTTCTCTACTGTAACAATTTTATCCTCGTTAAAAAGTAATAAACCTGAGAAGGTTGTTCCTATCCATAAATTTCCATTATTATCAAAATCAATTGATAACGCGTCAATGCCCCCTGATCCAGATTCAAACTCATTATTATAATGTTTCCAGTTATGCCTGTCATACTTGGTAATTCCTTGTCCCCAGTAAAATCCCATCCAAATATTATTTTTTAAATCTATAGCAATATCATTTATATCCCAACCTACCATGTTTGTATTATTTGGATTAAATACTTCCCACACATTGTCTTTAATTTTTACAAGACCATTAGCAGTTCCTATCCATGAATTATGAAGTGAATCAAAGGCAAAACATTGTACCCAATTATCTGGTAGGTCAGAATTTTCAATATTGTAATTTGTCCAATTAATCCCATCATAAATAAAAAATCCATCGCTCGTACCAACCCATATTTTGTCATCTTGATCAATACCTAAGCGGCCAATAAAATTTTGTGGAAGCATGGAATTGGAGGAATTAAATACTTCCCAATTGTTACCGTCAAAACTAAACAGTGAATTCTTATCGAATGTAGTTAACCATAATTTCCCTTTACCATCAATTTCAATATCCCATATATTATCAATTGGAAAACCAGTGTTATTCTCATTGTACACATTCCATCCTTCTCCATCAAATTTTCCTAGTCCATTTCCAGTTCCAACCCAAATACTTCCTTCAGTATCAATTACAATATCGTTAACATCATTAAATGGTATGCCGGAGTTGGTTTTATCGTAAATCTGCCACGTACTGCTGTTATACTTAACTAATCCAAAGCGATCAGTTGCTATCCATTTGTTGTTTTGATTATCTACAACCACTTTATTAACATTTTCGTAGGGTATCCCTCCAGACGAATGATAGTATTTCCATGACCCTCCATTATAGGTACAAGCACCGAAGGGTGTACCACACCATAATGTTCCGGTTGTATCGATATCAAGTGTACTAATTCCATCCCATAACAGCGCTGAGTTTTTTCTATTAAAATGCTGCCATGAAGTACCATTATATTTGGCGAAAGCATAGTCACCACCCGAATATGAAGATACCCAAGCATTATTATCTTTATCAAATAATATATCTGTCGGGTATCCGCCAAAATAACCATCAATAATTTGATAATTCCAATCTTGTCCATCATAGACAAAAATTTCTCCATTACTATTATCTGTGCCAATCCACATTTTCCCTGAAGGATCAAAGGTGATATAATGTGCATCCGAACCAAAATTTGGTATGCTACTCCAATTTTCCCCATCAAATTTTTTTATAATCTCATAACTTCCACAATAAAGATTATCATTTATATCTAAAGCAATGCTTAGTACCGTTGCACCTGGAAAACCAAGAGAATCAAGATTGAAATTAAACCAATTTATACCATCATATTTTATTAATGCACTGGGTTTGTAATCTACTGAAGAATAGATTACCGAACTGAATAAAATCCAAATGTTCCCTTTTTTATCAGCAGTAATATTTTTTGCTGTACCTTTTTTAAAGTATTGTTTATAACCATCTGCCTTTTGGATAGAATCATTACTGATAATAACTATACCACTATCCTTCATGCCTACCCATGTATTATCATTCAAATCGAACTCAATAGCTTTAATATAATTATCTGGTAAAGAAGAATTTCTTGTTGTGAATTGTTCCCAATTATGACCGTCATATTTTGCTAATCCTCCAGAGACACCATATATATTATCAGCACCAGCGAGACCAAACCAAATGTTATTAAAACGATCCACTTTAATCTTAGTAACTTCAGAGCCTTTTGGTAAATGATCGTACTCTGGTAAAAACTGTCTCCAATCACCTTGTGAAAAAATAATATTTGAGACGAATATGAAAATAGTTAAGAATAATTTATTCATAGAGCTATTAAGGATAAAATAAATCAGTGTTTAAATTTTATTGATAGTTAAGCTAAAAGAAGTTTTTTAAAAGACAAGTTAATTTTTTGTTTATCATAAGTGGAGTGTTTTTATTTTATTCTAAAAACCAATAGAGGTAAATTTTGACACTTTATAAGATAAGATGGGTATTAAAAAAAATATTAAGGGTGGGGTCAATATTACATACTCAATAGTTGTGGTATGATTATTTTTGCTGGCGAGGACCATGAATCTTGTCCGGGAACTAGTTCTTGTCACTCTGAACCTGACTGCCGTTAGGCAAGTCTTGTTTCAGAATCTCGATATTAATTCATTTTCAAATCTCTAGATTCCGAAATGAATTCGGAATGACAACATTGGGGCAGACTCATGGTTCCCGACGATTTATTAATCTAGTATTCTCTGTAAATTCCCTTCCAATGTCCCAACCGGAGTTTCGATTATTCTACCAATCTCTTTCTCATCACTGTAGAAAATAAATGTGGGCACAAGCTTAATCTCAAGGTCTTTTACTTTTGTTCCTTCCGCTTCTTTTTTGCGGTTCACAGCAATCATGCTGAGATTTTTATAATCATATTTTAGTTCATCGAGTATTTTCAAGAAGCGCGGTACTTCCCTTCTGCTGTCACTGCACCATGAGCCGAATACAATATCAATTTTCACATTTTCAAGTTTCTCTTTCAACCCGATAATTGAATCCGGATTCACTTCGTAATTATTATATTCGGAGTCATACCACCAAGAAAAGTTGGTGTCCGCAAAAACGGTTCTATTACAAATACCTACTACCATTGTCTTACCGGATTTTTCATCAACAACCATTTTGTTTTTTTCTTGTGCCGGAATCAATAATGAGGTTAACAATAAAATTAAAAATACCTTTTTCATACTTCCCCTACTTAGAATTATTTGTTTTTCTTACGTCGAGACCCCAGTAAAGTTTGTTACGCAGAATTTCGAAATAATTTGTTTTGCTGGAATGAACAAGATTTACCGGTTTATCGCTTTTTTGTATATAAATAATTGCCGGTGATGAATATGTATATACCCGTTGTCCATCGCAGCTTACTTGAATCTTTTCATGTGGTGAATTAACAATTATTGTTACTCTTTGATCGCTTGATAGAACCAAAGGGCGCATATTCAATGTGTGCGGCGCTATCGGACTTAATGCGATCACGTTTGCCTTAGGATTAACAATGGGGCCGCCGGTAGAAAGAGAATACCCGGTAGAACCGGTGGGAGTGGCTATTACAATTCCGTCTGCCGAAAAAGTGGAGACATAATCATTATCAACTTTTATTGTCATCTCGATCATTTTTTGCCACGGTCCTTTATCGATGACAATATCATTAATTGCATAAAGCTCGTCGTTCCGGTTGTGTTCCGATTTGCCAATCAACGCCATTCTTTCTTCAATGGTGTATGTTTTAGCTTTAATTTCATCTATAAAACTATCAAAGCTTTCAACATCAAGTTCGGCGAGGAAGCCAAGCTTGCCAATGTTAACCCCAAGAAGCGGAGTAGAATAATTTCTGAGTAGGTATGCAGTTGTAAGCATCGTACCATCGCCGCCAATCGATAGAACAAAATCCGATGTTTGAATCAGTTCTTCATCTTTAAGAAATTTAGATTTTTTAAGCAGCGGATTAAAATCTTTTTCGAATTTCAGCATTGAATTACTGACAACATATTCCAGATCATTCTTCCGAATATCTTCGACACAGCGGCTTACAACATTGAGGATATCAGGTTTAGTAACATTTGGTATGATACCTATTTTCATTTTTTCTTTCTATTTAGTTCCCAAAGTTTAGTGTATTTAGTGAACACATAAGCAGAAGAAAAAATCGCAAGGATAAATCCATGAAGTCCGTCTAGAAATCCTATTCTAAAGATATACATTTTAACAAAAAGAAATAAAGGTCGAAAAAGAATATCGATAACAGATGCTTTCCTATTTTGTTTATCAAGCTGTGCAGCAGCTAATGTAGTGTAATGGTTAAACTTATTAAGATAATGTTCGATGGTGGGGTCCGTGTAATGGTTCAAATCGGATTTAAGTTTACCAACCGAACCATCAATCGTGAGATTTTCATGCACATCTTTATCATCAAACCGGGTAAAATTTTTATTAAACAGACGCGTAACATAACCCGGGTACCACCCGCTGTGTTTAATCCACTTGCCGAGGAAAAATGCTCGTCTTGCAATATTGTAAGCATTGTGAAGCGGTATTGTTTGCTTAAAATTTTGAAGCTCGTTTCTTAATTCATCCGTCAGTTCTTCATCTGCATCAACCCACAATATCCAATCGTTTGTAGTTTTGGATAAGGCATATTTCTTGGTGCCGGAATATCCTTTCCAATCGGCTACTTCACATTTTACATCTTTATAGGCTGAGGCAATTTGAAGTGTATTATCCGTCGTGCTGGAATCTACGATAAGAATAATTTCATCAACAATACCGACTTGGCTTTCAATACATCGTTTTATATTTTTTTCTTCGTTCTTAGCAACGATTATTGATGAGATAGCAATATTTTCTCTGTTAGAATTATTCATATGCTGTTATAATCTTTCAAGTATGATTGATAAAGAGCAAGCATAAAGGAGAATATAGGTGCAATAATAACCGACGATATAAAATTAGTAGCAAGCGATGTAATGATCAATGCCGTTATTGCTGCGGCTAATGAATTTAATATGATCGTATCGTCATTGTACCTCTTCAACTTGTACATTATAAACCACTCCCGATAGACATGATAAACCAGGTAAAGGAAGATTAACAAACCAACAATCCCGGTTTCCATATAAATCTGGATGAATTGATTATGCCAGTCGCCAACTCCTTTATCTGTTAACAGATCCCAGTGAGGATAAATCTCTTTAAACGTTCCAACACCATGTCCTAGAAACGGTTTATCAAATACAAGTGTAACGGCACCTTTCCAAATTAGATCGCGATTGGAAAATAAATAACTTTCATCCTTAATATTATTTGTGTAATACTTACTGTTAATATTAACCGATACTATTACGAGTAAACCAGTTAATAGCAAGGATGTTAATACTACACTTACTTTAGTTTTTTTGAGGAATATAGCTGCCGCAAGTATTAACAAAGCAGCAAAAATATTTGCTTTGGAAAATGTAAGTGCACATGCAGTCAGTAGAACAGTAATAATTAATATTTCTAAAAATGCCTTGTCTCTAAAAAACAGTTTTTCTTTTAGGAATAAACTCAACACTAAAACAATAATTATAAATACAGAAAATGTAGCACTGCCCGACGTAATAGACTCAGCACGTAATGAACCTAAATTAAACTTTGTAATCCCGATCAAAGCTATGAATAAACCACTATAAAGCAAAACCTTTAACAGTAAAAATCGCTTCTCTTTTTCAATAATCCGTACAAAATGATTAAACGAAAAGAAACTTAAAAAGAAGATCGATTCTTTTAACAATGCATTGAACGATACCCGTGAATGACCCGAAGTTACCGAGGAGATAATCTTCACTAATAATAATGCCAATATTATATAACTTATTTTATCAAGATTGAATTTCTTGTTACTAACAATATCAACTACCCACAAAATAGTAAGTAGAGCTACCAATATTTCAAGGAGAAAAAATGATGTTAAAAACGATAGGATTGTAACTGATAAAAGATAAATAATGAATTTTTGACTAAATAAAGATTTTATCATGCCAGGGTAATCTAATTGTCCTGAAACTGCAAAAGGTAAAGTTTTTTATAAATCCCATCTTCAAATTGCAAAAGCTCGGAGTGTTTACCATCCTGAACTATTTTCCCCTTATCCAGAACTATGATTCTATCAGCATTCCGGATTGTGCTTAAACGATGCGCTATAACAAAAACAGTTCTATCATGCATCAACCGCTCAATAGCTTCCTGGACTAAAACTTCGGATTCATTATCAAGTGCAGATGTTGCTTCATCAAAAATCATTATCGGAGGGTTTTTAAGTAAGGCACGAGCAATTGATAACCTTTGCCTCTGTCCGCCGGAAAGTTTGGTCCCTTTCTCACCAATAATCGTGTTATAGCCGTTCGGTAAGTCCATGATAAAGTTATGAGCATTAGCTGCCTTTGCGGCTTCAATTATTTTATCTTCGGGGTAATCTTCAAGACCGTATGCGATATTGCTTCGTACTGTTTCATTAAAAAGAACAGTCTCTTGCGTAACTATACCCATAAGTTTTCTTAACTCTTCAATTCTAACATTACGGATATCTATGTTATCGATAAGTATTCTTCCGTTAGTTGGATCATAGAAGCGTGGGATAAGATCAACAAAAGTAGTTTTGCCGGCTCCGCTGCTGCCGACAATTGCAATTATATCCCCCTTTTTAACGCTTAGATTAATTCCGTCAATTACTGCTTCGCTGGAATCTTGATACATGAATGAGACATTTTCAAAAGTAATTTTTTCTTTGAATTCTATATTCACCGGGTTATCAACATTTTTTATTCCTGGCTCGATATCTAAAATTTCGAATACTCTATCGGCAGCTGCACTAGCTTCTTGTATCCGGTTGTTGACAGTGCTTAATTCTTTAACCGGGGGCATCAATTGAAATATTGCGAATAAAAATCCAAGAAACTGGCTTGCGGTAATAGTTTGATCTACAAGCACAAGTTGGGCACCGTAATAAATAATAACCACCCCTACAATCACGCTTAAAAATTCTGTAGTCGGACTTGAAATATTCCTGATACGAGTAATTTTTAGAACTAACTTGAAAAAACTTTTTGTCTCTTTGAAAAACTTTTTATTCTCGTATTCTTCCATACCGAATGCTTTAACGATCTTAACACCGGTAATTGTCTCGTGCAAGTTATTGGTAATATCAGCCATTTTTTCTTGAAGCAAAGTACTTTGTTTCCGGAGAATCAAGCCAATATAACCGATAATAATCAGCGAGAACGGCAAAACTACTAACGAAAACAGTGTCAGCTTGAAACTAATTGAAATAGCAATACCGAGAAATACAATTATTTTCAGGGGTTCTCTAATTAAATTCAAAAATACTGCCGAAACGCTTGATTGAACCATATTCACATCATTGGTAATCTTTGATATCAAGATACCGGTCTTTTCATTTTTGAAAAAGCTCATAGGCAGCTTGTGCAAATGAAGATATGCCTCGTTACGCATATCATGAATGATTCCTTGCTCAACATAAGCAAGTGAATATGCCTGGAGATAATGAAAAAGATTTTTACCGAGGAATGCAATTAATATAAGCATACATATTTTAAGAAGAATTTCGGTTGTATCGCCGGCAAAAATAAATTCTTGAAGTGATTTTGTTATTTCATTGAGAAAATTTGTTACCTCTACGCCGGTTTTATTTTGCACCTCGTTTTGTAATGCATTATTTGCTGTTGTACTTGCGCCTTTTTGTTGAAACAAAGCATCAAGTAAAGGTATCGATAGATAGATTGAAGCACCATCCAACAGAGCTGATAGAATTGTAAAAAATATTGAGGCGGTAAGATGTGACCAGTACCGTTTAATATATTTTAATATTCGCAGATATGTTTTCATAATATTACTTCAAATTAAAAATGGCACAGCCGCCGGGCATCGATATTTTATTTATTATTGTATCTTTTTCAAAATTATAGATAGATATAACCGAACCATAAACAGATTTCTCTTCAAAAAATAATAAGTTTCCGTGAACTAATGAATTGATATATTCTGAAGAATAAAATGTTTTGGCATTCTTATTACTTGAACAATCAATAACTATAAGTTCAAAACCTTTATTTGATTTTGGATTAATCAAGCTGCATACTGCAAAATTACTATTCTTAGTCCAGCGTATGTCTTGTAATTTCCCATTCGATTGATAAACCAGTAATTCAGAATTCTTATCTATATCCCTTAGATAAAGAAATGATTCCCCGTCCTGAATTACTTCTCTTATTTGTCTTTTAGCGGAAGGGGAAAAATATTCGGGTTTAATCTGCGGAGGTTTTGGGAAACCTTCACCGGCTAAATTAAATCTTCTTGTAAACCCGGTCCCTCTTTTGCCCGATAAATCATAAGGGAATATCTCCTGAACAATAATATTCGAATCGATAGAGTCCGGTTGAGTGAAATTTACTTTAAATGTATCAGTATTTTCCCAATAGGTATAAATCTGGAGACCCGTGCCGAATTCTTCAATCTCCTCAAAAACATCGTTAGCGCTTCGGTACGTGTAAAGCCGTGCATCCCTTATATACGGGAATGTCCCTTGTTTGCCGAATCCGAGTGCGGTTGTAAAAAAGATTTCACCCCTATCGAAAGCGTGATTTAATGTAACAACCTTCCTCCCCCAACGGCTCCAAACTTGTTTTGTCTTTTGTGATACCAGATTATAATTAAAAATCGATTGCCTTCCCTGGTATTTCCCGATGAACACGAAATTTGAGAAATCATCGCGGATGTAATTATTCTCCTTCAAAATTTTATAATTCGAGACCAACGAGTTTGAATAAAGTTCGAATCCTTTCTCTCCGGCATCAAATGAAGAATTAAATGAGCCATAAAGCAGCACAAACCTTTTTTCCTCAATCTGCTTAATCTTCAACTCGCACCACAACTCAAAATCAATCTTAGATTTGAATGCATCTGCTTCGTCATAGGTTGTAAATTCTCCAAGACTAATAAAATATTTCTGACTATCATCAACTTCCGTATCAATTGGTTTACACCCGGATAGTATTACTAAACAAAAGCCGAGTAACCACGTAAGCAATATTTTGATATGATCATTCTTCATAAACTTGTGTTAACCTCTCGGGTGATGATCCCGGTGGACTTGCTTAATGTATTCCCTATTAACATGAGTATATATTTGGGTGGTGGAGATATCTGCATGCCCAAGCATTTCTTGAACAGCACGAAGATCGGCTCCTCCTTCCAGCAAGTGCGTTGCAAATGAATGCCTGAATGTGTGTGGGTGGATCTCAATCTTGATACCGGCTTCTTTAGAATAATAATTAAATATTTTCCAAATCCACATCCTGGAAAGCTTTGTGCCCCGCTTATTTAGAAAAATATAATTCAAGCTTTTATTCTTTTTCTCAAGATATGGACGCGCCTTTATTATATATTCTTGTACCCATTTAATTGCACTGCTTCCTATCGGGACGATCCTTTCTTTAGAACCTTTGCCGAGTACCCTTATAAATTCATCGTTTAAGAAAAGATCACTAATTTTTAGGTTGATCAGCTCCGAAACACGCAGCCCCGATGAATAAAATAGTTCCAGGATTGCTTTATCTCTAAGACCAATAATGTTATCAGTCTTAGGTGTGTTTAGTATTTTTTCAATATCTGCAAAAGAAAGTACCGGCGGTAATTTTCTAGATCGTTTTACTTGCACAAGTTTTTCGGTAGGATTTTTTTCAATGTAACCGGAATCTTCCAAATAATTAAAGAATCCTTTGATCGAGGACATGTAGCGTGCAGTTGTAGAACTATCCCTACCTTTTTTTCTTTGATCATCAAAAAAATCCGAAATCATTTTGGGACCGACTTCATTCAAATCCCTTATATTATTAGCCGAGAGGTAGCTGATAAAATTGTTTATATCGTTTTGATATGATTGAATGGTATTATCGGAAAGATTTTTTTCGAAACGGAGAATAGTTAAGTATTCTTTAACAAACGTCTCCATCGTTTACAGCTTCTCATCTTTAAATGATTCCAGTTCTTCTTGTTTTGGGTATTTTATTCTTTTATGATGATGCCCTACAAGGATGTTGAAGAAGGCTTCTCTAATCTTTTTAATATCCTTAAACGTAATTGGTGCATTATCTAACTGACCATCATCAATCCTTGCGGAGATAAGATTAGTAATTACGTTCTCAATCTTCTCGGGATCGGCATTGGTTAGCGAGCGAATTGTCGATTCGCACGCATCGGCAAGCATAACAATTGCAGTTTCTTTAGAATCAGGTTTGGGCCCCGGGTAACGGTAATCGTCAATATTAACATTATCCTCGCCATACACACTCTTAGCTTTTTCGTAAAAGTAAGTTACAACCATGGTGCCGTGGTGCATCGGGATAAAATTTACTACTTCTTTGGGGATATTATATTGTTCTGCAATTTCAATCCCCTTTTTAACATGATTGAGTATCAGTTCCAAACTTTTTTCAGGTTTCAGTCTTTCATGAATATTCTCGGAGGCAATTTGATTTTCAACAAAACTTGCCGGGTCAAGTGATTTGCCGATATCATGATAATAAGCACCGACACGGCACAATATTGAATTTGCGCCGATTGCTTCTGCAGCTGTTTCGGCCAGTGTGCCCATAATCATCGAATGGTTAAATGTACCGGGTGCATTCTTCGCTAGTTCTTTTAATAAAGGATGGTTGAAATCCGTTAGTTCAAGTAGTGTTAGTTCTGTGGTAATCTTAAAAATTCTTTCGATAAAAATGATTAGACCATAAGTAAAGACCGGACTTATTAACGCATTGGAAGCTGCGAATGCAAAGCTAACTGTCATTTGATCGAATGAAGCGAATCGTTCCAATCCAAAAGCTATAATACTGATTACATATCCAACAAGTATAAAAAAGAAAGAACGAAATATTTGTGTTCGGTTTTTTATATCACGCACGGTATATGCCGATAATCCGCCGGCGACAATATTCATAATTGTAAATACATAATCGTTGCCTCTCAACCCCCCTACTATCATAGACACCACAACTGTACCGTAAAACCCTATGCGTGAATCAAATATCATTGTAAGAAGCATTGAAGCAACCGGGACAACAACTAAAAATTCGACCGGAGATGAAACATTGAGACTGTAAATTAAAAAAGTTAGAAAGCTAATAAAGAGAATAATAATCGAGATCAGTAAAATTTTAATATTATCGTTATATATTCTCTTGCGGAATAAATAGATGTAAATAATCAGCAAAAGAATAATTATTGAAACATGGATCGATTTGCCCAGGTTTTGACTGAACCTTCCCCAGAAACCGGTTTCTTCTCCTTTTGCAACACGGTAGGAATCAATTTTTAATTTTACATCTGGTGTAATTCTATCGTGCTTTGCAACAATCCTTTCATTTTCATTAACAATACCAACATTTCTAGGTACCTTATCTTTAGCGTCTGCGATAGCTATGTTAGTTAGTTCAAGACTGTAAATTAAATTAGGTTTGAGGTGATACAACAAGTATTCTGAAAATGCTTCTATCACTTCATTGTTTTTACCAATGTTACTTTCAATATATTCATCAATAAATTTATTAACTGAATATCTATCAAAGTATAATTCTTTGGGAAAAATTCTTTCAAACTTACCATCACGCACAGAAATACTATCACGGCTTATTTCGTTATACGCAGCATTCAACAGACCTCTTTGATAAATCCGGTTGAGCAACTCAACAGCGTGATTTAATACTCCGTATAATGTATTAGTTTTTAAATCCCTGAATGAATTCGGGAAATATCTTAATTTGTAGAAGGTCGTAAAAGACTGATCACTGAGAAACAATTTGCTTTGTAATTCAATATTATCGTTGTTCGTCCTGGCAAGTATATTGATTAAATTTTTATTATCGCGTTTAATCGAATCAACTGTGATTGTAGTAATACTGTTATCACGCAAAAATATCGGGAATATTTTGGAAGAAGCTTGGAGTTTTTCCTTTTCGAATTGTTCTTTATCCTTAAGGATTTCAAAAGTGGTAGAGGCAATAAGGTCTTCTTTAATCCATACCGAACCAATAGTAACTTCAGATTCTATCGATTCGCCTTTCGGGAACATCATAACAATTAGAATAATAGTGACGAGTACAATAAGAATTTTTATTCTTTTGCTTTCTTTCAGTTTTATTTTTAATTGCTCATCCATCCGGCCTAAATATTTGTTATTGTTTAGCTCTAAGCAGCATCTCTAAAAATTCTATTATACCGTTTTCATCGTTACTTTTCTTGGTAATAAAATCAGCCGTCTTTTTTAGTTCGGGTACCGCATTAGCAACTGCTATTTTAACAGCCTCGGTGTCAAATAAACTTTTATCATTGTACCAATCCCCGATTACGGCAGTGTTTTCAATATCAATTTTGAGGTGCTTACAAAGATTTGCAAGGCCCTCACCTTTACTAGCACCTATTTTTCTAATCTCAATATAATAAACTCCGCCATGTGATTGGGATTTATAATAGTTTGATCTAATCCCAAATGTATATGGGAATGCCATCTTATCAGCTACTGTTTTAATATTGCTACTACGATCCCCGGTTAAAAGAACTTCGAGTGTGTTGTCCAAATGATTATCGTAGGAATCGACTTGCTCAAAAACTGCATCGTTTTTTTCTAATAATGTCTGAATTACCGAATTATCCTCAGTAAAGTAAATGGCTGAATCCTGGCATAGAGCAGCTTTAAGATAATAACGGTCTGCAAGTTTTAGTGCTCGTTTAACATACCGAACCGGTACATAGGATTTGAAAATTATATTATTACCATCCGTATCTTTTATAAAGGTCCCGTCTAATGTTATAATTGGAATTTTAATATCAAGGAGATTCGCATAACTTAGTACGGCATTATGAAGTCTGCCGGTAGCAATGGAAAATAGAACACCAACTTTTTTCAATTCCTTGACAAGTTGAATGGTTGACTCACCTACTTGGTTGTTATTGTTTAATAGTGTACCGTCTAAATCGCACACAACCAATTGAATTTTGTTTAATGATTCTTTGCTAAGCATTTTTCCGAAAAGGTTAAGTTATTATTTAAAATATATTAATAGAAAAAATGATGATGATTCAATTTTCGAAATGGATGCCGGGTATGCCAAATTGATTCGTAAGTTGTTGAAGATTGCTATTTTATTTCTTCCAGGTCTTTAATTGCTTCGTTAACTGTGTTGCAAATGGTTAAGACTCTATCTAATTGAGAAATTTCAATCAATGTTTTTACATTTTTAGTCGGGGAAGCTAACCTAATCAGTCCTTCATTTGTTTGAAGTATTCTAAAAGCAAGCAGAATAGCACTTAAGCCGGAGCTATCGCAATATTCAACTTCGGAGAGATCAATAATTAATTTCTTTACATCCTCAGTATGAAGCAGAATTGTGAATTCACCTTTGACAAAACCCGCAATTGAAGCATCAAAACGCTTTTCATTCAGCTTGAAAATTGCTATGTCTTTCGTCTTTTTTAACTCATAATTAATGTTTTCACTCATCTGAATACGCCATCTTTGATTATTTACATCTCTAATCTACAAATTCATTTAATTATTCAAAAAGATAAATTTAAAACATCTTTAAAAAGCTCAAAAAACCATTATAATTAGTATCTAATTGATTATTCCAATCCCTATACTGAAGATTGTAACAGTTTTCCGAAAACTGCCTTGAAAAACCGATCCGTATTTTTGATTTTACTATATTTGCAGCGGCACTGTAAAAAAGGTCTTCACTGCGGTTTAGATCAATTACAGCATCAAATTCTTTTACTTTAAGCATCGATTCTAAAGTTTTATCCGGCAGAAAAAATCTTGTAGCTTGCTGCGGCTGGTATGATACAAATCTATACTTATCCTTTTCCGGTATTAGGTTGTATTTAAATTCAGGCAAAAACAGTGTGATACGTTTTCCCTGGTTTAACAAAAACTTAATTAGATCGAGCGAGTGATAAAAATCCTGATCGTTTCTCGGCATAATCACAAAAATATCCGATGATTTCAAAAGAGCATTATTATAATTAATAACCGAGCAATCGGTTTTACAATACCTCTTATTCAGTAAATAACGACCAATTTTCTTTTTAACGTTCTCGAACATTGTTCAAATCATCCGGTAAAATTCATCCTCGGTAATAATTCTGATGCCGAGTTTAACTGCTTTATCGAGTTTTGAACCGGGATTTTCTCCGGCTAAAACAAAATTTGTATTTTTACTTACAGATGAAACAACTGTTCCACCATTAGCAATAATTTTTTCCTTTGCTTCTTCCCTCGACATGGTTGATAATGTTCCGGTTAATACAAAACTCATCCCTTCTAATTTGTTAGAGGCTTTCTCCTTCTTTTCAAACTGAAACTGCAGCCCGGCTTTCTTTAAACGGTCCAATAACTTTCGATTATTACTATCAGCAAAAAATCTTTTTATACTCTGGCTAATACGCGGACCAATTTCATGGATTTCTTCTATATCTTGCTGAGAAGCATTTATAATAGGATCTATACTAAGGAAATGATCCGCAATTTTTTTAGCAGCACCGGCACCTACAAATCTTATTCCCAAGGCAAAGAGTACCCGGTCAAAAGGTCTGGCTTTACTTTTTTCTATTGAATTAAGTAGGTTATCAACACTCTTTTCCCCAAGTCGTTCTATGTTAATTAATTCATCTCTTTTACTTTTTAAAATATAAATGTCTGAGTAATCCTTAATCAATTTCATTTCAACAAAAAGATTGATAAGAGAGTCACCGAGTCCTTCAATATCCATCGCGCCTCTCGAAGCAAAATGCGATATTCTTCCTTTCACTTGTGCCGGACAAAAATTGTTCTCGCAATAGATAGCCACTTCTTCTTCCGGCTGATATAATTTTGAACCACACACCGGGCATTTCTGCGGTATCGTGGTCGGTACTGATTTTTTATTCCTTTTACTCACATCCACAGAAACAACTTTTGGAATTACATCGCCGCCTTTTTCGATAATAACAATATCACCTTCGCGAATATCTTTCCTTTTTATCTCATCAATGTTGTGCAATGTTGCTCTACTAATAGTAGAACCGGCTAAGAAGATTGGTTCAAGTTCTGCAACCGGTGTTAAAGCACCGGTTCTGCCTACTTGCCATGTTATTTTGTTTAATTTAGTTGCCGCTTGTTTAGCTTTAAATTTGAACGCAACTGCCCATCTTGGTGATTTCGCAATGTTACCTAATATTTTCTGCTGCTTTAAGGAATTAACTTTTATTACTACACCGTCAATTTCGTAAGGAAGAGTATCACGTTTTTCTTCCCAGTAATTACAAAAATCCAGAACCTCTTCGATAGAATGACAAAGTTTATAGTTTGGATTTACACGGAATCCGAGTTCAATCAATAATTTTAAGTTTTCGATATGAAAGGATAATTCCTTTGTCTCCGAGAATAAATAATATGTAAAAATTTGGAGCGGCCTTTTTGCTACAATTTTGGGATCAAGAAGTTTAATTGTACCGGCTGTTGAGTTTCTCGGATTTGCAAAAGTTTTTTCTCCCTCCAGTTCGCGTTCGGCATTCATTTTATTGAATGCTTCCGTTTCCATATAGATTTCACCGCGTACTTCAAAATTCAACGTGTTACTTTTTTTAGAATCTAGGGTTCTTACTTTCAACGGTACAGATTTAATAGTCTTTACATTATTGGTAATTTCCTCGCCGGTAGTACCATCACCCCTTGTAGCAGCATAATTAAGAATCCCATTAGAATAATTTAAACTTACCGATACTCCATCAATCTTCAACTCACATACATAATCAATTTTTTCTGTATTGGGAAGCATCTCTCGAACACGTCGGTCAAAATCGAATAATTCTTCTTTGCTGTATGTATTAGATAAACTAAGCATAGGAATTTTATGAACAATCGTATTGAATTCATTGGTCAGATTGGACCCGGTACGTTGAGTAGGAGAATCGCTTGTAATTAAATGAGGGTTTTCCTTTTCAAGATGTACAAGTTCGTTGAATAATTGGTCGTACTCGTAATCGCTAATTGATGGTTGAGCAAGAATGAAATATCTGTAATCGTGCTCTGAAATCTGTTTTCGTAATTCCTCAATTCTTTGCCGGGGTTCTTTTTTCATTCTTCGATGGTACTGATAAAATATATGATTTAACTGTATCGGAATTAATAATATAATTTCTGATTTCCCCGGGCTTATGTTCAAGATTCAAATCTTTGTTTTCCAATTTAAGATTAACAAAACCGGCATTGCCTACTACAACACGGAACTCTTTATATGCCCGGAAGGATTTAGTTTGATTTGCTTCAATAAAATTTTGGAATACCTCTTTATTATCCTTTAATATTTTACACCAGACTCTGCCGGATGTAGTCAATACAAGGTCCAAGCTATCATCATGAACTATGTTTGATTCTTGAGAGATTTCGGATGAATCAACTTCGTACCTTGGATTATTGCCTAATTCCGGTTCATTTGTAACCATCAATGATTGATCTGGTGATGCCTGGTTTATGAAAACAAAATAAACCAATATTAGAATAGCTACTCCGCTTACTGCATAGATAAGATTTTTATTCAATATAAATTTCTTTTGCGGTTTTCCCGATTCGCTTTTAAGTTCATCATTTTCTTGTTCAATCATGGCGGACTCTTTTTCACCGCTCGAAGTTGCCTTCAAAGAATCTGCAGCGTCAACTTTCTCAGCTGCTGTTTCAACAATACCTTTTTTAGCAAGATCAAATTTTTTAATTACATCAAATGTCTCGCAGTCAAGTGATTGTGCATATTCTTTGATAAACGCTCTCATGTAAAGTTCGGGTAAGATATCAAAGTTAGCTTCTTCAATTGCACGGAGGTATTTAATGTCGATTTTGGTACGGTTAGCTATTTGCTGAAGTGTGATACCTTTTTCTTCGCGGCAAAGTCTTAATTCTTCAGCAAACTTTTTTAAGGACTCTGTTGGCATTTATTTTCGTTTTTTAATGTTTCCTAACCAACTTAGCTGCAAACGATCCGTCAATACCATGAATGTGAGGATAAGTGCAAACAAATCCATCATTATCTACTAATTCGCTGTTCAAAATTTTTGATGCATCAACAAGTTCAAAATTTGGGAACTCGCTTAAAAACTTTTTAATCGTTTCCTGATTTTCTTCCGGTTCCATAGTACATGTACTATAAACCAGGCTGCCGCCAACCTTTAATAACGATGCACCTTTTTTTATCAAATTATACTGAATATTAACAATTTTTCTAATATCCCCCAAGTCTTTCTTCCATTTCAAATCAGGTTTTTTTGTTAATGTCCCTAACCCAGAGCAAGGGGCATCAACCAGTATTCTGTCGAAACCTTCCTCGTCTTCAAATTCTAAAGCATCTTTTACTACGGTTCTTACACAAGAAACGGTTAAGCGGCTTAAATTTTTCTGGAGTATTTTCAATCTGCTTTCAAAACGATCAATGGCAATTATTTCACCATTATTCTGCAGTATATCGGCTATATATGCAGTTTTACCACCGGGGGCAGCACATAAATCTAATATTCTCATTCCGGGTTGTGCCTCAAGCAGTAGAACGGGAAGCGCCGTGCTTTCATCTTGAATGGAAAAATATCCTTTATTAAAATATTCCCAATCAGTAATATTTGTTAGAATATTGAGGCGTATAAAGTTTGGCAGATATTTGCTGAAAGAATATTTTAATTCAACAGAATCAAGTAACCTAGCAAATTCATCTTTGTTAGTTATCAGACCATTGACCCTAAGTGTATGGGAAGGTTTGTTATTATTAAATGAGAGTAATTTTTCAGTTTGCTCTTTACCGTATCTATTAAGCCACCTTTTTACCATCCAGGTAGGGTGTGAATAATACGCGCTTAAGTATGCAACGATGTCTTCATTAGGATCCGGATAACGAATTGAATCTTTGCTTCTAATTATATTTCTTAGTACAGCATTTGCAAGGTCGGCGTATTTTTGTCCTTGAAGTTTTTTTACGAATTCAACGGCTTCATTAACTGCGGCATAGTCTGGAATTTTATCAAGAAATAAAATTTGGTAAAGCGCAACACGCAAAGCGTTTTTAATGTTGGGTACAACCTTAGAAAATTGACCTTTATAAAATCCATTAAGAATCCAATCAATTCTTCCCATCCAACGCATTACACCATGGACAATCTCAAAGAGAAGTGCCTTATCAGGACCGGATAGATTTGAGTTTTTTAATTCAATCTCTAATAATTTATCTAAATAGGCGTCTGTCCTATCAACACGATTGAGGATTTTTACAGCAAAACCTCTTACACCTTGATAAAGATTAACGGCTTGTTTTTCAATGTTCTCTTCTGTCACCATAAAAATTCAGCTAAGGATATCTTAAAGCGGTAGGTATTTAAAAAATAAAAGGGCTGTACTACAACAGCCCTAAACATAAATTTAGAAAAATTAAGCTTGCTTAATTCCGTATTTTTTCTTGAATCTTTCAACTCTTCCGGTTGAGTCAACGATCTTCTGTTTTCCGGTAAAAAATGGATGACATTCCGAGCAAATTTCCAATTTTATTGAACTAACTGTCGATCTTGTAATGAATGTATTGCCACATACACACGTAACTTCACATTTTTTGTAAGCCGGATGAATACCTGGTTTCATATCTATTTTACGTCCTTGTTAAAATTTGAGTGGTAAATTTAACGATACATGGCTAAAAAACCAAATAAGGATTGTGGTAATTACCTTGTTTTTTTAGCTTTTTTCAAGGAATCTTCCTTTGCCTGGGCTCTTTTAACTGAATCGATCATTGCCCGGTATTTTTCGAGAGTTTTTTGATCCGGCTGTTCTCTTACAAAAAAACCGTCAAACTCATCTGAACCGGTACCACTATTTACAACGTTACCCTGACGAATATCGGAATTATTTTTGTTATCCCCCGAAATAAACTCATCAACAGCAACAGATTGCTTTCTGTTAATCGGGTACTTTCTTTCTTGATTTGTAGCAAAGTTAGTGTTCGGCGAAGCTTTGCTTGGATTCTGCGAACGAACAGAATTGGAATTTGGTGTTGCAGAAACTTCCCTATTTGGGGTATTGTCATTCTGTATTGTTTCAACAACTTTTTGACCACTGCTTGCAATTTCTTGCGGTTCAGACATTAAGGGATTATCTAATTGCTGATCCGAGTTAGGTAGAAATATAAAAAAAGCAATTAATGCAGTTACTACGATTGCAGATGGAGCGAAAAATTTTACAAAGCTGAATTTTCCTCTTTGCTCGGTAAGGTCAGCAAAGGATTTGTTTTGAATTTTAGTATATAGATTATACTCAAAATTATCCGGGGCGCTAATTTTAGGAAGATTTTTCAAATCACTTTTTAATTCTGAGAATTTCATTTCATCATTGTAACCTTTTATCTCCATAGGCTTACTCTCTATAAATGTTTTTCAATAATTTTTGTAATTGATTTCTACCGCGGTTAATTCTTGATTTAACTGTTCCAATGGAAAGATGCGTAATTTCTGCTACCTCCTCGTAGGACAATTCCTGAATATCCCTTAGTATTACAACTTCCCGATAGACTGGTTTAACTTTCAATAATGCTCTTTGGATCATTTCATTTTTAATTTCACTATCAGTTGCCCGATCAGGTGCAACAAAAGATTTATCTTCGATTTGCAGTGATCTTTCATCATCGCTATTATCGAGCGAAAAGATATTTCTCCGGCGTCTCCTTTTCAATTCATTCTTAGCAAGATTACCGGCAATCGTATAGATCCATGTAGAGAACTTCGCGAATTCACGGTAAGAATCTTTATTAAGGTAGAACTTGATCATCGTATCCTGAACTATATCTGTACAAGCATCACGATCGCCAACAAATCTGTAAACAAAATTCATTAGGGGGTCCTTATAGCGTTTTACCAAAATCTCATAAGGCGCTAAATCATTTGTTTGTTGAAAAACCTTAATAAGTTCTTCGTCGGTCAATTCCGTCAATATTTTATCTTGAGCCAATTATACTTGTCCAATAATAAGATTGTTTCAAATTTTCGGGATTAATTTTACCCATAAATCATTTTTTTTGCAAGGATTAATAATCCCTGGGAATTAATTCAGCATCATTATTTCTGAAATAAGAATCGTTAATACAGTTTTGGAATCCATACTTGTAGTTTTAACTGAAACGTCGGCATTCATCAATGCCCTGGACGAGTTTAGCAACCTCTCATCCGATAGTAGAAATTTGGCTTTTTTACAATTAATATAGTAATACCAGCTTACATTAATTTTTTTAGCAGCTTCATTGTCGTTAATATTTAATCTTGCTAACTCCATGATTTGGGCAATGGTAATAATAAATTTTGCGATCATGCTAATAATAACAATAATATCTACCCCACCATCCAAAAGATTGTAGGCAATTTCCAGTGCTTTAGTTTTATTGCCGATACCAATTGCATCTTGTAAATCAAATATGGAATAGTTCTTTGTTGGAGATGCAATTTTTCTGATATCTTCGTCAGATATATCCTTCTTATCTGCAGCAAAATCTATGAATTTGTCAATCTGCATCTCAAGTAAACTTTTATCTCCGCCAACAATTTCAATCAGTAAACGGGCACCATCATCAGAAAAACTTACTCCCATTTCTTTTGCTTTACGAATCAGCCAGTCAACCAAATCATCGCCCGTTTCGCTATTAAATTCAAATAAGAAATTTTTCTTTAGAAGTGACGCAAAAGGTTCTCGTGATGCATCGGAAATTTTTCCTAAATGAGTGACAATTAGAATAGTAAAGTCCGGTGCATTGGAGATATAATTTATAAACTCTTTTTTATCGTTAAGTTTTTCAAAGTTCTTTATAACAATTACTTTTTTACCACCTCCAAAGGGAAATGCTAATGCAACATCAAGTAATTGCGATAAATTTTGACCTTTTTCCAGGCTGAATGTTTCTTTATCAAAATCTGATTGAATTAATGGCTCGGCAACTTTGATTACTTGTCCCACTGCCTGGTTAATCCCGTAATCATCGTCGCCGCAAAAAAAATAGACCGGCAGCAACTTATCTTTGTGGAGATACTTTTGTAATTCGTTATATGATGGTAATTTTACCTTAGCCATAGCTTAATCTTTTTCAACCTTTGTTCGTTCATATTTTATTGCACGGCTTAAAAAAAATACAACGCCGCCCCATACTATACCAACAACCAAAACAGCGGTTAAAATTGTTTCCAAATTCATACAATGTTTTTGAATGTATATTTAACCAAAAATTTGTTTGTTAAAATAAATAGAGATAAAACTACAAACCATTGTGCAAGACAAGTTCCTAAATTTTCTGCATGGAACGGATTCCACCATTCAGGGTCCCATGTTGTTGACGAAATAAGCCACCATAACAATAATACAACTGCTTGCAATGGTACAACAAATCGAATTATATAATTATACCATCTTCCTATTTTAATATCACTGCCCAACCCATTGATAATCTCATCTCGAAATTTGTTAACACCATATTTAATTATTGAAAATGCAATGAAAAATCCGCTTAGAATCAACCCAACTCCCCATACCCAGTCTTGATTAATCAGGAAATTAATATCTATGGCTGAAGGCAATCCAAGAAGAAAACCAGAAACACTAATAACTACGATTGCTTTTTTTCTTACTATACCGAAATCGATGAGTGTTCTTGTTGCCAGCTCGATCATTGATATTAACGAAGTAATTGCCGCAAATGAGAGAGCAATAAAAAATAGTATGGCAAAAATAGTATTAATGATAATTGAGCCGGACATTTTAGAAAATAACAATGGGAGATAAATAAATGTTATCCCGGTATTTGCCGGACCTGATTGAGATATTTGATCCATAGCATCTGCACCGCCTAATGCAAATACGGTCGAGAAAATCATCATGCCGGCAATAAGAGAAACAGAATTATTACCGAAACCGATTAGAGCAGCATTTAAGGAAATATCCTCTTTCTTCTTCATATAGATTGCATAGGTCAGGATCAATCCCCAACCGGCGCCGGTATCCCAGGCATTTTGAGTTAATGCATTCAACCAAACTTTATACTCTAATAAATAATTCCAATCTGGAGTAAAAAAATATTTTAACCCTTCGGACGCATTTGGTAAAGTGACTGACCTGATCAATAAAATGACTAAAATAATTAAAAGTGAAGAAACAAAAATTCGGTTTATTTTTTCAACTCCGTTAACAATCCCTCTATAGACTATAATAGCACAAAACAGCATTGCAATAAAATGGAATATGATAGGTAAATTACTCGAAGAAAAGTCATTCCAATAATTTATATGATTTGATACATTGAATAGATCTCCGGAGATAGCAGAAAATAAATACCTAATACACCAGCCGGTTACAACAGAATAATAAAACATTATAGCCGTAGAAACAAAAGTTATAAAAGCACCCATCCAGCCAAATTTACTGCCGGCTGTTTTTGCTATGGCTCCAATAGGTGCAAGACGTGTCGATTTTCCTATAGCAAATTCTGCAATAATAAGAGGTACCGACCAGATTAATAAAAAAATCACCCAGGGAATTAAAAACGATCCTCCACCATTCTGAGCCACAACTCTAGAAAAACGCCAAATATTTCCGGTGCCTACGGCAATACCAAGTGTAGAAAGGATCAATCCCCATCGTGATGTGAAAAATTCACTTTGTTTCATTTACTTAGTACGTTTCTCTACGACAACATTTTTCATTACTACATCTTGAAGCGGTTTATCCATTGGATTTGTTTCAACTTCACTTATTGCAGATACAACGTTCATACCTTTTATAACTTTACCAAATACAGTATGTCTTGCATCTAACCAGGGAGTTGCGACAGTCGTTATAAAAAACTGACTTTGATTTGTATTAGGTCCGGCATTAGCCATTGATAGCACTCCCGGGGCATCGTGACGAAGATTAACGGAAAATTCATCTTCAAAAGGACCTCCGTAAATACTCGTCCCTCCTCTGCCGGTCCCGGTTGGGTCACCACCTTGAATCATAAAATTTTTTATTACTCGATGGAATATTACCCCATTATAAAATCCTTTATTCGCCAATGACGAAAAATTTTTGACTGTTTTAGGTGCTTCAGATGGATATAATTCAATCTCGATATCACCCATTGTTGTAGAAATTTTCGCAACAAGCATTTCATTACTTTTCAAATCCATTAATTTATCCACGTTGGCTCCTTTTATTATGTTGTTCCCGGATTTATTTGTGCTGCCTGATTTGCATGATATTAAAACAAATGTAAATAATAATATCAGGATACTTTTTTTCATTGATTCCCCCTTACTATGATTGAATGACACCATTGTATATTAATAGTAGAATCAAAATTCCAATTGCAATTCGATATACTACAAAAACCATAACGGATCTTTTCCGTAAATATCTCAGCAAAAATTCTATAGATAGATAACCTACAACAGCAGATACTAATGTTGCAGCAATTAAATTTATTGAGCTATTAAAATTAAGCTGGTCGAGTGATTGGTAGAATTGGAGAAGGCCACTAGCCAATACTGCCGGGATACTCATCAAAAAAGAAAATCGTGCTGCTGTTTCCCGGTTGAATCCTAAAAACAATCCGGCAGTTATTGTTGTGCCGGAACGGGAAGAACCCGGGATAAGAGCTAATGACTGTGCCAACCCAATTATAAGTGAATCGAACCAATTAATTTTTTTTTGATCGCGGTCGAACTTGCCTAACTTTTCGGCTATAAACAGAATTATACCAAGTGCAATCAAACTAATCGATATAACAATAAGATTTTTGGTAAGTACACCTTCAATTGTATCTTTGAACAAAAGTCCTATTACAACAACCGGAAGAGTTGCAATAATTAAGTACCAGCCCATTTTAGAATTCGGAGATTGATCGGCAAACTTTTTCGGTTTGAATAAATTATCACTCAAAAAATCTTTAACTATATATAAAAGATCATTCCAAAAATAGATTAATACGGCAGCTAAAGTACCAAGTTGAATTACAGCAATAAAAGCCGTCCATTCTTCAGGGTTCTCTGCAGATATCAATCCCATCAGTTTGCCGGCAACGGTTAAATGACCGGTACTGCTTATCGGAAGAAATTCTGTTAAGCCCTGGATAACCCCAAGAAAAATAGCTTCTAAAATATTCATGCTTCTCCTATAGTAAGTATGCTATTCCAAGTTTAATACCAAATGATAATGCGTTTAAGTTAACTCTTTCCCCGTTGCCATAATTTTGTATATATGTCCCGTCATCGGATTTCAACTCACCGGGCATATCATACCGTATATCGAAACCGATTAATGCATAAAAATCACCGCCGAGTAAAGTATTACCGTCAGCTTTTAATAAAACTCCAAAACCGTTAGTTGTATAATCAGTTGACAATATAATTTTTTCTTCCAGCGAAATAAACCGGGGACCTATGCCTCCGCCAAATTTGAATTTATAACCATCCCCTTTTACAACATAATAACCTATCAACGAAGGTCGATGCGAATTATATGAAATCTCATATACACCACCGGGAGCTACAGAAGTGTTGTAAGAATCAATTGATAAACTGTATTCGAGTGCAAGCTGAAATGTTTCGGTAAATTGATAGCCGGCCTCAGCGTTAAAATTAACCGAGCTGGAAAATGTAGAAAGTTTATCATTCGCCGGTGCAAAACCCGAATTGATATAATCGCGGAAAGACGATGTAGATTTGAAATCCAATCCCATCGAAACACTGAAATCCCATTGTGCGTCTATGGCAAACATCGGTATGAGGAAAAAGCAAATAATATATTTTCTCATTTTGTTTCCGAATTGATGTTAAAGACAGAGATAAAGTTTTCGCTCTTAAAACCGTTCTTTACCCTGATACGATTAATAACCAAAATTATTATTAAAGTAGTTCCAATAAAAATGATATACGAGATAAGATGGGTAAGAAGTGCGTAAGCCGCGCTTATTTCACTACTAAAATTATATAACTGTGTTAAAACTAAAATGGCAATAATATGGTACGAACCCGTTCCGCCGGGTGTTGGAATAACAACTCCGTAAGAACTGATCGTCATTAAGACCCAGGCCATTACAAAACTAACGCCCACTTCTTTTTCCAAGTGAAGCATGTAAAATCCTACGTAAGCATTCAATGCATATGTCAACAACATAACGGCTGTTAGCAATACTATTATTAATATACTCTTTAAATTGCGGATAGTAGATATACCATCAATCAAAGTTGAGAAGAGATCGGATAACTTTGTACTTACTGTTTTGCTGAATTTTGAAATTATCTTAATTAACGAATTAGAAAATTTCTTTTCGAACTTAACCATCAATATCAGTAATACAAAAAAAAGTATTATAAATGCGAACCCGATTATCAAAGAGGTCTTAAGCCATGAAATTTCCTCAAAAAGATTACCCGGAAAAAGTAGTACACTGATTAATGAGGCGAGTGCAAAAAATAAAATATCTATTATTCTTTCTATAATAACTGTCCCGACCATGCTCGTTCTTGAAAGTCCTTCCCACTTACCTAGAAACATGCCGCGGTATATTTCGCCTAAGCGGGGAATAATACAATTAACACCGTAACCAATCATTACAGCGCCGAACAAATGCAATTGCGATGTGTCAGGCTTAATCGGTTTGATAATCACCTTCCAGCGAATCACGCGGATGTAGTGCGACAAGTAAAATACCAAGACATAGATAACCAGCCAGATTAGCGACGATTGTGTTATTATTCTGATAGATTTTGCCAGATCAATATCTTTAAATGCGAGGAACAAAAAAACGAAAGTGAATAGAACCGGCAATAAATAACTGCCAAGTTTTCTAAACGAACTATTTTTATTACCGGAGGTCAATAATTTGTATCCCTTTTGGCGGATAGAATGTAAACTTTGAATCGGAAATATCCTGATTTTTCTTTACGTCGCTAATTTGTATAGTGAATTTGAGATCACTTAAATCTACTATTTCCAGTTTATTAATGAAATAGCTTTCGCCAACCCAAATTTTTATGCTCTTGAAATTTAAATTTTCATCTTTTGGAATAAGTTCAAGAAGCTGCTGATTCGGTTCATCGATTTTTACACTCCGGGTTCTGCAAAGAGCCGGGTAATCGAAAACAAATCTGTCCAACGAAAAAGATGTAGGCTCATCATCAAAATAACTTATCACTACACGCTTAAGTTTTTTATCGTAATTCCATATAGTTTCACCGTTGGATACAATCGATGAATTTTTCAGCTCAACTATAAATTTATTTTTTTTCTTATAAGTAAATTTTCCTGATGTTCTACCCGTTGACTTCCCTTGTTCATCATAAATAATCTGTGTGAATTGAGCACTAAAATTCTCGAATGATCTAAATTCATTTTGAATTCGTTTTAACAGTTCATTCCCGGACTGAACCGAATAATTATAAACAAGAAGGAATAAGAGCGTAATAAAATTAGCAACCATTTATAAGGATCTTAAAATTGTTTCCAACTGTTCTTCACTTTCTACAATAACTTCTCTTGCTTTACTGCCTTCAGAGGGACCAACAATGCCGGCTTGTTCAAGCTGATCAACAATTCTTGCGGCTCTCGAATAACCAAGTTTTAATCTTCTTTGCAAAAGTGATACAGATCCTTGTTGATGGCGCACAACAACACGGGCAGCTTCTTCAAACATCGGGTCGAGATCTGAGAGAAAATCACCCATATCTGCTTTTTTCTTTTCGAACATCGAAGGCAAGAAATACCTTTTAGAAAAACCTTTTTGTGTATAAATGAAGTTTGTAATTTTTTCTACTTCTTCGGTTGAGATGAAAGCATTTTGAATACGAATCGGTTTTGGCATGCCGCCGGGCAAGAAGAGCATATCCCCGCTGCCGAGTAATTGTTCTGCACCGTTCATATCAAGAATAGTTCTTGAATCTATCTTAGTTGCAACCTGGTATGCAACACGCGCACTGAAGTTAGCCTTGATTACGCCGGTTATAACGTTTACCGATGGGCGCTGTGTTGCAAGTATCAAATGAATTCCAACTGCTCTTGCAAGCTGTGCAAGACGTGCGATCGGCTCTTCTACCTCTTTGCCGGAAGTAATCATCAAATCGGCAAGTTCGTCAATAATAATTATAATGTAGGGCATCTTATAATGCTTCATTTCATCGGTATCTTTCGGGCGTGTTTTAGGATTAGATACTTTTTTGTTATAGTCAACAATATTGCGCACACCAACTTTAGCAAGCTTATCGTATCTCTTTTCCATCTCATATTCTACCGCTTTTAAAGCAAGCAGAGCATTCTGAGGATTCGTAATAATTTCCTCTTCAAGATCCGGCGATACAGCTAAAAAGTGTTTGTTAATTTTTTTATAGAATGATAATTCTATTTTTTTAGGATCAATGATTACAAACTTTATATCCGACGGATGCTTTGCATAAATCAAACTGTTGATAATCATGTTTATGCCGACACTCTTTCCGGAACCGGTTGAACCGGCAATAAGCATATGAGGCATCTTAGCTAAATCGGTTATATAAACATCACCTGAAATCGTTTTGCCCAATGCAAGCGGCAATTCCGCTTTTGTATCTTTTAGCTTGGCTATTACCGAACGCGCTCTTACCAACGAAGCTTGTGCATTAGGAATTTCTACACCTATTGCACTCTTGCCCGGTATCGGTGCAATTATTCTGATTCCTCTTGCAGCTAGCGCAAGGGCTATATCATGTTCCAGACTAACAATTCTTGAAATTTTAACTCCGGGTGCCGGTACAATCTCGTATAATGTAACGACCGGTCCCGGTGTTACAGTGATATCTTCGATTTGTATATCAAATAGAGCGAGTTTTTCTTTGAGCAATTCAGCATTTCGTTTCAACTCGCTTTCATGAATTTTCACTTCTTCATCATCTGCTGCAGTTAACAATTCCAATTTAGGCGGAGTGTAATCAATTTCTTCTTCCCATTGTTCCGGAAATTTGGATTCTTCTTCTTTATCAACAATAGGAAGGTCTTCTTCATCTATCTTAGGTTTTTGTTGTTTAGCATCAAGTTTTTTCGATTTAGGTATTTCATCAAAAATATCACCGGCAGCAATTATTTTTTCTGGTTCATCTTTTTTGACAATTCTAATTTTAGTCTCAAGTTCCTTATCCGCATCTTCTTCAATCTCGTCATCATCTTTAAATAACGATTTAAGTCTTGACCCCTCTCTTAAATTTTTAATCTTTGCAAGATTATCATCAAGTCTTTCATCTTCGGGAGTTTTAATCGTAATGTCGTTTACTTCCGACTCGCCTTCTTTAAACAGTTTTTTCAGAAATCCGAATATCCAGCTCAACTTAAAATCAAAAGCGATGATTAGGGTAACAAGTATTGCAGCCGAAAGAAAAATTATACTTCCCAAACCACCAAGTAAGCGGCTGATGGCGGTTCCCAAAAACAATCCGATGTTACCGGAAAGTTCGTAAACATCTGCAAACAAATTTATCTCCGGTGTATAGCGTATCATACCAAAAAAAGTCGCCAACAATAGTCCCATCACTAATAAAAAGTTTGTGATATATACTGCAAGTCTGCTGTTCTCTCCTTTTAGTGCAGTATAACCCCATATAAACATTATTACCGGGAAAACAATCGAGAAGTAACCCAAGGTAGAATGAATGAAGAAATACGAAATGTAAGCGCCGAAAATACCAAGCCAGTTATGAGTACCGGCTGCTTTTTCTTTCAGCTCGGCGTTCTGTGTAAAAACATTGAACAGATCCGTAAAGCGGTAACTAAATGATGATTCATCCGATCGTGAATAAGAAAGAATACTTAATAATATTAAAAGTGCAAATACTATTAAAAATATCCCGAGAAGTTTTTTCTTTTTGCGAGGCGATATAACAAAGAATTTTTCTTCTGATGAGGAGGCAGTTATTTCTTTATGATTATTTTTCTTTGCCATTATCCGAAATCTACTCTTATGCAGAATTATTTAATTCAAGCTTTTTTATAACACCGGAACTAAAGTAAGGAATTATATCTGTAGTATCTAATTTTGCACATTCTTTGATATCATCGGCAAATCCGTTTTCAATTAAAAGTTTACCGTGTTCGGTACTCTTAAGCATTTTCAAAATACTTTTTGAAAAAGTTTTGTACAAAATCAAACAAGCGTTCGAAGAATCCGACAAGATCAAATCTTTTTTTCTTTTCTGGATTTCAAAAATCATCTTACCGGCACAAACAGAATCCTCCATATTTAACGCACCATTGTTACCGGCACAAATGATTTCAAAATCTTTATTGAGTCCGCTCATGTGATCAACTACCGAGGTAAGATTATTAAAGCAAGCTATGAATAGATTTTCTGCAAACTTAGCTTTAACAATTGATTTGGAGCCGTTGGTAGTATAATGAATAATCGATTTCCCATTTACAATTTCAGATGTGTATTCAAGCGGAGAATTACCAAGATTAAAACCTTCAACCTTTTTCGTATTCCTTTCACCGCCGAGCAAAGTCTGGCTTCTAAAAGCATCACCGGAAACTTTCATTGCAAAATCAACAGTACCAACCGGTATAATTTCCTTTGCACCGTTGGAAAGTGCAGTTACGATGACAGTCGATGCACGCAGAACATCAATTACCACACACGTCTTACCGGTAAAATAGAGATCATCAAAACTAATATTTGAAGTTAGGACATTAATCTTCATATCAATTTTTCACGAAAGGTAATTTTGTTATAACTGCCGGCACCTCTTTTCCGCGTATCAAAAAGTTTATTTGATTTCCTTCCCTGGCAAATTCGGTTTTAACATAACCAAGTGCAATAGCTTTTTCGAGTACCGGGCTTACTGTGCCGCTTGTAATGTGTCCAACATTAGAACCGCTTACGGACAAATCGTAACCGTGACGCGGAAATGCTTTTTCGTCGGATACCATCGGGACTAATTTTCTTTTTAAACCTTCTTCTTTAACTTTGATTAAAACATCTTTAGCTATGAATGAAGGTTTTTTAAGTTTGGTAATCCACCCGAGACCGGCTTCCAACGGATTCGTTGTTTGATCAATATCGTTGCCGTATAAACAGTAACCCATTTCTAGACGGAGTGAATCACGGGCACCAAGACCAACCGGTTGAATATCAAATTCTTTCCCGGCTTCAAAAAGAGAATCCCAGATTTTTTCCGCAGTAGTTTCATCGCCTTTAAAATATAATTCAAAGCCAAGTTCCCCGGTATAGCCGGTCCTGGAAACCAGCATATCAAAGCCGGCAACTTTTGCAAAGAAGAAATGATAATACTCAAGGTTCAAAGGTTTGTCGCAAATTTTTTCAATTGCATTTTTCGATTTTGGACCTTGTACGGCAAGTAAAGAGTAATCATCGCTCTCATCGATGATATCAACACCGAAAATATTATTCTCTTTCATCCACGCATAGTCTTTATCTTTATTTGATGCGTTAACAACGAGCATAAATTCGTTTGCATTTATACGGTAAACAAGAAGATCGTCAACAATTCCGCCATCGTTATAACACATAGCCGAATATTGTACTCTACCATCGGTAAGCAATGAAGCATCATTTACGGTAATATGCTGGACAAAATCGAGAGCTTTATTACCGCGTATAAAAATCTCACCCATGTGAGAAACATCAAACACACCTACACCGGTTCTAACTGCTTTGTGTTCTGCAATAATTGATGAATATTGAACCGGCATTTTGAACCCGGCAAAATCAACAATCTTAGCGCCTAACTTTTCATGAATCGAATAAAATTTTGTTTTTTTCATTATCAATAAGCCTCTAGATTATTTCTGGTTTGCTTTTTTCCAATCGTTTAAAAATTTCTCAAGACCAAGATCTGTCAACGGATGTTTGAATAGTTTTTCAATTACATCAAAAGGCATCGTGCATACGTCCGCACCCATCATTGCAGCTTCCACAAGATGAAGTGGATGACGGATACTTGCTACAAGAACTTGAGTTTTATAATTATAATTTTTGTAAATCTGTACAATCTGCGCAATCAAATCCATCCCTTCATGACTGATATCGTCAAGTCTTCCAACAAACGGACTTATATAAGTTGCGCCGGCTTTGGCAGCCAGTAATGCTTGCGATGGCGAAAAGCACAATGTTACATTTGTCTTTATTTCTTCTTCGGATAAAGTTTTTACGGCTTTTAGACCTTCTTTAATAAGAGGAACTTTAACAACAATATTATCATGTATCTTTGCAAGCTCGTTGGCTTCTTTAAGAATACCTTTATAATCTGTAGCAACAACTTCTGCACTTATCGGGCCATCTACTATTTTAACAATCTCTTCTAAAAGCTCTCTAAAATTTTTTCCTTCCTTAGCAACAAGGGATGGATTGGTTGTAACGCCGTCGAGAAGACCATAAGATGCAGCTTCTTTTATTTGGTCTATATTTGCAGTATCGATAAAAAATTTCATTTAGCTTCTCCCAAATATATTTATCGCTTTTATAGGAATTAAATTATAAAAATACTCTTAATTATTTGAATTGATTTCTAAACAAATTCCTCTGTTAAATCTTCTCCGGTTTTTTTTGCTATCATCCTGAATATCTGCGGACTTACTTTCTCATCCTTATCTAATTTAATTTTAATAAAATATTTCATTTGCAATCTGGTACTTGTAGAAATAAAACCTTCTTTCAATTTCGATCCTAAAGAAGGATGAACTTTTAGAATAAGCGATTTATACTTTCCTTCCAACTTGTACCGCTTTAGCCAGGCATCGATTTCGTGGATCAGGTTCGATTTCTTCGTTAATAACCCCGTACCCTGGCAGTAAGGACAAGCTTCAGTCATCGATTGAACAATATTTTCTCGTACGCGTTCACGTGTAAGCTGTATCAACCCGAATTCCGTCATAGGAAGGATTGCTGTTTTTGCTCTGTCCTTCTTGAATTCCTTTTTCAATTCATCGTAAATCTTCTTACGGTTTTTCTCATCTTCCAAATCAATAAAATCTACAACTATCAATCCTCCAATATCGCGCATTCGTAGCTGTCTTACTATTTCACGCGATGCCTCAAGATCGGTTTTTAGAGAATTAAGTTCTTGTTCCTTCTTAGCAGCATAACGACCGCTGTTCACATCGATAACAGTCATAGCTTCGGTATGTTCAATTACAATGTGTCCGCCGCTCGGCAGTGAAACTTTTCTGCCCATCAAAGTTTTTATCTGCTGTTCTATCTTGAACGCTTCAAATATCGGCTCTTCACCTTTGTAAACTTCAATCCGATCGAGCAGAGCCGGCTGAATAAACTGTATATAATTTTTTATTTCCTTAAACAGTTTTTTAGAGTCGATATAAACTTTTGAAACATCAGGTGTAAACAGATCACGGATAACACTGATTGTAGTGCTTAAATCTTTATATAGAAGCGAAGGGGGATCAAGTTTCTTGGCATCCTCCTCGATGTCTTCCCAAATCTTGACAAGATATTTCAAGTCACCGGAAAGTGATTCTTCATCCTGGTCCTTGGCAGCTGTTCTAATTATCAAACCGCAATTTTGTGGAATTATTCCCCTGGCAATTCTTCGTAATCTTTTCCGTTCACGGAAATCAAAAATTTTTTTAGAAACTCCAATTTTATTATCCATCGGCAGCAGAACACAAAATCTGCCCGGGATAGAAATCGATGAAGTAACTCGAACACCTTTATCTTTGACCGGTTCCTTTAAAATCTGGATTAATAATTCCTGACCTTTGTGAAGCTTTGGAATTTGTCTCTCTTTTTGTTCGGGCTTTCGAATTGTAAGAGTAGGTTGTTCAGCATTTGGGTCAGTATCAATTGGCTGATCCGGTTGCGCTGTATTTTCTGATGGTTTAATCGATTCTTCATTTTCATCATCATCCTCGTCATCATCAAAAATACCTTGCAACGCTTCCGTTCTTTCACCAATATCGGAGAAATGAAGAAACGCATCGTGTTTCAGACCAATATCGATAAATGCTGCGCGGATGCCCGGCAATACCCTGGCAACTCTTCCAAGGTAAACATCGCCTACCATTCTCTGTTTTTCAGGATGGTCAACGAAAAAATCTACTAAGTTTCCGTCTTCTGTAATCGCTACTCTATTTTGCGATGTAGACGAATTAATTATTATTTCTTTGTTCATTAAAAACTCTTCTACTTTAATTAACCGAGACTTTCCACAGATTCATCGGTTAACCAAAAAAGTACTTTCTTCTTAAACTTTTTATTTATTTCCTCGGTGGAATGGTGGTTGTAAACACCGGATAAAATATTTTTAGTATGCTCTTCTATTATGCGAACCAACTCATCAATACTTGAGCTGGCAAATACTTTATCTAAAAATTGGTTCACGCCGGGGTACATTCTGAAATACCAAATTGATTGTTTTTTAGATTTATCAATACTAAGTAATTCACCGTACTCAGCTACCAACAATTTGATATGTTTTAACAGAACATGTTTTACTGTTTCCGCTCCGGGTTCTCCCGGATCAATTCCTTTTTCCATCAGACTATTAAAGCGATCGAAAATAAATGGATTACCGAGCGAACCCCTGGCAATCATGGCTGAATCGCAGCCGGTCTCATCGATCATTCTTTTTATGTCTATGGGTGAAAACAAGGAACCGTTGCCAACAACCGGTATTTTTATACTCTCTTTAACTTTTTTAAGCCAGCTCCAATCAGGATCGGAATCGTATTTATCCGCGCGAGTTCTTGTATGAATAAATATCAACGATGCACCATTGCTCTCGGCAGATTTTGCTATATCGATAATATTTATTTTCGATTTATCTTTACCAAGTCTAACCTTAATAGAAATCGGAACACCGCTAGATGAATCGACCATAGTGCGTACTATCGTTCCAATTTTTTTAGAGTCATCCAGCAGAGCAGCACCCATGTTATGACAAACAACTTTTTCGACCGGGCACCCGCAATTCAGATCGATCAGATCAGGTTTGCTTTTTGAAATTTCTTTTACAGCTTCTCCCAAAATTCCGGGATCTTTGCCTAATACTTGAACACCAATTGGTTTTTCCGATCGGTTAAATGAAAGGTGGCGCAGTGTATCGAAATCGCTGCGTATGGCACCAAGTGCGTTTATCATTTGAGTAAATGCTAAACCGGCACCATGTTCCTTAGCAATTTTCCTAAACGGTGAATCGGAAACCTCCGCCATAGGGGCTACAAATAATTTGTTACCAATATCGAGGTTTCCAATCTTCATTTTACATTCTTTATCTAAGCAGCGAATAATTTCAATTAGTAAAAAAGAGCCGGCAATTGAGCCGGGCTGCTGTTTTATTCGCTTACTTCTTTTGCTACTTCGGTTTTCGGTTCTTCTTTCTCTTTCAACAGTGCTTTTCTTGATAAACTAAATTTACCGTTCTCAATCGATAATAATTTCACACGGATTGCATCACCTTCCTTTAACACATCGCTTACTTTATCAATCCGCTTGATATCAACTTGAGAAATATGAAGCAGACCTTGAGTGCCGGGCAAAAATTCCACGAATGCACCAAAATCGGTTATCTTAATAACTTTGCCGTTATAATTTTTACCGGCTTCCGGTTCGGCTACCATCAATTTAATATACTCTTTTGCTTCTTTGGCTTTTTGATGATCTTGACCGGCAATGCTAACTGTTCCGTCTTCCTCAATCGAAATTTCAACTTCGAAATCCTTTTGAATTTTTTGAATAACTTTTCCACCGGGACCAATGACGGTACCAATTTTATCAACCGGAATTTTAGTTGATAACAATATCGGTGCATATTTTGAAATGTGCGGTCTTGGAGCAGAAATCGCTTCATTCATAATTTTCAAAATGTGCAAGCGGCCTTCTTTGGCTTGTGCTAAAGCTTTATCCATAATTTCAAAAGAGATTCCTTGAATTTTAATATCCATCTGGAACCCGGTAATACCTTTATCGGAACCGGCAACTTTGAAATCCATATCACCAAGATGATCTTCATTCCCTAAAATGTCTGAAAGAATTGCATATTGCTCACCTTCTTTTACAAGTCCCATAGCAATGCCGGCAATAGCAGATTTGATTGGAACGCCGCCATCCATTAATGCAAGAGAACCGGCACATACCGTTGCCATTGACGATGATCCGTTCGATTCGAGAATTTCCGAATTAACACGAATCATATAAGGAAATATATTTTCAGGAGGAACAATATTTTTTAGTGAGCGCTCGGCAAGATTTCCGTGGCCAACTTCTCTTCTACCCACTCCGCTGTATTTTCCAACTTCACCTACACTGAATGGAGGGAAATTGTAATGAAGAATAAATCGCTTCTTGTATTCAGTTGCAAGTCCATCGATTATCTGTTCATCTTGTTTTGTACCAAGTGTTAAGGTGGTTAAGCTCTGGGTTTCGCCGCGTGTGAACAATGCTGTTCCGTGCGGACGAGGTAAAACACCAAGTTCAACAGTAATAGGACGAATTTGCGTTGTGTTCCTTCCATCAAGACGCAATCCCTCTTCAAGAATTCTCTTTCGCATCAAATCCTTTTCCATATCGTGCAAGATTTCTTTCACTGCTTTTTCTTGTTCGGGATATTTTTCAGCTAAAGCAGAAAGGACTTCTTCTTCAAGTTCCTTATTCTTAGCGGAACGTTCTTCCTTTGCGAGCACCGATGCAACAATAGCTTTGAATTTTTCATAAGCTAATTCTTTTACATCGTTTAACAAGTTTTGATCGATAACTTTTTCAGGAACAGCAGCTTTAGGTTTACCACAAAGTTCTCTTAATTCGTTCTGAACTTTTACGAGTTTTTTAATTTCACCGTGCGCAAATTTTAATGCATTGAGCATATCTTCTTCGCCTATTTCCTTTGCCTCGCCTTCAACCATCATTATCGAACTATCTGTACCGGCAACAACAAGTTCAAGGTCGCATTGTTCAACTTGTAAATTAGTCGGGTTAACAACAAATTCGCCGTTGACTCTGCAAACCCTAACTTCGCCGACCGGTTCTAGAAAAGGTATGTCAGAAATAACAAGTGCGGCAGAAGCACCAACAGCAGCGATAACATCAGGTTCGTTTTCATTATCGTATGAATAAACAAATGCTGCTACTTGTGTATCGTTATAGTAATTATCTGCAAACAGAGGTCTAATCGGGCGATCGATCAAACGGGCACTTAGTATTTCTTTATCGCTCGGTTTTCCTTCGCGTTTAAAGAATCCACCGGGAATTTTACCGGCGGCATATGCCTTTTCACGGTATTCAACACTTAACGGGAAAAAATCAATATCTTCTCTTAAATCACCGGCTACTGCTGTAACTAATACTACTGTTTCTCCGTATTGAACTGTAACGGCACCATTGGATTGTTTAGCAAGTTTACCGGTTTCTATTTTTAATAATTTTCCGCCGATTTCGACTTCTTTAGAATAAATCATTTAATTTCCTCTTTTTACTTTCTAATGTTCAAATCTTTAATTATAGCACGATATCTTTCAATATCTTTACCGGCAACGTAATCAAGAAGTCTTCTTCTTTTACCTACCAGCTGCATCAAACCTCTTCTTGAAGAATGATCTTTAATATGTCCTTCAAAATGAGATGTTAGTTTATTAATTCGTTCTGTTAAAAGTGCAATTTGAACTTCGGCAGTACCGCTGTCTTTTTCGCTCTTGCCATATTTCTTGATGATAGCACTTTTTTCTTCTTTTGATAACGACATTTTGTTACTCCTTACTTTTATTTTACAATATAAACCCAGTCGAAACCGGGATTAATTAATTACGCACCTTACGCAAGGTTTGATCTGCCACAAAATATTTGCATGCAAATCATATTTTTTCTATAAACAAAGAATATTCGTTTGTTCAAACTAAACCTTGTGTAACATAAGTTAATTATTTAAAACATTTATTAATTCTACAGCTTTCTTTTTGTCATCTTCTATCTGGCGGATTAACTCCTCCTTGGATTCAAATTTTTTCTCATCGCGAAGCCGCTTCATAAAATCTACAGTCAGGTTCTTGCCGTAAATATCCCGGTTGAAATTCAAAATATGCACCTCGATTACAAGCTCAATTGTATCTGCAAAAGTCGGTCTTAATCCAATATTCATAATTCCATAGTAGGGATTATTTTCGCATCTGCATGCAACAACGTAAACACCTTTTTTCGGCACCGCTTTATTTTGATCATTCAGCTTTAAATTGGCGGTCGGGAAACCAAGCAATCTGCCTCTCTGGGCTCCTTTAACAACAACACCGCTTAATGAATAATTTCTACCCAGGAAACTATTAACTGTATCAACATCACCGGCAATAAGTGCATTGCGGATTTTAGTGCTGCTTATTACTTCGCTGTTAAACATTTCTGCCGGTACGGATGTAACTTCAAAATTATATTGCTTTGCTATTTCTCTCAATTTTTCTTCATCGCCAAGTCTATCTTTACCAAATTTATGATCATGACCTACAACCATATGGACAGCACCGATTTTATCGACAATCAGATTTTTAATAAACTGTTCGGACGACATTTGTGAAAACTCTTTTGTAAAATTTACGACCAATAAATCATCGATGCCGAATTCTTCGAGCAGTTTAATTTTCTCCTTTAAAGTCGTTAATATTTTCAAACCAAAATCCTTTGAAACCACGGTACGCGGATGCGGTTCAAAAGTCATTAACACTGTTGTGCCATCAACATTTGATGCCTGACGCTTCAGTGTGCCCAAAATTTTTTGATGCCCTATATGCAAGCCGTCAAAAGTACCGACAGTTACAACAGCATTTTTATTCTTTTTATAATCTTTAATGTCAGTATAAATCTTCATTTTCAACAATCACGAAATTGCAACAAGTTCAAAATTATTTGTGTATTCAACAAATTCCTTTATTCCTATTGCATCCTCAACGCTGAAATCACCAATCGTAGTCCTTCGTAAATCTTTCAAATAAGCACCGGTTCCTATTCTAGCACCAAAATCGTTTGCAATAACGCGTATATAAGTTCCGCTTGAACAAGATATTTCAAAGTAAACATCCGGCAAATCGATTTTTGTAATCTCAAATTTCTTGATTAAAATTTTCCTTGGACTTCTTTCGACCTCGACGCCTTTTCTAGCAAAATGATACAACGCTTTGCCGTTCCGCTTTATCGCCGAATACATTGGCGGTACTTGTAAATTTTCACCAAGGAATGATTCAGCAGTTTTCCTAATCATACAATCTGAAATTCCGTCAACACTTTTTTCGTCTGCCGAAGACGGATTAAATTCCGTTTCAATATCAAAAGAAGGCGTTGTCTTGCCGAGTGAAATAATCCCGGTATATGTTTTATCAAGACCGGAATATTTTGATATTTCTCTCGTAGCAGCTCTACCGGCACAAACGATCATTAATCCCGATGCCATAGGGTCTAAAGTTCCGGCATGACCAACTTTTTGTACTCCTATAGCTTTCCTCACTTTATAAACAATACTGAATGACGACAAGCGGTACGGCTTATCAATCAAAATTACCTCACCGTTCTTAAAGTCCGGCTCGTAATCAATTATTGTTCTTTTCGTTATCATGAATCTGTTTGAACAAACCTTCCATCTTTTCAACATAATCAAGGGTATCGTCTAAAAAGAAGTGAAGCTCCGGTACAAACCTGATCTGTATTCGGGAAGCTAATTCAGACCGGATCAGTCCTTTCATATCTTCCACCTTCTGCATTACGTCATTTCTTTTCTCTTTTTCATATACAGAAAGATAGACTTTCGCATGACGCAAATCAGGGCTCATTTTTACATTTGTAACGGTAATCAAGCTTAAACTTGGATCTTGAACCCTCTGAAAAAAAATTAAGCTGATCTCTTCTTTTATTAAACTTGAAACTTTATCTAATCTATGCGACATTATTCTAATTTCTTCTTTGTTTCTATTAACTTGTATGTTTCTATTATATCACCGACTTTCACATCGTTGAAGTTGCTGATATTCAATCCGCACTCAAATCCTTTTTCAACTTCACGAACATCATCTTTGAATCTCTTAAGTGAAGCAAGTTCTCCTTCATAGATCACAATTCCATCACGGAACAATCTAATTTTATTAGTGCGTGCAACTTTTCCATCCTGGACGTAGCAGCCGGCGATTGTGCCAACTTTGGGTACTTTGAAAATTTCCCTTATTTCAACCGTGCCGACTAATTCTTCGGATACAACCGGTGCAAGCATTCCTTCTAAAGCAGATTTTACTTCGTTGATTGCATCATAGATAATGTTATATAAACGTATATCAACTTTTTCTTGTTCGGCTAACTTGCGTGCATTAGTATTCGGACGAACGTGGAATCCAACTATGATGGCCCTTGATGCAGCTGCAAGCAGAACATCTCCTTCGGAGATTGCACCAACACCTTTATGAATAACACGTACAGAAACTTCCTGGTTCGATAGTTTCATTAATGAATCGGATAGAGCTTCAATTGAACCATCCACATCACCTTTTACAATTACGGGCAATTCTTTAAATCCGCCGCGGCTTATCTGGCTTGCAATTTCATCCAATGTAATATGGCGTACCTGGCGGTGATCTTGTTCTCTCTTCAATTGCGATCTCTTAATACTGATCTCGCGCGCTTCACGTTCGGATTCAACTGCTATAAATGTATCTCCAGCTTGCGGTGCAGATTCAAATCCGAGTACCAGCACCGGTGCCGAGGGACCGGCTTCATGAACTTTATTATTTCTTTCATCGAACATCGCGCGTACACGTCCATGAACCACCCCAGCTATGAACGGATCGCCAATTTTCAATGTACCTTTTTGAACTAGAACCGTTGCTGTAACACCTTTACCTTTATCCATCTGCGATTCTATGATAGCTCCGCGTGCATATCGATCCGCTCTTGCCTTTAATTCAAGCAGCTCGGATTCCAAAACAATTTTTTCCAAAAGTGTATCTATATTTTTCCCGAACTTGGCAGAGATTTCAACACATTGATATTTGCCGCCCCAATCTTCAACAAGAATATTTCTTTCAGCTAATTGTTGTTTAATCCGTTCTATGTTTGAATTTGGTTTATCGACTTTATTGATTGCAACTATGATTGGCACATTGGCGGCTTGAGCGTGGTTAATTGCTTCTACTGTCTGAGGCATCACAGCGTCATCCGCAGCTACAATAAGAACAACAATATCGGTTACTTTGGCACCGCGTGCGCGCATTGCAGTAAATGCTTCGTGGCCGGGTGTATCGAGAAATGTTATCTTTCTTCCATCGGCTAAATCAACCTGGTAAGCACCGATATGCTGTGTTATACCGCCTGATTCACCGGCTACAACATTTGTTCTTCTTATATAATCGAGCAACGAAGTTTTACCGTGATCTACGTGGCCCATGATTGTTACAACCGGCGGACGTGGGGTAAGTGTTTCCTGGGGATCCGGTATATCGGCTTCAATTTCAGTTTGATATTCCGCTTGCAGTTCTATCTCGAATCCGAAATCATCTGCAATCAAAGTAATTGTTTCTACATCAAGTCTTTGGTTTATTGAAACCATTAAACCAAGTCCGATGCATTTTTGAATTACATCGCTAACGGAGACACCCATCAAGTTCGCAAGTTCATTAACAGCAATAAATTCAGTAACCTTTATTTTCTTTTTATCAAGCTGTTTTTGTTCATCAATTTTTTCTTGTATCTCTTGTTTCTCTTTACGTTTCTTTTTCCGTACAGAAGCTCTATCACCTACGGCAGATTCATCCATACTTAACATTGTTCTCTTAATCGCTTCTTCAACTTCGCGAATATCAATCTCAAGTTTCTTGATTTTTCTTTTCTTCTTGGTAACTACCTCATCACCGGCTTCTTCCGGCTGTTTAGATTTTTTCTTGGCTTTTAGAACTTTCTTCTTCTTTTTCTTTTTATCGGATTCATCTTCTTCAGCAGCTTTTTCTGGTTTTGCCGGTGCTATAACTGAAACTTTTTGTTCAACTTTTTCTTTTTCAGGTTCTTTTTTACCCAGATCAATTTTACCAACTATCGTAAGACCTTTCTTTTTCGTCTCTAAATCTCTTTCCGTTTGAGTTCTAAAAATCTCGGTTTCCTCTACAACCTCTTTTACTTCTTCGGTCACTTCAGGTATAACCTCTTCTACAACAGTTTCAGCCGGTTCGGTTTCGGTTTCAGTTACAGTTTCCTCAACTACTTCAACTTCCGGTTTCACTTCTGCCGCTTCAACTACTTCTGCAACTTGCGGCACCGGTTGTATTATTTCTTGTTCTGCTTCGGATTTTTCCGTTCGTTTTTTCTGAAATTCAGAGATCTTCTTATAATGTTTTTCGGCTTTTTCAATATCTTTTTTAAAATGATTCCTGATATCAGACAACATATCATCCGAGAGAAGTGCCATATGAGATTTTACATCATAACCCTTCTTTTGCAGAAACTCCATCAACGATTCTGTAGATAGATTATATTCCGATGCAAGTTTGTAAAGGCGTAATTTTTTTTCTTTGGTTGTTTCCGACATTAGTATTTACCTGGATTAAAATTTTGAACATAGTCTATTTTTACCCGCCATTTTACTGCGTGTAAATTCTCACTCTTACTCATGCTCTTAATCTTTTATTATTCCTCTTCCTCAAATTGGTTTTCTAATATTTGGATAATTTCTTTTGCTTTTTCTTCGCCAATACCTTCAATCTCTTTTAATTTATCAACCCCGAGTTTTAGAACTTCCACGGCAGTATCCAAACGGCTGTTAATTAACAGATCAACAATTTCGCTGCCGAGTTCTTCGCGTAGTTCTGTAAGTTCAATATCTTCTTCGTACTCTTCAAGCGGTTTTTCCTGACGAATAACTTCGATGTCATAACCGGTAAGTTTCATTGCAAGACGAATATTCACACCGCTTCTGCCGACAATTAAAGAAACCTGGTCGCTATCGGCTATTACAGTACATTTCTTATCATCTTCATCGATTTCAATTTGTTTTAGTTTGGCCGGTGCAACGCATCTTTGAATAAATACAAACGGGTCATCCGAATAATTGATGACGTCTATGTTTTCATTATTCAACTCACGTACTATCGCATGGATACGAACACCTTTCATACCAACGCACGCACCAACCGCATCAATTCTTGCATCCTGGGATTCAACGGCAACTTTTGCCCTTTCGCCTGGTTCACGGGCTATTCCTTTAATCTCAATTACGCCATCATAAATTTCAGGGATTTCTATTTCAAACAATCTGCGCAAGAAAGTGTTATCTGCGCGCGATATTACAATTACCGGACCGTTCGGAGTTTTCTTAACTTCTTTAACCACTGCACGTATTGTATCTCCCTTACGGTATTTTTCTCTTGGTATCTGTTCATTACGTGGAAGTATTAATTCATTCTTGTTATGGTTAACAAGCACATCGTTTCTGCGCACCTGGTATATATCGCCAACAACAATTTCACCGATCATCTCGTTATATTCATTGAACACAACATCTTTTTCGATTTCCCGGATTTTCTGGTTCAAACTTTGCCGCGCAAGGTTAATCAATCTTCTACCGAATTCTTTAAGTTCAATCTTCTCAACAAAATCTTCACCTACTTCCAATTCATCCGGATTTCCTTTTTCATTCACTTCATCGATACTGATTTCAAGGGCGGGATCATTCACTTCATCAACAATTACCCTTTCAAGAAATATTTCGATATCTCCTTTATCCATGTTCGCAACAACATCGTATTTAGCATCCAGACCGTATTTCTTTTTAACCATAAGACCAAAGATCTCTTCGATAATACCGGCGAGCATGTCTTTATCAATACTCTTTTCGCGAACCATTTGCGAAAAGGATTCGACTATCTCGGTGTTCATTGATTATTCCTCCATCGTCAAAAGCTTATTAAAACTTTTGCTTTGATTATATCTTTATAGTTTATTTTAATTTCGTTCTCTTTTTCTTTAAAGAAAAGATCATCGCTTACCATATTAACAAGTTTTGCGGTAATCTTTTTTTCTTCCGAACCTGATTTGTAAACAACTTCAAACTGCCGGTTCAGGTGTTTGCCGTATTGAACAAGATATTTAAGCGGCCGCTCTATTCCTGGTGATGAAACATCGAGCCGGTAATTGGTTCCTATCAAATCTTCGGCTGCAATTAACTCATTCAACGCACGGCTAACGATCGAACAGTCATCGGCGGTTATCCCTTTATCGTTATCAATATATATCTCGATTATTCTTAAGTGGTTGTCTCCACGGAAGACGGAATCGATTAATAGATAACCGTGCGAAGCAATAATTTCTTCGAATTTAGATAAAATTTCAGCTTTTTCCATATTCTACAAACAAAAATCGCCCTCGAGGGGCGAAAATGAATGGTCAAAAGTAGGAATAATAATCGGAATTCACAAATCATTATTTGAACAAGGTTATCATCTTTACTACGCAAATTGGAATTTTTAGCAGCTATGTAATTGATGCCGGATACTGGGTTCTGGATACTGGATTCTGGATACTGAATAAAAGATAAAACTATCGTGCGCTTTTATGTTCTTCTTGCACTGACTTAATAAAGGAGTTTAATTTCTTTCCGGGTGTCTCAAGTTTATCGTGCAGATTCTTGTAAGTAGCTTCGTTTGTTAACGATTTTGTTTCATACAATGTTTCCAAATGATCTATTGTTTCATCATTAGAAGCAAGAGCAATAATTAAATGATGTATAAATTCTTGTTTATAATATCTTCTTCCGTATCCTTCTACAATATTTGATCGAACTGATTTGCTTGATCTTCTGATTTGGCTTCCAACTTCATACATTTCGAATTTTGGCAAATGATTTAAACTCATTTCATGAATATCATTGGAAATTTCACGAGCTAATTTCCATATCTCTAAATTTTTATAACTCATCTCCGGCTCTTAATTTTATTTGCATCAAAAATCAAATATCCAGCATCTTGCATCCAGTATCAAGTATCTAGTTGATTTCAAACGATGCAGATACAACAGCCGTAATTTCTTTATCAATTGAACTAACATCATTGATCCCGTAATCGGAAATCAAGTTTGAATTGAGCGGAGTTATTTGTATTACGCCCATCCTTGCATTACGCAAAGGACCTAAACTACGATCCGTTGACTGCGCAATCCGTTCTGCACGCTGCATAGCGTTGCGAGCGGCTTCTGCTTGAATCTCAATTTTCAAATCGTCAATCTTTGTATAGAGATATTCCGGCATCTCAACATTTATATCAAGCCCTCTTTCCACAAGTGAGCTAAGTGTAAGGGAAAGCTCTTTTATCTTCTGCACATCATTCGATTTAACTTCGAAGCGCTGGCTATATACATAGTGCGAAACATTCTGCGTTTGATAACCTTGTGAGTTGACTTCGTAAACGGGATAACCATTGATGCCATATACTTCTATTTGTTCAGCTTTAAATCCTTTATCCACAAGATATTTTTTTACTGTGGGCATTTGCTGACTAACGATTTGATATGCTGTTCTTCTGTCTGTACTTACAGCTTGGATTGTTCCGCGTTGAATACCGAGATCACTTACCAAAGCTTTTTTTGCCGACCCGGTTACTGTGATTGTTTGATCTGCGTTTTTTGTGGATTTCCACACAAACGCAAAAATGATTACAGATAAAACTATCGCTCCCGATAAAACGGAAAGTGGGATTAGTAATTGATTTTTTTCGTTCATCGTTGTGCCCCATGGATTGTTTTGGACAAAGATAATCGGTTGGAAAATGAAATCAAAAAATGAATTATACAGTATTGCTTATTTGATAAACATCATTTTCTTGTATTTGTAATACGGTCCGGCCTGAAGAGAATAAATGTAAACACCTGATGATAATGTTAAGTTATTAATGTTAAATGTTGAATTGTAAATTCCGGCTTGTTTGTATTCATCTACAAGTGTTGCAACTTCTCTGCCGAGTAGATCGTAAACTCTTAATGTTACGCTACAATCGATCGGAATTTCATATTTGATTTCTGTACTCGGGTTGAAAGGGTTGGGATAGTTTTGTGATAGATAAAAATATTCAGGAACTTCTCTAGGTAATTCAGTAGGATAAGTACCCATCAACGATGGGAAACTATAAATTAATTGAAATGCTAAACGTTTTAATTGTCTTACACTTTCTAATCTATCAGTACCTTGAGCAGCTATCTGTGCAAAGATAACAACTTGGGTATCGCCGGGTTCAAAATCAAATGGGCCTGATGATAAATAAAATCTTTTATCAGTAATTCCCAATTGCGAATCGATCCAGCCGATTTTATTTACCGGATCTCCGCTTAAAGGAAATTTTGTTTCTTCACCGGTTATAGGATCAATAAATTTTTCACCGGTGTATTCTATCAAACCTTGCAATGCATTATAAACCCATATATTCCTTAGCATATCAAGATCAGGGTCCACATCGGGGAAGGGTAATTTATTATAATGGAAAGATGTCATTTGCAGTTCACGACCGTTAACCATTGGTCCTTGAAGCAACAAGAAACCAACTGCCGGCGGCTTAGTACCATATACTGTATCTAACAAATTGCTTTTGTAACTATACCCCAGATTAAACACGGTATCACATCCGGCAAATTCATTAGCAGTTCCAATATCCGGGTCGCTGAACATTCCAATATACATATCATGAATTATTTCATTGCCTTGATTAATTAAAACGTACTTCTTAAAAATTGTTCTATCTAAAGGATAAGCAGAGTTGTACGCCCAAACAGTATTTTGTAGTTCAATAAATGTTGGCTTACTATTAAACTTTATATCGTTTGCAACATACCAGATAGTTTGATGTGCCCCGGTAATCCCTGGGTTATCAATACCAAATGTATAAATTTCATCCCCATTAACATCATCAAACGGAGCTCCGAGATCAACCGGCCATTCCTCTGCACCTTTTTTATACTGCTTATAAATTTCATCTACCGTTCTTTCTTCATCCGTAGCTTCTTCTGTTAAGTCATCTGTTTCGAAATTTTTTCTTACTTTATATATACGCACTCTTTGATCATTAATATCTATTGGTTGACCATTAGGTTGTATCCAGCCTTGACTTAAACTACTAAAATACGTACTGCCTCCAACCCTAATTTCATCGTTTACTTTTCCACCCCAAATTATTCCCGATTGATAGAAACAATATTTTTTTGATCCTTTCGGGAATTCAAATCCAGCGTTATTATAATTAATATCGCTCCTTCCATCCCAATGAATCCATGTTGAAATATTATTAATATTTATCTTCTGAGATTTACGCCAATCAACTGAAGTCGTTGAATTTACTTTTGCAATTTTCTGTGCGTGTAACGTCAAAGAAAATACTATTAAGAATAATATTTGTAATCTTGTTCTCATTTTACTTTATCAGCAGCATTTTTCTGTTCTTAAAATATGGCCCGGCGTGGAGAGAATAAATGTAAACGCCGGAGGAGAGTGCTGAGTGCTGAAAGGAGAATATAGAACTATAAGAACCGGCTTGTTTGTATTCATCTACAAGTGTTGCAATTTCTCTGCCGAGCAGATCGTAAATTTTTAATTTCACATGACAATCAATAGGAATTTCATACTTGATCTCTGTGCTTGGATTGAACGGATTGGGATAGTTTTGAGAAAGATAAAAGTATTCGGGGATTTCTTCATTTGGCTTTGGTACTTCAAAATTAAATTTAGGATAATTCACCAACAATTTGTAAGTCATCTCTTGTAATAATTGTACACTGTGGAGTCGATCATTTCCTCGTGCAGCCATCTGTGCATAAACAATCTCTTGAGTATCACCGGGGGCCATATTAAATGGACCCGATGACATATAAAATCTTCTATCCGCTTCATGAATAACAATTCCATCTACCCATCCAGTAAAGCCAACCGGATTTCCATTTACTGCATATTTAGTTGTTCTCAAAGTAATCGGATCAAAAAGAGGTTCACCAGTATTTTCGATAAGACCTCGTAGTATGTTATAAATTCTGTATTTCCATTCAATATTATCATCTTGCCAATAATTAAATGGGATTTGTAAATAGAAAGATGACATTCTTGGTTTATTTTTTATTATGGCACCATCTGTTTTTCTTGATGTTGATTCAAAAATCACGAAACCACAAGCCGGCGATCTAACACCATAGGAAGTGTCAATATCGGGACTATTATAAGAATATCCCATACCAAAAATTGAATCACATCCTACAAGATCGTTTCGGGGTTCACCGATATCAGGATCGCTCCACATACTAATATAAAAATCTTTAAGTGTATCATTCCCTTTATTGATCAGGATATATTTCTTAAATATTGAGTTATTAAGTGGTGCCGGTGCATCATATGCCCAAACTGTTGCTTGCAATTCAATATTTGTTTCATAACTGTCAAAACGTTGTTGACTTAGTACTATATCCATATTATTTGTTGCCAACCACAAAGTTTGATCGGCATATATAACACCGGGAATATCTACTCCGTAGGTGTAAATTCTGTCACCGTCAATATCATCGAAAGGTGCACCGTGTTCTGCTGGCCATGCCTCTGCATCTTTCTTGTATTGGTTACGAATCTCTTCTTCCGGTCTTCCCTCATCCCTTGATTCTGCTGATAAATCAGCTGTAAGATAATTTTTTCTTGTTTTGTATATTCTTACTCTTAGATCACTTGTATCTATCGGTGTTCCATCTGCCTTTATCCAGCCAGGGGTTAAACTAGTTGAATACATACTTCCGCCAACTCTTATTTCATTATTCACCTTTCCGCCCCAAATTAAACCTGATTGGAAAAAACAATGCTTGTTTGAACCTTTTGGAAATTCAAAACCAGCATCTTGATAATCTATATCACTTCTCCCATCCCAATGAATCCATGTGGAAATATTATTAATATTTATCTTCTGCGACTTACGCCAATCAACTGATAATGTTGAATTTACCTTAGCTAATTTTTGAGGAAAGAGATACGAAGTGAAAGTAAAGATCATCAGCAACAATATTTTTATACTTTTATTATTCATGTTCTGTCACTAATTATTTTTTAAGATTTTCCCGAAGGGTTGCCTTCGGCATTCGTTCGTTTCTCGCATTCAGAATTATATTTCAATAATGATCAGGGACTAACTGTTCATACAACACTGCTAACTTTAACACTTTCGATTTTCCTACTTCCGGCATCTCTATATGTACTATATACAATCCGCTTGGTACTATGAACCGACTTTCATTCAGCATGTCCCATCTCACAAATTGATCACTGTTATCTTTCTCAAGTTTGCGCACTAACTGTCCGGCAAGGTTAAATATTCTTATAGTTGCTTTATTAGGCAAATGTGTAAATGTTACAAATCTATCATACTTATCTATCTGCTGTACACTTGCACAATAGTACGGATTCGGAAATACATTTATTTTTTCCACATCCACTTCTGCTTGTTTCTGGTTGTAGGTTATCTCTGGTGCCGTGAGTTTGTAAATATCATCTGTTGTTAGTTTGTTCTCTGTTCCTTCCTTTACTACAAACATCAATCCATCAGCAATTAAGTAATCATTATCACCTGAAAAGTTCTTCTGGCTAGTAAAGATTTCTTTATTATCTGTAATGTCAAATAATTTCCAATTCAATCCACTATTATTCTGAAATGTTATTTCATATTCATGGCCGTTGAATTTGTATGGATCGATTACAACAGCTTTAACTACTGCGTCACTGCTGCCGGATAAATGTGACGCTGTTATCTCGCCACCGTAATTTTGGTGAACGATTGTGCCGGGGTTAAATGAATGTGGCATTACGGCAACTACATAAGGTTCACTTTCATAATTGTTGGGTGATAGCGACAGATCATTTGATGTTATATAAGATGTAACTGCAAAGTAGTAGGTACTCCCGTTACTTAAATATTTATTATGAAGATAATCATAATCAATTTCTACAAATCTCTGGATGCCAGAATCTTTTCCAGTTTGTCTAAGTTTTAGTTGAATTTTTCTATCATCAAAATCATAAATGTAATCTCTTACTTCACCAACACCATCAATCACATCAAAAGTTGCAACCTTTTTCCATTCTTCTAATTTTGAGTATTCGCGTGGGAGCTGATATATGTTATATCCTTGGAACTTATATGCACTATTCCCGGCAGATTCTACATTTTTTACAGATTCATTTTCCCCCCAATGCAATACAATCTTTTTATCTAATTCTACATTGTTAACATCCGGTACTTTGACAGTTGGGATATTGATTGTTCCACTTTTAAATAAATCTTTTAAAGCTTGTGAATAATCTTTTAATAAATTGATTGCACCAAGCCGGTCAACATCTTCAGTACCACCGGCAATCACTTGAGCAAAAATTACTTCTTGTGTATCACCCGGCATCATATTAAAGGGACCGGAACAAACCATTAAACGGTGATCACCGGGATAGTCTCTAATCCGCCCTAACGTTAGAGTGCTATCCGGTAAATATACTCCTCCTATAAAACCAGTTCCCGAAACCGGATCCCCTGAGTAAGGGAAAACTGTAGATCCAGAATCAAATCCAATCGGAAATGGATGCGGCCTACCGTCATTTAACAATCCTTGCAAATTATTGTACATCTCAAGAGTACCGCGATATTCAAATAAATTTGGATTATTCCATGGATCAGGACCATTTTTATAAATGAACGCAAATGCAGTCATCGGTAAATTGTGTTTTCCTGAAATTCTGTTCCCTTTGAATGTTCCATAACTTGCAATTCCACCTTCAACAAGAGGACCTTGTAACAATAAAAATCCGAGTGAAGGTACATTAAACCCATATTCTGTATCATTATCATCGCCATTGTAAACATAGCCCAGATTCAATAATGTATCGCAACCAACTAAATCATCACCGGCACCTCCAAGGTCTGGATCAGACCAAATTCCTACATACATTTCCTTAAATTCTTTTTCGCTTTTATTAATCAGTAAATATCTTTTAAATATTGTATTTCCTATTGGTTCAACACCATCATACCCCCATACTGTAACTTGCATTTCTATTCCCATTGTCGGGGAACCATACAAATATTTTGTTTGGTTGGAATCTAAATCATTAGCCACAAACCACAAAGTTTGATCTGCACCGGGAAATCCCGGGACATCAATCAGAGGATTATAAATTCTATTACCATCAATATCTTCGAATGGTGCACCATCATTAGCTCTCCATTCATTCCAATCTTTTTCGTATTGATCATAAACTTGTTGAATTGTTTTCCCTTCATCTTCTGCTTCCATACTTAAATCTGCTGATTTAAAATCCCGTCTTACTCTAAAAACTCTTGCATTATAAGAATTAGGATCTTCTGCCAATCTATTACTTATTATTTTTCCCGGTAGCAGACCGGATGTAAACGTTGAACCACCAACCCTAACTCGTTGATCTATTTTTGCACCCCATACAAATCCCGACATATAAACTGCTGTCTTATATGTTCCTTTGGGATAATTAAAACTTGACCGCTGATCACTTGCATCTGCTTTCCCGTTATTATGGATTAAAGTTGAAATGTTGTTGATATTGAATTTTGAATAAACCTCTATGGGACTAACTTTTCCTATCGTCTGCGGATAAAGAATTGACGTAGAAATAAAGATTATAGACAAAAATATGTTTATGTTTTTATTATTCATGTTCTATCTTTATTTTTTTGAGTTTCTCCCGAAGGTCCTAAGGACTCCTTTGGGGGCTGCCTTCGGCGTTCGTTCGTTTCTCGCCTCGCTTTGCAATGCGGAGCGGGTACTCACTCAAAATTTGGTGTTAATAATAGTCCGGTACAAGTTGTTCATACAACACAGCAAGTTTTAATACTTTAGTTTTCCCTACTTCAGGCATCTCTATATGTACTATATACAATCCGCTTGGTACTATGAACCGACTTTCATTCAGCATGTCCCATCTCACAAATTGATCACTGTTATCTTTCTCAAGTTTGCGTACTAATTGTCCGGCTAAGTTGAATATTCTTATCGTTGCTTTATTTGGCAAATGAGTAAACGTTACGTACCGATCATACTTATCGATTTGCTGTTCACTTGCACCGTAATACGGATTTGGGAAAACATTTATTTTTTCCACATCTTCCTTTGCTTTGGTGTTATTGTATTCTACAAGTGGTGCTGTTATTTTATATATATCCTCGGTTGTTAATTTGTCTGTTGTTCCTTCTTTCACTACAAACATCAATCCATCAGCAATCAGATAATCGTTATCGCCTAAAAAGTTTGCCTGGTTTGAAAAGATTTCTTTGTTATCTGTTATATCAACTAAACTCCAGCTTAATCCATTGTTGTTCTGAAATGTTATTTCGTATTCGTGCCCATTCAGTTTATACGGATCAATTACAACAGCTTTTATTTCTGCATCACTATTTCCGGCAATGTGTGATGACGATAATTCTTCACCAAAATCTTTCGTCACTACTCCGGGGTTAAATGAATGTGGTGTTACGGTAATTATGTAAGGTTCACTTTCATAATTATTAGGCGAAATTGAAAGATTATCAGATATTAAATACGATGTTATTGCAAAATAATAAGTACTCCCGTTACTCATTGGTCTGTTGTGTATATAATCGTAATCTATTGAAATGTATCTCTGAATCCCACTGTCTTTCCCACTTTGTTTCAGTGCATAATTATATTTTTTGTTTTCCAGATCGAACACATAGTCGTATATATTTCCAATACCATCGACCACATCAAAGGTGGCAATCTTTCTTCCTTCTTCTAATTTTGAATATGCTCGCGAAAGCTGATAAATATTATACCCCTGGAATGCAAAAATACTATTCCCGGCAAACTCCACATTCTCTGCCGATTCTTTTTCACCCCAATGTAAAACAATTTTATTATCTAGTTCTGCATAATTTACAATTGGTGTCTTTACTGTTGGGAGACAAATACATTCACCACTAAAAATGCTTCTAATACTCTGTGAATAGTGCTTGAGTAAGATAATAGCACCAAGCCTATCAATATCATCAGAACCACCGGCAATTACCTGAGCAAAGATTACTTCTTGGGTATCACCGGGCATCATGTTAAATGGTCCTGAAGAAATCATCATATAATGATCACCAGGTAAATCTGCCATACTACCGGTAATATGTGTTCCACCTATATAACCGGTTCTACTGACTGGATCACCAGAAAAAGGAAATTTGGTATAACCTCCTCCCAAATAATCCGGAATTGGATATGGATAGCCCCATACTTGCAAACCTTGAAATAAATTGTACATTTCAATTGTACCTTCGTAAGATCCTTCAGGGGGATGAAATGTTTTGGGAATATTACTAAATGCTGTCATACGTAAATTTCTTTTACCTTTAATTCTTTTTCCTTTGAAAGTACCATAGCTTGTACTTGCGCCATCAATAATTGGACCTTGCAATAATAAAAAACCAAGTGAAGGAACGTTTTGACCATATGCCCAGTCGTGATCATCACCATTGTAAACATATCCAAGATTCAATAATGTATCGCAACCAACTAAATCATCTCCAGCGTCACCGAGATCAGGATCAGCCCAAATTCCGATATACATTTCTTTAATTTCTTTATCACTTTTATTAATCAGTAAATATTTTTTAAATACTGTGTTTCCAACCGGTTCTTCCATTCTATAACCCCAGATTGAAACTTGCAATTCTATTCCAATAGTTGGAGATCCGTAAAATGATTTTGTTACCATAGAATCTAAATCGTTAGCTACAAACCATAATGTTTGATCTGCACCGGGAATTCCGGGAATATCAATTGATGAACCATAAAAACCATTTCCGTCAACATCCTCAAATGGGGCACCATCGTTTACTCTCCATTCATTCCAATCCTTATCGTATTGATCATAAATTTGCTGAATACTTTTTCCTTCATCCTCTGCTTCCATACCTAAATCTGCTGACTTGTAATCCCTTCGTACTCTAAAGACACGCACATTTTCCAAATTTGGATCTTCAGCTAAACCATTGTTCAATATCTTACCGGGTTGAATTCCATAACCAAAAGTGGAACCACCAACTCTTAATTCTCCATCGATTTTACCTCCAAAAACAAAACCAGATTTGTAAACTGCTGTTTTATTAGTTCCTTTTGGATATTCAAAACCTGAATCTGCACCTTCTATATCTGCATTTCCGTTATTGTATATTAATGTAGAAATATTGTTGATGTTAAATTTTGAATAGACAGTGGCTGCATTTTCTTTAGCGGTTGGTACCAGTTTACCTTGCGGATAGACAAAAGTATAAACTGTTAGTGATAGCAATAAAAATAATATTCTGAAAACCACGATTCCCCCGTAAATTTATTTATAGTTAGTCTCATATGATACCTAAAGGAAGAAGAGTTATTTTACAACTAATTCTTTCGGAGGTATCATGATTGTTAATAATGTTGAACAGCGTCTTAAAAGTAAATCTGTTAAGAACGCTA
>JBFMBS010000028.1:0-42293 GCA_040755055.1 Bacteroidota bacterium
ACTACTCACTGAAGCAGACAACACTATTTCAAAGAACTAATTGTTTCCGTAAAAAGAATTATTTATCAAAAAAAACACACAATACTTAAAAATATGTTTTACTAACTGTATTTTTCAGATGGTTCTATTTATTATTACATTAATTGCTGCACTGCTATTATTTTATATTAAAGTAATTTCTTATCACCAATTAATATCGGTATTGATTGGTCTTATAGTTCCCACCATTAATTTTATAATCTTTTTTACTTTGCTAACAATATCCTTTGGTAAATCCAATAAAATCTTCCTGATATTTAACTTGGGTGGTATGGGATTCAGACTAATTTTAATGCTTGTCGTAGTTTTTATAACGCTAAAATATTTGAATATTGATGTTTATGGCTTTATATTTGTATTCTTTTTGTGGTACGTTTTGTTGTTGGTATATGAAATAATACTAATTAAGAATAAATTAGAAAAGCAGTTAAAATCTACTAAAAACGCATAAAATGTGGAATCCAGATACACTTAAGGCAGTTACTGATACACTACAAACAGCAAAATCCGGCACTCAAGATACCGGCTGGATAATGCACCATGTTTTAGATGCCCGTGAGATTGATCTGACGCCTTTTGGTGTTATACATCTTCCTCAAATTCATTTATTTGGCATTGATATCACACCTACCAAACATGTTATTTTTATGTGGATTGCTGTTATTCTCCTAATTTTAGCTTTTATCACTGCTACTAAATCTTATAAAAAATCATTAGTACCCAGAGGTGTTACAAATTTATTAGAAGTACTCATAGTTTTTGTGCGCGATGAAATTGCAAAACCAACCATTGGTCATGGTTACGAAAGATTTCTTCCTTATTTGCTGACGGTTTTCTTTTTCATACTCACATGTAATTTCTTAGGGTTAATCCCGTATGGCGCAACAGCAACAAGCAACATTTCCGTAACAGCTACACTGGCAACTATATCGTTTGTTGTTATACAGCTTGGTGGTATTTTCAAAAATGGATTGTTTGGTTACTTCAAAGGACTTATTCCCCATGGCATCCCGGTATGGTTATTACCGATCATGCTTGTTGTAGAGATATTAGGATTGTTTACAAAACCTTTTGCATTGGCAATTCGTTTATTCGCTAATATGACTGCCGGGCATATTGTTATAATGGCGTTAATAGGATTGATCTTTATACTAAGGACATATTTTGTAGTACCGGTTTCGATATCTTTTGCGCTATTTATTTTCTTACTTGAAATTTTGGTTGCTTTAATACAAGCATATATTTTTACCATGCTTTCATCTTTGTTTATCGGCATGGCAGTACATCAAGAGCATTAATAACATAAATATTATAGGAGGATAGTTAAATGGAATTCGCATACTTAGCAGCCGGTTTTGGAGCCGCATTAACAGTTATCGGTGGCGCTTTCGGTATAGGTAGATTGGCAAGTTCGGCTATGGAAGCCAGCGGTCGCCAGCCAGAAGCAGCCGGAGATATCAGAACATCTATGATTATTGCTGCTGCTCTTATTGAAGGTATTTCTCTATTTGCGCTGGTTATCTGTATTCTTTTAGCATTAAAATAATTTGGTTAGTCTTCTACCAAACATAGGTTTTGAATAATGACATTAAACAATTTATTACTATTAGCATTTTATAGCGGCGGAGAATCTGGTGGTGGACCGCTAGATGTTAATCCGGGAGTAATTCTTTGGACTGTTGTAACATTTATCTTCTTGTTGTTAATATTGAAAAGGATAGCCTGGAAACCGATTCTAAATTCCTTAAACGAAAGAGAAAATTTCATTAAGGACTCGCTCGATAAAGCCGAAACTGCTAAGAGAGAAGCCGAGAAATTAATTGCCGATAATAAAACAAACATTTTGAAAGCCGAAGAAGAAGCTCACAAAATTATTGAGCAGAGTCGTGAATATGCCGAGAAATTGAAAAACCAAATTTTAGATGAAAGTAAAACTCAATCTAAAAAGATGATCGAAGATGCTGCGCATGAAATAGAAAGAAAGAATGCAGAAGCTTTTTCTAAGCTTAAAGATCAAGTTGCAGATATTGCGGTTCAGGCAGCAGAGAAAATCCTTAGAGAAAACCTCGATAAGGATAAACAAATTAAATTGGTTAATAGCTATTTGAAGGATCTTTCGAAGAATTAGAATGAGTGTTTACCGGATATCATACCGTTATGCGAATTCTCTTTTTCTGTTAGCAGAAGAAAAAAAATCATTGATGAAACTTTCTGAAGATGCTGAATTAATTTTCAATACTTTACAAGGATCAAAAGAACTGCGCACAATTCTTAAAAATCCTGTCATTAAACAGAAAGAAAAAAAGAATATCCTAACCGCATTATTTGATACAAGGGTTTCAAAAGAAATTATTGATTTCCTTTTCTTTATTGTTGATAAGAATAGAGAAGATTTGCTTTATGAGATAATGAGTGAATTTTTAAATCTACGTGATCAGAAAGAAGGAATAATTAGGACGGAAATAACGTCTGCGGTTGAGCTTAACGATGATATTAAAAATAATATGATTAAAAATTTAGAAAGACAAACAAGAAAAACAATTCAATCCAAGTACAACCTTAATCCTGGATTGATTGGGGGATTTGTAGTTAGGATTAAAGATACTGTTATTGATGCATCAGTCAAACACCAATTAGAAATTTTAAGAAAAAAATTCTCAGAAGAAATTAGTATAAAGAATAATTAGGATAAATTTATGGCTGAAATAAGACCAGACGAAGTTTCTGCAATATTAAGAAAACAACTTGCCGGATTTGATAATGAAGTAGAAGTTTATGAAGTAGGTACAGTACTTCAAGTAGGTGATGGTATAGCAAGGGTGTACGGTTTAACTAATGTTATGGCAAGCGAACTTGTAGAATTTCCCAACGATGTAACCGGTATGGTTTTAAACCTTGAAGAAGACAGCGTGGGCTGCGTTCTCTTTGGTGAAAGCACACTTATCAAAGAAGGGGATACTGTTAAAAGATCAAAACGCGTTGCTTCGTTTCCGGTAGGTGATAAATTATTAGGAAGAGTTGTTAACCCTCTCGGCGAACCGGTTGATGGTAAAGGTACAATTCAATTTGAAAAATATATGCCGATCGAACGTAAAGCACTCGGCGTTATTAATCGTCAGCCAGTTAAAGAACCTTTGCAAACCGGTATTACTGCTATCGATGCTATGATTCCTATCGGACGAGGACAAAGAGAATTAATTATTGGCGATCGTCAAACCGGTAAAACAGCAATAGCTATCGATACAATTATTAATCAAAAATATACACATACCGAAGAAGCTAAAAAGTATGGCATTAAGCCGGTTTATTGTGTTTATGTTGCTGTAGGACAAAAGAATTCTACAATAGCACAAGTTGTTGCAAAACTCGAAGAACAAGGTGCAATGGAATATACAACTGTTGTTTCCGCACCGGCTTCATCACCGGCGCCGCTGCAATATATTGCGCCTTATTCAGGCGCAACTTTAGGAGAACATTTCAGAGATACCGGTCGCCATGCACTTGTAATTTATGATGATCTTTCAAAGCAAGCTGCTGCGTACCGTGAGCTATCATTGCTATTAAGAAGACCTCCCGGACGCGAAGCTTATCCCGGTGATGTTTTCTATCTCCATTCACGTTTGCTTGAACGTGCATCAAAATTAAGCGAGGAATTGGGCGGAGGAAGTTTGACTGCTCTGCCGATAATTGAAACTCAACAAGGCGACGTATCGGCATACATTCCTACAAATGTTATTTCAATTACAGACGGACAAATTTATCTCGAACCAAATTTATTCAACTCCGGTGTGCGCCCGGCTATTAACGTTGGTATCTCGGTATCACGTGTAGGCGGTAATGCACAAATTAAAGCGATGAAGAAAGTTGCCGGTTCTTTGAAGCTTGATCTTGCACAATACCGCGAACTTGAAGCATTTGCAAAATTTGGTTCCGATCTTGATAAAGCCACACTTCGTACTCTATCAAAAGGTGCAAGGTTAGTTGAATTATTGAAACAAGGTCAATATATACCGGTAGCCGTAGAGAAACAAGTTGTAAGTGTTTATACTGGTACAAATAATTATTTAGAAAATATTGAATTGAAGGACGTAAAGAGATTTGAAAAAGAATTCCATGAATTTGCCGAATTAAAATATCCGCAAATTTATGAGAACATACGCTCTACAAAAGAATTAAAGGATGATACGATTAATTTGCTGAAACAAGCTGTAGAGGAATTTTTAAATAAGTTCAAGAAAAATTAGCTTTAACAATTTATGGCAACTTTACGGGATATTAAAAGAAGAATAAAAGGCGTAAAGAATACGCAGCAGATAACCAAGGCAATGAAAATGGTTGCTGCGGCTCGTTTACGCCGTGCCCAAGAAAATATTATGAATGCCCGTCCATATTCCCATAAAATTGCCGAAGTTTTAAATCATCTTCTTAATATCGAAACAAATATAAATAACGAATTAATTACGGAACGTGAAGTTAAAAGAATTGCTTTTGTAGTAGTGACCTCTGATCGCGGTCTGTGCGGCGGTTTCAACATGAATATTATACGCCAGGTTGAAGAGCTTGCCCGCAATGAATTTAACACTTTTTATAGCAGCGGTAATACTGATTTATATTGTGTTGGTAAAAAAGGAAATGATTATTTCACAAAACGACCCTTCAAAGTAGTTGGTTCCCACGTCGGGATCTTCTCTCACTTAAAATTTGAATTTGCTTCCGGATTAGTAAAAGACTTGACTCAGAAATATTTATCCGGTGAAATCGATAAAGTTTATATTGTGTTTAATGAATTTAGATCTGTTATTCAGCAGAAAACAACGGTTGAACAATTTCTCCCGATTATCCCGGTTAGCGGAGAGGAGAAAGCTGATCATGCTGAATATATTTATGAGCCGGATAAAGTAGGTATAATTAACGATCTTTTGCCTAAACATCTATCAGCCCAAATGTGGAGGGTATTTCTTGAATCCTATGCAGCAGAACTTGGTGCAAGGATGACAGCGATGGATATGGCAACAGAGAATGCAAAGGAATTGATACGATCATTGCAGCTTACTTATAATAAAGAGAGACAAGCTGCTATTACCAAGGAAATCATTGAAATTGTATCTGGAGCAAATGCCCTTAAAGAAAGTTAATCAATTCATTTTTGAAATGAATTCCCTTTTTATTATCTTTTAATTGGATTGAAAGGCAATGCTCGAAGAATTAACTGAGAAGCTGGAACGGGTTCTTAAAAAAGTAACCGGTCAAGGTAAGCTAACCGAAGCTAATATCTCCGATACGTTGCGTGATATCAGGCGTGTTCTTTTAGATGCTGATGTAAATTATAAAGTTGCCAAGCAATTTATTGAAGATGTAAAACAGAAAGCCCTTGGTCAGGAAGTTTTAACTTCCGTTACGCCGGGGCAGCTCATTACGAAAATTATTTATGATGAGCTGGTTAAGCTGCTTGGGAGTTCCGGCTCTGAATTGAGCGTGAATCCTTCCGGGTTAACGAGCATAATGCTTATTGGCTTGCAAGGATGCGGTAAAACAACTTTTAGTGCTAAACTTGCTAAGTACTTAAAAAATAAAAAAAGAAATGTTCTTTTAGTTGCTGCCGACGTATACCGGCCGGCTGCTGTTAATCAATTAAAAATTCTCGGATCTCAAATTGATGTTCCGGTTTTTTCGATAGATGAGAGCAAAGACCCGGTAACGATTGCTTCCGAATCAATCAAATTTGCGAAAGAGAACGGCTTAAACACTGTAATAATCGATACTGCCGGTAGATTGCATGTTGATGACGACATGATGAATGAAGCTGTTGCAATCAAAGCTAAGATTAATCCTACTGAAACTTTGTTTGTGGTTGATTCAATGACCGGACAAGACGCAGTAAATTCTGCAAAAGCTTTTCATGAGAAAGTAGATTTTGACGGTGTTGTGGCTACAAAGATGGATGGCGATGCAAGGGGCGGTTGTATTCTTTCAATCCGCGCTGTTGTTGATCGCCCGGTTAAATTTACAAGCTTGGGTGAGAAGCTTGATTCGATCGAAATTTTTTATCCCGATCGGCTTGCATCACGAATTCTTGGTAAAGGAGATATCGTAAGTTTAGTTGAAAAAGCCCAGGCACAATTTGATGAGAAAGAAGCTGAGGATCTCGAGAAAAAATTTCTTGCGAACAAATTCGACTTTGATGATTTCTTGAAACAAATAAAAATGATCAAGAAAATGGGTTCGCTTAAATCATTATTGTCTATGATTCCTGGTGTTAGTTCTGCAGTTAAAAATGCTGACGTAGATGATAAACAATTGGTAAAAGTAGAATCGATCATTCAATCGATGACTAAAGTAGAACGATCGAACCCGAAGATACTAAATGGAAGCAGAAGAAAAAGAATTGCTCGCGGAAGCGGAAATACTATTCAGGATGTTAACCGCTTAATTAAGCAATTTGAAGAAATGCAGAAAATGGTTAAGATGCTTAATTCAAAATCAGGCAAGCAAGGATTAATGAATTTAAAAAACATAAAATATAATTAACATAATTTAATTGGAGGAATAACTAAATTGGCAGTTAAGTTAAGACTGAGAAAAATGGGAAAGAAGAAGCAGCCGATCTATAAAGTAGTTGCTGCAGATTCACGTTCACCAAGAGATGGTAAATTTATTGAAGCAATAGGTTTATATAATCCTAAAGTTGATCCGGCTCAAATTGAAATTAAAGAGGATCGTGCTTTATATTGGTTAGGTGTTGGTGCGCAGCCAACAGATACCGTTAAAAATATTTTTACAAATCAGGGAATACTCTTAAAAAGAGAGTTAAAGAAAAAAGGTTTGTCCGAAGAACAGATTGCTGTAAAGTTTGATGAATGGAAAAAACTTAAAGAAGCAAATCTTGCCGCGGCTTTGAAAAAGAAATCAGAAAAAGCTAAAGCAAAGAAACAGAAATCCGCTGAAAAAGAAGAATCAAAGACGGACAGTGCAGCGGAAGTATAGGGTACTGCTTCCGAATTAGCTTAAACCGGTAGTAGGGGGCGCGGCTTGCACTTTAATTACGTACCCTTTTCACTAATTATAGGTACTAATATGAAGGAATTTATTGAGTTCATCGCTAAGCACCTTGTCGATAATCCCGACGGCGTTTCTATCGAAGAAGCTACTCCGGATGAAAAAACCATTGAGCTAACTTTGAAAGTCGGTGCTGATGACGTTGGCAAAGTTATTGGCAAACAAGGTAAAACTGCTCAAGCTATGAGAACCTTGCTTACTGCAATTGCTGCTAAAGACGGCAAACGTGCGATTTTAAAGATATTAGACTAATTGAATGATTAGTGGATCAATACTTTCTTATTGCAGAAGTAAAAGCTGTTTCTGGTTCGCAAGGGTATGTATCAATTGAATCCTTTTCTGATTTCAGCGAGCGTTTCTTTCGCTTAAAGAGGGTTTATATCGATTTCTTCAATAATAAAAAAGATTTTGTTGTTGAAGATGTTCGTGGGTTTGAGGGCAAAGTAGAAATTAAATTTAGAGGTTTTGATAATTCGCAAGATGCAAAACTTCTAATTGGTAAGAAAATTTTTGTAACTGAAACCGATCTGGTTAAGCTGGATAAAGATACTTTTTTTATTCACGACCTAATCGGGGTAGAAGTATTCCGCAATGATCTTTTAATTGGTCATGTTAGCGATGTTTATTTACTTCCGGCTAATGATGTTTATGTTGTTACGGATTTAAGCAATAAAAGAATACTAATACCGGCTGTTAAAGACTATATTTATAAAATTGATCCGGTGAAAAAAAGATTGGACTTAGTTAAAGATTGCGATCTGCTTTATGATGAGGATTGATGTTATAACTGGTGTACCCGATTCTCTTGTTAGCCCTCTTAATACAAGCATTATAAAGAGAGCACAAGAAAGAGAGTTGGTTGAAATATTTGTTCACAATTTACGCGATTATGCTTACGATAAGCATAAACAAATTGATGATAAGCCCTTTGGCGGCGGACCCGGAATGCTGCTTAAACCGGAACCGTTCTTTGAATGTATTGAAAAACTTTTGAGCGAAAGAAAATACGACCATATTATTTTCCCGACTCCCGGCGGAAAATTTTATGATCAAAAAAATGCAAATAAATTTTCTCTTGCCCAAAATCTTATGATAATGGCCGGGCACTATAAAGGTGTTGATGATCGTGTCCGTGAAAAGTTTGCAACCGATGAAATATCGATAGGTCGTTACGTTTTAACCGGCGGAGAAATTGCAGCGCTTGTTATTATCGATTCTGTTGTAAGATTAATACCCGGCGTTCTTAACGACAGCGAATCTGCGTTAAACGATTCATTGATGGATGGAGACATAATAGAAGCACCATATTACACAAGACCGGCAGAATATAAAAATTTAAGAGTACCGGAAGTTTTACTTTCGGGGCATGATAAAAAAATAAAAGATTGGAAAGAAGAACAATCGAAATTATTAACTGATAAGTGGAAAAAAATAAATAACCTGGAGTAACAATGGATAATCTAAAAGAACTGGTAGCGGATCAGATGAGAACTGATTTTCCCGCATTTAAAACCGGAGATCACATTAGAGTGCATGTGAGAGTTATTGAAGGCGATAAAGAAAGAGTTCAACCTTATGAAGGTGATGTTATCAACATTCGCGGCAACGGATTAAACAAAACTTTCACAGTTAGAAAAATTGCAAGCGGCGTAGGCGTTGAAAGAATCTTTTCTTACAGCTCACCAAAAATCTCTAAAATTGAAATTCTTCGCGAAGGAAAAGTTAGAAGAGCTAAACTTTTCTACTTAAGAAAACTTTCAGGCAAAGCTGCTCGTATTAAAGATAAAAAAGTAAAGTAATTATAATTCATTTCCTATAAAAGCCGCTTTGGTGTTGCGGCTTTTTTCTTTTTAAATAACGGAGTTATGATGAAGGTATTAATACCTCGAAATTTTTACGCCTCGGTTTTTATGAATATTCTTGGAAAAAATGATGACCTACAATTTGTTGTTAAGGAATCGTCCCTTCTTGCCAAAGAACTTGAACATGATACATCGGCTGTAGCTTTAATACCCAGCATGGATTTGATAAAACACCGTAATCTTTTTGTTTCAGGTAAAACCGGTATTTCATTCGATGGGGCACTTTCGAATGCATATTTTTATTTGTCGCAAAGTGAAGAGAGATCGCTTGCTAATATTTTTGTCCGCGGCGATATCTCGGTAAATGAAATTATCTTAACCAAGGTTCTGTTTGAAGAAAAATATTCTTCAAAAGTTGAAGTGACTATTGATACGAATATTGAACCGGATAGGACAAATAATTTTTTGGTAGTTGGGGATGCTAATTTCAAATCGTGGGATTTTAAGAACTCCATCAGTTTTGCTGACCAGATTACCGATATGGTAGATTTACCATATGTGAATTTTGTAGCTGCTTCGCAAGATAGAGATTCTATCGAGATGTTAAATCAGTATGTCTCGGGAATTGATGAACTGATTGAAGATTCGATCGATGATATTATCACTAAAACCGATTTTGATGATGATGCAAAATTGTTTATCCGCGAAAACCTAAACTCTATTTATTATGAGATTACTCAAAATGAAGTTGATGCACTGGAAGAATTAATGAAGATTGTTTATTACCGTGGAATCTTAGACGATATGTTTGATATTAAAATAGTTTAATTTCTATTTACAATAAAACAGAGGCTGACTAAAAATATTACTTTTTAGTCAGCCTCTGTTTTATTCTTACCAATCATTTGTAGGAAAGTACAATTAACTTTAATCCGCCGGAGGCGGACAATGGTTGAGTTCCCCGTCTCCTCGCTCTACGAGACGGAGCGGGTTGAGGCGAGGAGATTCATTCCAGCGATACATGCGAATAAGTTATTACATTCGGATTATTTCTGATTGTCTCCAGCATTTCCGAAGTAGCCGCACTTCTAAGCTTCATGGTACAGCAAGCAACTAATCCGCCGTCGAAAATAATATTTTCTACTTCTTCAACGTTAATTGATCCTTCTCTAAGCACATCTAAAATTGAAGCAAGAACCCCCGGTTTATCATAATGTTTAACTACAAATTGATAGTGAGCATCAGTTATTTTAGCTCGGTTAACCCAATGTGCAATCACACCACTATTAATATATTGAAGGATAATGTTTACTGTTTCTTCTGCAACTGCATTCTGGGCTTGTTCGGTTGAAGCACCTATATGATGGGTTACATAAACATTTTCGAGTTCTTGTAATTTTGATGAAACCGGTCCGCTTTTTTCTTCGGGCTCACCTTTAAATACATCGAGACCAACCTTCAAGTTTTTTTCTTTAATTGCTTTGATTAGCGCATCCTCATCAATAACGTCTTGACGCGAAGTATTTATCAGTATAGCACCGGGCTTCATCAATTTGAACATTGCTTCATTGAATAAACCCTTGGTTTGCGGAGTTGCCGGCAGATGAAGCGTAACAATGTCTGCTATTGGAATGATCTGATCGAATTCGGAAAAGTCTTTTACACCGTAACCTTCTATTCGTGAAATATCTTTTGCATAAATATTCATACCAAGTGCCTGGGCACGTTTTGCTACTTCTTTACCAATAGCACCATAACCCACAATGGCAAGCGTCTTGCCGAATAGACCCTCTGCTTTTGAATATTCGCCTTTGTTCCACTTACCGGCTTTGAAGTCGGCAACATTATGCGGAATTCTTCTATCGAGTGCAATCATTAGCCCTATTGCAAGTTCTGCAACAGCTATTGAATTTTTGCCGGGGCAGTTGGAAACGTAAATACCTTTCTTATTTGTAGCTTTGATATCAATATTGTTAACACCGGCTCCGGCTCTTACAATAAGATTTAATGATTTTGAATTCTCAATTACAGCAGCATTAACAACTGTTGATCTTACTACTAAGCAGTCAACTTCTTTCGCAGCTTCAGGTAAATCATTCTCGCCTAACTTAGGGTTATAAATCACTTCGATATCCGCATCTTTCAATCTTTGAATATACTGTTCCGGAAATTTGTCTGCGATTAATACTTTCATTTTCATTATAGCTCCGTTATTTATTTCAACATAGGAATTTTAACACCGAATTTTTTTGCATTATCTATAGCTTTTTGATAACCGGCATCTGCATGACGTACGATACCCATACCAGGATCGTAAGTTAAAACACGTTCAATTCTTGCTTCCGCTTCCGGTGTTCCATCTGCAACTACAACCATACCGGCATGGATTGATTTGCCTATACCAACACCTCCGCCGTGGTGAACCGAGACCCAGCTTGCACCACCGATTGCATTTAACAGTGCATTTAAAATCGGCCAATCCGCAATTGCATCACTGCCGTCAATCATACCTTCGGTTTCTCTATTTGGCGATGCAACCGAACCGCAATCTAAGTGGTCTCTTCCAATTACAATTGGCGCACTTACTTTCCCTTCGGCAACAAGTTTGTTGAAAATTTTTCCCATCATAGCACGTTCACCATATCCAAGCCAGCAGATACGTGCCGGTAATCCCTGGAAGTGAACTTTCTTCTGAGCCATTTCAATCCACCTGGTAAGTGCTTTATTTCCCGGGAATGTTTCTATAATCGCTTTATCGGTGGTGTAAATATCTTTTGGATCACCGGAAAGGACAGCCCATCTAAACGGGCCTTTTCCGTCACAAAATAGGGGACGGATATATTCAGGTACAAAACCCGGAATATCAAATGCGTTTTGCACGCCATTATCTTTTGCTTCACCTCTAATATTATTCCCGTAATCAAAAGCAACAGAACCGCGCTCCTGGAATTCAAGCATTGCTTTTACATGGGTTACAATAGTATTCTTGGAGAGCTCTATATATTTGGTCGGATTGTTTTTTCTTAACTCAAGAGCTTCGGTCAAACTCATTCCCATCGGGACATAACCGTTTAGCGTATCGTGTGCTGATGTTTGGTCTGTAATAATATCGGGAATAATATTTTTCTCTAAAATTTTTGGAAGAATTTCACCGGCATTCCCGACGAGTCCGACCGAGATCGCAGTCTTTTCTTCTTTTGCTTTTAGTACGATGGATAATGCTTCATCCAAATCTTCCGTAAGAATATCAATATAACCGGTATCAATTCTTTTTTGAATTCGTAAGCGGTCAACATCAATTCCAAGAAATGCGGCACCGTTCATAGTAGCTGCTAACGGCTGAGCGCCGCCCATTCCTCCTAAGCCGGCGGTAAGCAAAAATTTTCCGCTCAAAGATCCGTCGAAATATTTACGTGCACATTCTGCAAATGTTTCATACGTCCCTTGTAAGATGCCTTGTGTACCGATATAAATCCAGCTGCCGGCAGTCATCTGTCCATACATTGTTAAACCGAGCGAATCGAGTCGTCTGAATTCATCCCAGGTTGCCCAATCCGGTACAAGCATCGAATTTGAAATGATAACACGCGGTGCATTTGAGTGAGTTTTAAAAACAGCAACCGGTTTTCCTGATTGAACAAGGAGAGTCTCATCGTTCTCTAAATTTTTGAGTGATGTTACAATTGCTTCGAACGCGTCCCAATTGCGGGCAGCTTTTCCTGAGCCGCCGTACACTATTAAATCATCCGGTCGTTCTGCTACTTCGGGATCGAGATTATTCATCAGCATTCGCATCGCTGCTTCTTGGATCCATCCTTTACAAGAAATTTCTTTACCTATTGGTGCTTTAATTGTTTTAGTTTGTGCTAGCATTGTTCTTCCCTTAACTCTGAACGAAGTGAAGAGTCTCATTGTTGTAAAAGTTATGAGATTCTTCGTTTCAATTAGCCTGACTTTTGTCAGGCTAATTATGGACTCAGAATTAAAAAATTAGTCATTAAAATATTTTTCTAATAAACCGTTGTATTGTTTATATGCTGATCTGTAAAGCCAGCGTTTCAAGAAACCACTGCTTTTAATCTGCTTGTTCATATGATCAACATTTTCTTTCAATCGGAAAACAAGCTTAGTTTTTTCTTCTTTGGTAAACTTAATTTCTTCGTCCGCAGAATTCAGTTTGTCAACGATTGAATTGAAAGAACGGACATCCGTAAAAAATTTTTCATCGGATGTCATTTGTTTTAATATAGTTTTGCAGAAGCTGAGTAAAATTTTCTTTTCGTTTTTATCGAAATTGTACGAATAATTTTTGAATAAAGGTTTTGCCATATTTTTATTAAGCTTTAAGTGAAAGTAACTGGTCACGCATTTTTTGGTAACCGGGTTTAATTGTTTTGTAGATATAGTTTAATCTTTCTTTGTATGGAAGAAATGAGGATTTCATCGCGTTTATATTAAGCTTTTCAACATCGTCAAGATTCAAACCAAACAGTTCGTTTGCAGTAACATATTCTTTTGTCAGAGTTGTGTCGCTCATTAATCTATCATCTGTATTTAGAAAAACGCGGAATTTTTCTTTGTATAGTTTTATGAAGGGGTGATTTTCCAGTTTATCAACAGCACCGGTGTGAACATTGCTTAGAAGACAAATTTCAATTGGTAACCTTGTATCAAGAATGTATTGAGCAAGTTCGCCGAGTGCAACAACTTTACCATCCCTATCAAACACAATATCTTCGATAATCCGCGTACCATGCCCGATGCGGTGTGCACCGCACATTTGTATCGCTTGCCAGATCGACTCCTTACCGAATGCTTCCCCGGCATGAATAGTAATATTGAAATTTTTTTGTTTGATATACTGAAATGCATCAAGATGTTTTTTGGGAGGATAACCTCCTTCTTCGCCGGCAAGATCAAAACCAACTACACCGTCTTTCCGAAAACTTACAGCTAGCTCGGCGATTTCGAGCGAGTTTTTCATATTCCGCATGCCGCATAATATCAAACCAAAACCAACTCCAAAATCATCTTTCCCTTTTTCCAAACCATCAAGTACTGCCTGGATTATTTCTTCGTGGTACAGACCTCTCTGTGTATGAAATACCGGTGCAAATCTTGTTTCAACATAACAAACGCCGTCATTCTTCATATCTTCCATCATCTCGTATGCAATACGGTAGAGAGATTCCTTTGTTTGCATTACGGCGCATGTATGTTCGAATCCTTGTAGGTATTCAACAAGATTACCTTTGTTAGCGCCACGGTGAAACCATTCGGCAAGTTCAGCCGGATCGGAAGTAGGGAGTTTGTTGTACTTAATATCCTTGGCAAGTTCAATAATTGATTGTGAACGGAGTCCGCCATCCAAATGATCATGAAGCAAAACCTTGGGCACACTACGGATTATTTCTTCAGTTCTCAAAATTTTGTCTCCTTTATTATCAAAAATATTCCTTTGCCGTTCTAAAATCAATTTAAAGAATAAAAGTGTGAATTAATTATTTCTTCCAGAATAGCGCGTTGATCCTTTTTACCGAAGTTAACAAGGCAGTATTTTTGATTACAATAGATTTATCTAGATTTTTCATAATGGATCATATTTTATCCGTGTTCTATTAGCTTTATAGCGCACAATTTAATTCGTAAACTTTTTTCTTCTTGAAAAAAATTTGAATCACCAAAACGATATTGTTTACATATTTAACTCACCCAATTTAACCTTGACTTGCGAATCTTAAATTGGTTATTTTTACTTAACATAAAAAGTGTTTTTATATAATTAGGAGTCATAATGAAAAAAGGAATTCTATATGTGAGTTTGATTGCTATGGTTATGGGATTGATGGCGTTTCAATGTTCTTCCCCAGAGTTAACCGGTGCCAAACTTTACATCAATCAAAAACAATACGATAAAGCCAAAGAAGCTTTAATGAAAGACGTTGAAAAGAACCCCAAAAGCGATGAAGGTTGGTATCTTTTAGGTTATCTTTACGGAGAAGAAGGTAATGTACCGAAGATGCTTGAATCATTTACTAAATCTTTAGAAGCAAGTGCAAAATTCCAATCACAAATTAACGAATCAAAGAAATATTACTGGGCAACCAGTTTTAATAAGGGTGTTAGCTATTTTAATAACGGGGCTAAAGCTTCTACAAAAGATAGCATGAACCTTTTCTTCGAAAAAGCAATTACACAATTTAATAATGCAATTCTTTGCGAACCGGATTCTGCTGTTACTTACTCGAATTTAGTTTACGCTTACTTAAATATGGGCAGAACTGAAGAAGCTATTCCTCATTTAAAGACAATGGTTAAAATGGGTGCAAGCGCAGATGGTTTTGGTATGTTGGGTCAAATTTATAACGACAAAGCTGCATCACTTATGGAACAATATAGAACCTCTAAAGCAGTACAAGACAGCGTTGAAGCTATGAATTATTACAACCAGGCAGTTCAAGTTCTTGAAGAAGGAAGAGCCAAGTTTCCTGAAGACGGGGATATTTTATTAAGGTTGTCAAATGCTTACATAGGTGCAAATAGATTAGACGTAGCGATGAATGCTTTCAAAGCCGGGGTTGAGAAAGAACCGGATAATAAATATTACAGATATAACTACGGCGTATTATTATTGAATTCAAAGATGTATCCTGAAGCCGAAGTACAGTTTAATAAAGCTATCGAATTGGATGCTGAGTATGTTAACGCAATCTATAATTTGGGTGTAACCTACGTTAGATGGGGAACCGATATTAGAGAAAAAGCTGAAGCTGAAGGTCAACAAGATACATCGTATCAGGAGAAATTTAAACTTGCTCTTCCATTGATGGAAAAATATTTACAGACTAATCCAAATGAACCGGCAATATGGGATCTTCTTGGAAAGATTTATGCTAATCTTGGTATGACGGATAAATCAGAAGAAGCTTTCAAAAAAGCCGACGAGTACAGAAATTAATTAAATTAAACGTTTAGTTTAACCCACAGTCTGTTTGGCGGATTGTGGGTTTTTTATGCAATCAAAGAGGAATAAATGACACAGAATAAAGAGACAATTCAACAGCAAATAAATATTGAATTAGGTGAGAAAGAAGCTGAGGGTATCTACTCGAATTTGGCAATCATAACCCATTCTCCGGCAGAGTTTGTAATAGATTTTACGCGTGTTGTACCAGGTGTTCCCAAAGCTAAAGTACTCTCTCGCATTATTACTACTCCGCAACATGCAAAAATGCTGATGCGCGCACTGAAAGATAACATCGATAAATTTGAAGCACGTTTTGGCGAAATTAAAGTTGATGCCCATCCAACACCACAATTTGGTTTTGTTAACGCTGAGAAGAACGAAAAAATAAACTAACTTTTCTTATCCGTGGTAGGGAACAACTTTAGAACGTTCCCTACTCAATATTTCTTGAGTGTATGCTAATAAATAGTTACTTTACTCAGGGACTAATCTAAATATTAAATAATTACTTGTTTTTGAAAAAATGGGAGTGATATTATGCGGAAGATAATAATGCTTTCGATAATTGCACTTGGTATTTTTATAAACAGCCAAAGCAATGCTCAATCTATTGAGTTAATAGTCTTTCCGAATTTAAGTACAATAGAATTAGCAGCTTTTGATTTTCAAAATATTGGTGCACCGCAGCCGCGTATAATGCAGATTGTTATTACTCCTCCCAATATCGATGTTTATGTTGAGGGAACAATTGATTGGAGAAGGAATCTTAACAGCGGTTTAGAACGAGTAGGAATATTTAGAACCAGGGTCTTTTCTTCAAGGTCGTTCTATAACGACGAATTTAACACAAGCGATATTCAAATTGAAAACACAGATTATAATTCTTCCATTACTGATGAAATTCTTAGGATTGGAAAACCAAGCGGAATTTTTATTGTTAATTTACGATTGTACAATCCTTCCGGTGATCTGCTTGATGTAACACAAAATCAATTTGAGTTTTTAAATCCTACACCGCCAACTATAATATTACCAACGGAAGGTTCATCTTATGATATTGGTGCTATTTTATCACAATGGACACCTTCAATCGGCGCATCAGGTTATAAGATTACGGCAAATTACGCCGACGACAACGAAACGAATTACGAACTTGCTTTAACATCACGTACACCGATCATTAACGATTATAATGTGGGCAACGTTACATCGGTTAATTTGAGAGATATACTAAGCGGTGAATTGTTGCCCGATACAAATGTTGTGATGGTAGTTAAGGCAGTTATTGATCGTCCGGGCGGTACAGATGAATTGGCGAGTCCTATCGTTTTATTTAAAACTAATTCTGTTGGTAGAGCAGCAATAGCACTTGAGACTAACCCTGACATAATTAGGCTTGCAAATCTGCTTTCGGGACAGGTGAGCCAGGAATTTCTGGATAAACTACAGAATGGAGAGATCAGTGTTGATGAAATTCAGTTTACAGATGAGAACGGTAATCCAGTTAGTTTCACAGATTTTGTTCAGCTACTTAATTACCTTGAACAAAACCGGGATGCAATACAATCAATAAATTTTTCTGAACAATGACAACATGAGGGTTTTAGCCATGATAAAACCAAAAATAATTTTATTTAGTGCCGGATTAATCCTTCTTTTAGGTTTAACATTTGACAAAGAAAAATTGAGTTCATCGGATACGCCAATTGCGATTGTTAAAAAGGTTGTTAAGGATGTAACATATCGTAAAGCAACCGATGATGTGGACTGGGAAGAAGCGAAAATCAGTACACAACTTTTTGCCGGTGGTGAAGTTAAAACCGGCAGCAAATCGCTTGCTGTTGTTCTGTTTACAGATGGTTCCGGTGTGCTTCGCGTTAGAGAAAATTCTATCTTAAATATTTATGGCGAGAAGAAAGATAAAAATCTAAACAAGAACACTGTTATTACAAAAGGTGTGGTTGGCTTTGATGTAAACAAACAAAGTGAAGAAGAAGAGTTTAAGTTTACTACCCCGACTGCCGTTGCTTCTATTAGAGGAACAAATGGGTTTGTCGGGCATGATGATCTTGATAGCGTAACCACAATCTTTGTAAGGAGAGGAAACGTTGGCTTTACCACATCTAACGGTAACCAGGGAAATGTAAATGGCGGATTTACGGCAAGGATAAATCCGGATGGTTCATTTTTCTTAGAAACATCTACTGATAATGATAACAATCTATTTAGACAAACCAACAGAACCCAGGTCAAAAAATTGAGGATGAGAACTAACGATGGAGTAGTGGAGATTGAATATTTAACGACCCCGGAAGGGAATCAAGAATAAATTAGTTTTATTAAAACACTTGACGAGGTTGGTATGAAAAAATTTTTACAATTATCTGTCTTATTTTCTTTTTTAACCTCGATCTCTTTTGCCCAGGTGAGTGATTACATTTTATCGGTAAATATTGGAGATGCAAAAGAAAAATCCCCGCTTACTTTAACTGCTGACTTAGTAACTGTCGAAAATATTTCCTCTCTTTATATAGCATACAAACCGTTTGGTGAAAATGAATTCCAGAAAATTGAAATGTTAATTACCGGGAATACTGCAGCCGGTACTATTCCTTCCGATATTGTTGTTCCGCCGTATTTAGATTATTACATCATTATTAATCTGAAAGACGGTAATACCCAAACGTACCCGGTTGGTGTTGACCAGGGAGCGAACACACTTCAAATAGCCATAGCCGGCGTATCGGATAAGGATAAAGAAATAATTGTATTGAGTCCGGTTGATGGCGAGATTCTTACTAAAGAAAATTTACTTATCTCTCTTTCATTCATTAAAGCTTCGGATGCAGTTGACATATCGAAAACGAAAATTTATTTAAATGAAACCGATCTTTCTTCCCAAGCTTTAATAGCCGGTGACCTGATTGTTATAAGCGGCGAAAACATCCAAGATCAAATTGGGTATGGTGCCGGATCATTGACAGTTGAAGTCTATGATAAAGAAGGGAATCCTTATCACTCAATAGGTAGAACATTTCAGATTGTAACTGCCGAAATCTTTGCCGAAGCTGAAAGCCGGTGGAAATTTATCGGTAAGCTAAGAGGTGAATCGAGGAGTGAGAGTATTACATCTTCTTCTACATGGTATAACAATATTTCTGCTGATTTGAATGCATCCGATGATACATGGAGGCTGAATGGTTATCTTTATGTTACATCGGAAGAAAAAGAACGTTTACAGCCGTATAACCGTTACTCCGCAGTAATAAAAGGGAGCGATTGGCTGGAGCTACAAGTCGGTGATACATATCCAAGATTTCCTAACATTATACTCGATGGAAAAAGAATTCGCGGTGTAAGCGGTTACATAAACTTAGGTGCTTTTAATATACAAGCTGCTTACGGCGAAACCGAAAGAAAGATTGAAGGCAAGATTGATACACTTTATCAGCAGCAGCCATCGTTTACATCCAACATAATTGCAGTTGATCAAAATAAATACGGCGCACCATATGCAAAAGTACAATTAGGTACCTATTCACGTAATTTATTTGCAATACGTCCGTCATTCGGAAGCGGTGAAAATTTCCAGTTGGGATTTACGTATTTGCATTCAATCGATGATAAAGAATCTGTTGAATTGAGTGCACGTCCGCAAGAAAATGCCGTGTTTGGAACAGACATAAAATTTGCATTGGATGATCAAAATATTTTATTCACAACGCAAGCTGCAGTAAGTTTATTTAACAAAGATATTTATTCCGGTGATCTTACGGATGCCGAAATTGATTCTATTTTTGGTGAAGACGGGTATTACAATGTTGATCCCGACCAGGTAAAAACAATGAGGGATGTTCTAGGCACAATTATCACGGTTAATCAATACATAGGTCCGTTAAATCCCCAGGAACTTGCTTCGCTTGCTGCCGAGACCGCATTGAATCTTAATTATTTCAACAATTCTTTTAGAGCATCATACATTTATAGAGGCAATGATTATTATTCCTTCGGTCAATCGTTTTTGCGTACCGACGTGAAGGGATTAAATTTCATTGATCGGATTAGGATGTTTGATAACAAAGTTTTCGTTTCCCTTGGTTATGAAAGTTTGGAAGACAACTTGCAAGACACAAAAGTTGCAACTACAAAATATCAAACATTTAGCGGATCGATTTCAATCTTTCCACGTGTTGATTTTCCCAATATTACACTTGGATATAATCGGTATGATTACAACAACGGGTTGAAATTAACCGATACAACTTATCAAAAGTATGTAGTTGATGATTTAACAAATCGTTTTTTGATACAGCTTTCTTATGATTTTATTGCCGGGATACGCCATAGTTCATCATTATCGTTTATCACTCAAACACGCGATGACGAAAGCTATGCACCGGTAGATGCGAATTATGTTTCAGGTACACTTACGCTTAACAGTTATTGGTACCCGGAGCTGTCAACAATTTTTCAAATCATTTATGGTTCAAGCGAACTTAAAGAGCTTAATCGTACAACAAACGAAACAACAACAGAACCGTTTGATTATGTAACACTTTCTATTGGCGCAAGGTACAAAATGATGGAGAATAAACTTTTGCTCTCTGCAAATTTAAGTCCAAGTTTTGGTGATTTTAAGAGACAAGCTCTTGAGCTGTTTGCCGATTACAATATACTTGCAAATTTAAATCTCGCATTCCAGGCAAGAATTTTTAGGATACCCGGCAGTTCTACAAATTCAATCATTGGCTTAACAACGCGCTATACATTTTGATCAAGAGATTGACGGTGGCTGATACAGCGAAAAATAAGCTGAAAGAAATTTTAAAAAACATTTCGCTTGCTCTTCTTTCAGCTTTTGTTGTTATACTTGTTACTATAATATTTCCAATCACCCCGATTCAAAAGTTAGAATTAGAACTTCTTGATAAGCGGTTTGAAGAGCGCGGTGAAATAAAAATTGATTCACCAAAGGTTGTAATTGTAGAAATCTCGCAAGAATCGTTCGATCAAATTCCTCCACCAAATAACGAATGGCCGTGGCCAAGAAACTTATTCGCAAAGTTGATTAATAATTTATCGAATGCCGGTGCAAAAGCAATAGGCATTGATATTATTATGTCCGATACCGACCGGCTTAGCACCGCTAATGACAGTTTGATGACCGATGCTATTATAAGGAGCGGAAAAGTTGTAGTTGCCGGCAAAATCGATATAGAACGCGAAGCATTGATTCAAAAATTAAAATCCGGCGGTTCGGATTTCAGGAATTTTAAAGAAGGAACATTATATACCGAATATGAAGAAGGATTCCGCAGTATAAAACAAAATTTTGACAATATATTTTTTGAAGCAGATAGTTCGATAGGCATTGTACAGATTGAAGGAGACGACGACGGTATTAAAAGAAGGTATCACCCGTATAATCTTTTTTCTTTAAATGATTCAGAATCTGTTAAAATACCATCTTTCAGCTTTGCAGTACTCAATAAATATTTTAACCGTGATTTCAATTACGCGGCGGTATCTGAAGAAGATGATTTTATTTATTCGCAAAAAAAAATTCCCAAATTTACCGGCGCAACTCTACTCATTAATTATTATGGCGGATTTAAGGCATTCCCGTACTTCAAGTTTTATGAAGTAATAGACGACAGCACTTTTACAAGCAATGATGAAATTGAATATGAATCTGGTGTAGATGAATGGGAAATCTATAAAGAGGAAGGTACATTCAAAGATAAAATTGTTCTTATCGGTTCAACGATGCCCGAGGATAAAGATATCTTCCCGGTTTCATTTTCAAAAGGTAAGAGCGGTGATAACATGATTCCCGGAGTAGAAATTCATGCAACAGTAATTCAGAATGTTCTCGATGATAATTTCCTTTACAAACAATCGCCGGCAAGCGAGATTGTATCGATCATAGCAATCAGTTTATTGATGTTTTTCATAGTTGCGTTTCTAAAAAAAATAAAGTTTAGGTTTTCATATTTGCTGGAGATAACAGTACTTCTTCTGGTTATCATTTCAATCTACGGGTTGTACAAACTCTCAGTCTATTTTTTTATCAATAAAAATATGGTCATTTCTGTAACAGCACCTTCACTAGCAATAATATTCGGGTACATAACGAGCACTGTTTACAACTATCTTAGCGAACGCCGCCAAAATGTTTTAATCAAGGGAATGTTCAGTCAATATGTAAATAAATCCGTTGTGAATGAGTTAATAAATAATCCCGATAAACTGAAACTTGGCGGTGAGAAGAAAATGCTTACAGTTTTATTTAGCGATATTGCCGGGTTTACAACTTTTGCCGAAAGGAAACCACCGGAAGAATTGGTAAGCTTTATCAATGAGTTTTTACATGAGATGACGGAAATAATAATTCGCCACGAAGGAACGCTCGATAAATATTTGGGAGATGCAGTAATGGCTTTTTGGGGCGCACCTATTCCGGTTGAAGAGCATGCTTACAAAGCATGTGTAACATCGCTCGAGATGCAAAACAAGTTGGCTGAATTACGTGATAAATGGTCCAAAACCGGCGAACACCAGATCAGGATTAGAATTGGTATCAATTCCGGCGAAGTTATTGTCGGTAATATCGGCGGATCAAAAAGATTTGACTACACTGTACTTGGTGACGATGTTAATTTAGCTTCACGCTTGGAAGGTGCTAACAAAGAATACGGCTCGAATATAATGATAAGTGATGCAACTTATGAATTAGTGAGAGATAAAGTGCTTGTAAGAGACCTGGATGTAATACGCGTTAAAGGAAAGTCGGAGCCGACAAATGTTTACGAATTAATCAGCACCGCCGGTGATCAAAAAGCAATTGCAGCTATTGATGAGATGCACGAATATTTTCAAGGATTGGAATTATATCGTTTAAAAAGTTTTGATTCGGCACATGATTACTTTAAACGTTGTTACGAGAAGTTAGGCGACTTTCCATCAAAAGTTTATAAGGAAAGATGTGAGTATTATCTGCAAAATCCGCCTGACAAAGATTGGGATGGAGTGTTTGAGCTGAAATCGAAATGATTACTTCTGTACTCTTTTCAAATTTATTATTGCAGCAATTAGAAAAATAAAATTAGCAAACCATGCTGTTATAAATGGATTTAGAACACCGTTCTTTCCATACGCCTGACTTATTTTCATAAAAACAAGGTAAAGAAAAGTTACCAGTAAGTTAATGCCGAATTGGAGTGCCAACCCTCCGCGCCGTTTGTTTGCCGATACCGGCAAACCAAAAAGGACAACTACAATACTCGAAAATGCGAACGCTAAACGTGATTGATATTCTATTAAAATTTGTGTTGGGTCGTTGCCGGTCTTCCTCTGTTCATCCGCGTAGTCGGAAAGTTCGCTGAGGGACATCTCTTCAGGTTTCCGCTGTTTTTTAATCACATCTTCGGGTTTGAAGTTCATCCCTTTAATTTCAAGAAAAGAAAATTTTTCGGCTGTTTCGTTGGAATCTGAAAATGTTCTTTTTATTCCCTGGGTTAGCAACCATGCATTTGTCTTTGGTTCATATTTCATTTGCAATGCGTCAATTCTGGAAATCAATTTTGTTTTGTCTTTCTTATTGAATTCTTGTACGCTTATTTTTCTTGCAACTTCGTTATGAACATCATAAGTAAAAATTGAGACTATGCGTGTATCCGAATCCTGGAAAAAAATGTTGCTGCCGATATATGTCAACCCTTTACGCATGTAGTTTTGTTCGATATAAACTTTGTGTTTATTTGCAGAGGGAACTATATATCCGCCAAAATAAACCGTAAGCAGACTTATTATTATCGAAGTAATTATGAAGGGGATCATAAACCGATATATACTTACGCCGCCGGCTTTAACCGCAGTAAGTTCATTTAGATTTGCCATTTTGCCGGCTGTGAAAAGACTTGCCAGTAATACAGAAACCGGTATCATCAATCGAATAATTTCGGGAATAAAAACAAAATAGTACTGAAGAATAATTTCCGTTTGAACATTCTGATCGATAAAGTCATCAAGGTTTTCCATCATATCAATTATAACGAACAACAGTGTGAAGGCAAGAAGACCAAACAATATTGTTTGCACAAATTGTTTTACTAAGTATTTGTCAAGAATTTTCATCGGCTTCTTCCGGTGATTTCCAGGATTTTGGAATATACTTCAAGATGAAATCAAAATTGAGAGTGATTTTTTCTCGTGCGCTTTTAACAATTAATAAAACACCGAGAATGCCAAGCACAATGTTGGCTCCCCATATTCCAAGGAAAGGTGAAAGCAGTCCTCTATCTGCAAGTTTTTCTCCGCCTATTAAAAAAGCCCAGTAGATTAAGAAAAAAACTAAACTTATACCGGAGGCAATTCCAAAACCGGCTTTACGGGTCATGGTGCCTAACGGTGCACCGATCAAAATAAATACGATGCATGCAAATGGTAGTGAATACTTTTTATGTATTTCTACCATGAAACGGTTAATATCGTTCTTAATGTATTTAAGTCGTTGGATATTTGAGTTGATTAAATATTGATCTCTGCTGATTCTTTGTTTAACCTGGTTGTAAATGAAATTTGAAAATAAATTGTTTTCGGAAATCCGTGTTTCTTTTAAATCCGGGGATATTAAAATTCGATCTACTTGCTGATTGAAATTAAACTGGTATTCATTTTCAATTATTTTCAAGCTATCAACAATGTTAACCATTTCGGGTGCACCTAACTCACGGTCGCCGCGCGGTCCACCTAATGCCGATTGTTCAAAAGTAAATTGATCTGCCGGTAGCGCAATTTTATGACGGGCGAAACGAAGTTTACGGTAGAGCAATTCATCATTGTTGTCTGTCTCGTGAATTTCACCGTTGTAGAGATCCATCATCAATTTTTTATTATTTCTTGCTAGATAAATTTTGCCTTGTTCGGCAGTTACTATGTTTATTTTCGGCTGGTAAGAGTAATCGTAAATTGTGATATCTTTTAATTCATTTGTGGATTCATCTATCTTGCGTACAAGAATCGAATAGTTTGGTATTTCCTGAGAAAAAACTCCCGGCACGAGGGACAAAGTAGGTTTCTTTCTTGTTATGTCTTCCATTAATAATCGTGCAGCATGATTGGCATCCGGGTAAATTTTATTATTAAAATAGACGAGTGATAATGCAAGAATGATACTTGCAAATAAAGGGGGTAGAATCATTTTATACAAGCTGATGCCAGAAGCTTTTAGAATTGCAATCTCATTGTTTTGCGACATTGCCCCGAAAGCCATAATGGTAGCAACTAAAACCGCCATCGGCACAACTAAAACAACCATCCATGCCAGGTTGTATAGTATTAATTGAATTATTACCCAGGTATCTAATCCTTTACCAACGAGCTTATCGGCAAATTTCATTAAGAATTGAAGCAGAAATACCGAGATTAGCGTAAAAGCCGCAAATAAAAACGGGCCCAAGTGATTTCTTAGTATGTATTTAATAATTATCACGGCTATATCAATGAATCTTCTCGCCGCAAGCAGCGAGGTATCATAAGAAAATATTATTTTATTTGCCTCAACCCGCTCCGACTCGTAGAGCGAGGCGAGGAGATGAGGAATATAACCCTTGTCCGCCTCCGGCGGATTAAATTGCTGCGCTAATTTACCAATTATCTATCAAATAAATTAATTTGTTGATTGCGGTTAACTTCAAGTAATTCATTTATTATTAAGTTACGTCTTGAATCCATATATAGTTACGTGTAAATTTGTTTTTGAAAGCTTTAAGATTCCACAAGAATCTAAGCTTCATATAATCTTCTTACACTATTGGAGGTTTTGTGGATGCTGTTATAAATTATATTAAGTCAAATTTTGATAATTATTTAGAAGAGCTAAAGGAGTACATTCGAATTCCGAGTATCAGTACATTAGAATCTAACAAAGATGATATGCAAAAGTGTGCTGAATTTGTAAGAACTAAACTTATTGACGCCGGTATGACAAGAACCGAAATTTTCCAAACAAAAGGTCATCCTATTGTTTACGGCGAATGGTTAGGCGCACACGGCAAGCCAACAGTTTTGATCTATGGTCATTATGATGTTCAGCCGGTTGATCCGTTGAATCTTTGGGATAATCCGCCGTTCGAACCAACAATTAAAGACGGAAAGATTTTTGCCCGCGGTGCTAATGATAATAAAGGACAAAATTTTGTACATATAAAAAGCGTTGAAGCATATAACAAATTAACCGGATCGCTGCCGGTGAATGTTAAATTTATTATGGAAGGTGAAGAGGAAATCGGCAGTTTTAGTCTTTCCGATTTTCTGACAGAACAAAAAGAATTACTTAAATGTGATGCTGTGTTGATCTCCGATACAAGCATGTACGATGCCGGTGTTCCAACTATTACATATGGACTTCGCGGCATACTATATATGGAAGTAGAAATCACGGCTGCAAACAGAGATCTTCATTCCGGCAGCTTTGGCGGTGCAGTTGCTAATCCTATTAATGAATTGGCTAAGATAATTTCTAAGCTGCATGATAAAGATGGTAAGGTTACAATTCCAAATTTCTATAAAGATGTTGTTAAATTGACAAAACAAGAAAAAGAGAATTTTTCGAAATTAAAATTTTCAGATAAGAAATTAGCAAAGGATTTGGGAGTAAAAGAACTACAAGGCGAAAAAGGATTTACGACGTTAGAAAGGATTTGGGTGCGACCGACATTGGATTGTAACGGAATCATCGGCGGTTTTACCGAACCCGGTGCAAAAACAGTTCTTCCTTCAAAGGCGAGCGCAAAAATCAGTATGAGATTGGTGCCAAATCAAGATCCAAGAAAGATTGCTAAAGAACTTGAAAAGCATTTTAAAGCATTGGCTCCGAAAAGTGTTAAAGCAGAAATAACTATGGCTCACTACGGCTACCCGGTAGTTGTACCTCTAGAAAGCAGCGCCGTTGTTGCAGCTTCAAAAGCTGTGTCAAAAGCATTTAACAAAAAAACCGTGTATACCAGGGAAGGCGGTTCAATACCGATTGTTGTAGAGTTTATGGAAAAGTTAAATGTACCGGCCGTTTTGATGGGACTCGGATTGGATTCTGATAATATTCATTCACCAAACGAGCATTTTAGATTGGAAAATTTTGAAAAAGGTATTTTAAGCTCGGCATATTTCCTTGAAGAGTATTCTAAAATTTAACTATAAAGCGAGGGCAAAAGAGATGAAACCGTATCTAAAATTTTTAGCGGTTCCTCTTTTATTGATTATTTTTTACAATTGCGGAAAAGAAGTCAGGGAAGGCGGAGATGCCGCTACCTCAACGGCTAAAGATGAGGAAATCCGTGAATACAATATCGATATTGAAAAGGAACAAACCGCTAACCGGTTTCCTTGCGATACAATTTCTTTAAAAGAGTATATACTGGATAGTTATGAACCCGGTACTTACTTAGTTGAGTTCGATAGAACATATACTTATAATATCCCGAAATCGGCTGTGGTTTATTTTAATGATGCCGGTACAAATTATGTTCTTGCTGTTATTGCAAAATCGAAAGCCGGCGAAAGAAATATTGAAGCAAAAAATGTTATCGGTTTTGAATCGAGCTATATTAACCTCGACAGCACAAAATTAGGTACTGCTTTCTTTTGGCTGACGTTATTTGAATGCAAGGAAAGCCAGTTTACAAGGTTGTGGGAATCGGAAGTACCGATACACGGTGGTTTTAATAGAATGACTATTAAAACATGGACCCCGAAGAATGTAAAATTTGTTGAGTTAAATTATGAAGACGGGATAATTTCCGGTCACCGTAATTATAATTTCTTCATGGTCGATGGGTGGCGTAAGCCGCCTCACCTGATGGAGACTTATGTTGGTCTTGTTCTTAAGAGGAAGCTGGCTTTGGTTAACAAAGATAAATACCCGGATTATTATGAATTTACCTATTTCGAAGATTCATTGAAAATAAGGGTTAGGGATTCGATCCCGTTTTATTGGAGCGAAAAACGGCAGCTCTATATTACTGATAGAAACCCGAGATGGTTTAGAAAATTTTAATTTATACAGAGGATTTAATGTTTGTGGAAAATATAGATACAATTAGTTTAAATGAATTTATAAGCTTAAAGTATAAAGATACTATTCAGTCTAATGGTAGTAAAATTTTAAGTTACACCGGTACAAATGATGAGTATAACTACCTTCGTTACGGTGTTGGTATTCATCTTAATAATTGCTCGTTAATCATAGAATTATTAGGAAACGATGTGATTGATTTTCTTCATCGTGTTTCGACCAATTCAATAAATGATGTTAAACCGTTTTACAAAAGAAATACTCTTTTCTTAAACGAAAAAGGAAGGTTTATCGATCGGGCAATATATATTAACTTTGGTGATTCTCATTTTTTAGTTGGGCATACCGATGCTGACAACCGTCTGCTCAACTGGGTAAATAGGTATATAATTTCGGAAGATATTAAAACAAAAGATATTTCAGGCAATTATTTATTGCTCGATTTTATTGGACCGCAAGCCGAATCATTTCTGACATTAATTGTTGGTGACGAATTAAAATCCCTTAACGGTGAGAATATAATTAAGTGTATTGTTGACGGATTCGAGTTTTTTGTTTTCTCCCAGCACGAACCATTCGGAAATAAATATTATAAAGTATTAATCAGCAGCACTTTTTCTGCCAAGTTTTTAGCTTACCTTGAAGATAACAGATCGGTATTCGATTTTGGTTTGGTTGGTGAAAAAGCTTTCAAAAAATTTAGGATTGAATCCGGCATGCCGGTTTTCCCAAATGAAATTAACGATAATTATAATCCCCATGATACAAATTTATTGAGCGAAGTTAATTTTAAGAAAGGGTGTTATATAGGACAAGAAGTAATTGCACGGCTTGATACTTATGATAAAGTTCAAAACAAAATGGTTAAAGTAGAAATTAATTCAACGGAAGAAATTATCGAACCATTAGTAATTACAAATGATGCGAAAGAGGAAATAGGTGAGATTACTAGTATTTATAAATGTGATGCCGGTGATAAATATATTGGTCTGGCTGTAATCAAGAAAAAATTTCTAATTAATGATTTTAAACTTTTTGTTGAAACTAACGCTGTTAGAATACCTATCTCTTATCAAGATATTCAGAATTTTAAATGAAAATTTATACTAAAACCGGTGATAAAGGTGAGACATCGCTTTTTGGTGGAAAGCGTGTATTAAAAGATGATCCGAGATTAAACGCCTATGGTACTGTTGATGAATTAAATTCGATACTTGGACTAACAGCAATTGAAGTTCAAACCGATGAATTAAAAAGCATAATAAAAAGTATTCAGAACGATTTATTTACTCTTGGGAGTGATCTTGCAACTCCGATGGAAAAAGAGAATAAAAATTTTGTTATTCCAAGAATCGATGAAAAATTTTCATTAAGGTTGGAAAGTTTAATAGATAAATTTGATACACAACTTCCCGGGTTGAAAAATTTTATTCTACCCGGCGGTTCCAAAGGTGCCGGTTATTTACATTTAGCACGTACTGTTTGCCGGAGAGCAGAAAGAGAAGTTGTATCACTTTCCAAAGTTGTTGATATCGGTACCCACATTATCGTATATTTGAACCGTCTTTCTGATCTTTTATTTGTTCTCGCCCGTTTTGAAAACTTTTCCAACGGTATTGAAGATATTTCCTGGCAGAAGTGATTTAAGTTTTTGGATCGTTACTAATTTTTCACTCTGCATTCTGCACTCGTCGTTCTTCACTATATTAACGGGGGTGAAATTGGCTTCGACGGGATTATTGGTTCTTTGAACTGCGCACCGTGTTCTCCGTAGACACGTTAAACGACGGTAAAAAAAATAAATGGCGAATATAATTACGCTCTAGCTGCTTAATTAAAGCAGCCGTTCTTTGCGTCTTCTCGCATCGGGATTCAAAGAGCGCCGATTAAGATGCGATAGCCGAATCGAGTATCCGTGTAGATGAAGCGAAATTTCTAACGGAATAGTCCCGTGTAAAACCAGTCTTTCAGTGTTATCGGGGCGAAATTAAAAGAGAGACTATGTGTGTAGACGTTCATAGAAAGGTAATTTCGGACCCGGGTTCGACTCCCGGCACCTCCACTCAAATTTGTTCTTAAAACGAATTATCTATCACATAAAAATCGTGCCAACCTATATTTTCCGTTGCTTTCAGAGCTATATTACCTTAAATTTGATATTGAAATGAAACAACTTTTTTTTACAAAACTAAGCGGTGCCGGTAACGATTTTGTTCTATTAGATTCTCAAATAAATGGCGAAATTGACCTAAAACCGCAGAAAATTAAAGAAATATGTGACCGGCATAATGGTATCGGTGCCGATGGTTTAATCTTCTTTAATGAAAAACCCGGTGTTGCTTTTGAAATGAAAAATTTCAACGCTGATGGAACTACCGGAAGTTTGTGCGCAAATGGGGCACGATGCACTATTTTTTATGCATCACATAAAGGTTTGATAAACGGTTCTCCGGTAAGTTTTTTATCAAATGGAACAAGTTATTCCGGGCAAGATTTAGGCGGCGGCAAGGTAAAATTCAATTTGAATGCGCCTTCTAATTTCAAATTCAATTTCAAAGTTAAAGCTGCCGGTCAATTGATAAATGCTTCCTTCGTTGATACCGGTTCTCCGCATGTTGTTATTGATATTAATGAAATTCTGTTAAACCCGAAAAATCCCGGTTCAGTTTATAGAAGTATTGATGAAGTTCCGGTTTATGAAATTGGGAAGGAGATCCGTTACTCAAAGGATTTTGCACCCGGCGGAACGAATGTGAATTTTTATGAAGTAGATAAAAATGTAATTAAAGTCAGAACTTATGAAAGAGGCGTAGAGAACGAAACTTTAGCTTGTGGAACCGGTATTGTGGCAACAGCACTAATATTGAATGCAAATAAAAAGGTAAATCCTCCCATGGATATTTTAACAAAAGGTGGGGATCTATTAACTGTTGATTTTAAAATTGTTGATCAAAAAGTTGAAACTTTGTCGTTGGTTGGTCCGGCAAAAATTATTTTCAAAGGCGAAATTACAATTTAATAAAGGAGCTACATGAGCAGAGTAATTTTTTCAATTCGTTATAATATTTTTCCAGAAAGAAGAGAAGAATATTTAGATGTAGTACGCGAGCTAAAGAATTTGGTTAAGGCAGAAGGATTAGAAAATTATTCGGTTTATGAACAGAAAAATAAACCTAACAATTTTGAAGAAGTCTATTTGTTTAATTCTCAAGAAGCATTTGAAAATTTCGACGATAATCAGGATGAAAGAACCGATATATTAATGACTAAACTTTCCGATATGATTAAAGAACAATCAACACAGTACACAACGTTGATTGAAGTAAATAACCATTGATTTTAATAGTATTAAACTACCTACCTAATTGATTTGGTGATCAATGTTTGAGTATGTTGGCGCTGTACATATCCATTCAATATTTTCCGACGGTTCGGGAGAAGTAAAGGAGATTGCCGGGTTCGCAAATGAATCCGGTTTGGATTTTATTATTCTAACCGATCATAATACATTACGTGCACTTCAGGAAGGTTACGAAGGATGGTACGGAGATACGCTCCTTTTGGTAGGTTACGAGATAAACGACAAAGAAAATAAAAATCATTTATTAGCACTCGGTGTGAATGAGACTTATTCAACCCGTCTCCCGGCTAAAGAATATGTAAGATTGGTTAAAGAAGCCGGTGGACTGGGATTTATTGCACACCCACATGAAAAAAGAAACTCGATGGAAAAACATCCTCCTTATCCCTGGATTGAATGGGATACAGAGGATTTCACCGGCATCGAAATTTGGAATCATATGTCCGAGTGGATGGAAGGATTAACCGAACAGAATAAGTACAATTATTTTATTCACCCGTTAAAATCCGTCACTACCCCATCTAAAGAAACATTAAAAGTTTGGGATCAATTAAGTATAAAGAGAAGAGTTGTAGGTATCGGTGGTGTTGATGCACATGCTCACAAAGTAAATTTACTCGGTTTCTTTGAAGTAGAAGTTTTCCCTTATAAAGTATTATTTAAATCGATTCGCACACATGTTTTTACGGGAAAAGATTTTAATGATAAAGGAGACAAACTAAATCTTGAAGAAGCTAAAAAAGAAGTATATAACTCTTTAAGATCCGGTCATTGTTTCTTTTCTAATTATTATCATGGAGATGCCAAGGGTTTTAATTTTTTTGCTGAGGATGATTCCAAAAGCTATTGGATGGGTGAAACAATCCCCTTAAAAAACTCACTCAAACTTAAGACTGTTGTGCCAGGCACCGGTGGAAATATAAGGTTGTTAAGAAACGGGGAGGTTATTTCTTCTTTGGATGGTTCTGAATTACAGTATAACGTAAAAGAGAAAGGTGCTTATAGGGTTGAAGTGTACATTGAGAATAATGCTTGGATTTTTTCAAATCATATTAGAATTGGTCTGTAATATTTACTAAATTTTCCGCCGTATTTTTTGAAATTTAATAAAAAGAGGTTAATGTGTTAACAGCGAAAAAGAGAATTAGCAAGAAAGAGATCAAACAAGATAAACTTGTAACGTCATATTATAAGTTTCAAAATTACTTTTTAGCTAACCAGGCAAAATTTTTGATTGGAATTGCTGCCGTAGCACTTGTAGTAATTGCCGTAATACTTATTTCAAATAAGAAATCTAATGATAATCTAACCGCGACCAATTTATTATCAAAAGTAATTCCACTTTATGAGAATGGATCGTATTTAAATGCCGTAGATGGCGATCCTAAAAATAACATTCAGGGTTTGAAAGAAATTGTAGAAAACTATGGCAGTACCGAACAAGGTGAAACGGCAAAGATTTATTTGGCTAACTGTTACGTCCTCTTAGGTAAACTTGAAGAAGCATATGAACAATTTGATGATTATTCAGGCAGTAACTCTTTGTTCGTAGCTGCAGCTAAAGCCGGTGAAGCTGCTTACTTCGAAAGTAAAAAAGAATTTGAAAAAGCTGTTGACCTTTATAAAGAAGCAGCAAAAGTTTCAATCAGTAATCCTTCTAATCCGGAATATCTTATGAAAGCCGGAATCAATCTTTTGCAATTAGGTAAAAAAGAAGAGGCATTGAAAATTTTCCAGGATATTAAGAAAGATTTTAAAACCTCTTATGTTGCTCAAGATGTTGAAAAATATATTGTTAAAGCAGAAAGTTGATTTTTGGTCTGATTTTCAAATATATCTTTTCTTGATTTTATAGGAATGGGTACCTATATTTTCACCCCACTGTGTGTGTGTTATTGTAAATAAGGGCTTAACAGACTTAATAGCCGAACTTCCATTTCTTCTTTCATTTTAAAACACCACCAGTAAATTATTAAATGTTCTTTTTTGAATTAGCAACTAATCATTGGTAGGTATGGATATAAATTTACTTAAGAAACTAATTAAAATGGTTGAGCAAAGTGAAATCACCGAGTTCTCGGTTCAAGAAGGTGATTTGAAAGTTAAAATTTCAAAAAACTCTCACGGCTCATCTAACATAAGTTTACAGCCAGTACCTGAAGTTAATAGACAAATCGTTAACACCCCGATAAGCACAGATACACTTGAAGTAACAACTGCTAAACCGGCTGAACCGGTTAAAACTAATTTGCACGAAATACGTTCCCCTATTGTAGGGACATTTTATAGGGCACCCGCCCCGGATGCCGATCCTTATATTCAAGTTGGTAGTATGGTCTCCCCTGGAAATGTATTGTGCATTGTAGAAGCTATGAAACTTATGAATGAAATAGAAAGTGATGTTAGCGGTAAAGTAGTTAAAATTCTTGTTGAGAATGCATCACCAGTTGAATACAATCAACCGTTATTTATAATTGAAACTTAGTGTTTCCTTAAGCTGAGAGGTTATTTTGTTCAAAAAAATTCTAATAGCCAATCGTGGGGAAATAGCACTAAGAATTATCCGCACTTGCAAAGAACTTGGCATTCAAACCGTAGCTGTTTATTCAGAAACTGATCGTGATTCATTGCACGTTGTATTTGCCGACGAAGCTGTTTGTATTGGCCCTTCGCAGAGTTCTGAAAGCTATCTTAAAATTCCGAGCATTCTTTCAGCCGCGGCAATCACCGGTGCCGATGCTATTCATCCCGGTTATGGTTTTTTGGCAGAGAATGCTAACTTTAGCGAGATTTGTGCAGAATCGAATATCAAATTTATTGGTCCCTCTCCTCAATCAATCCGCAGTATGGGCGATAAAGCATTCGCAAAGGAGACAATGAAGAAGGTTGGTGTTCCGGTTGTACCCGGTAGCGAGGGTGTTATAGCAACCGTTGATGAGGCGAAAAAAATTGCATTGGAAATCGGTTACCCGGTAATGCTTAAAGCATCAGCCGGCGGTGGCGGTAAAGGAATGAGGATCGTTTGGGAAGAAAAAGATTTAGAGAAGCTATTTCAAACTGCAAGTACTGAGGCGCAAGCTGCCTTTGGTGTTGCCGATCTCTATTTAGAAAAATTTATTGAAAATCCACGTCACATAGAAATTCAGGTTATTGGTGATCAATTTGGAAATGCTTATCACTATGGCGAAAGAGACTGTTCTATTCAAAGACGTCACCAAAAACTAATTGAAGAAGCACCATCGGCAATTATCACATCCGAAATCAGAAATAAGATGGGAGAAGCGGCACTACTTGGTGTTAAATCGGTTAATTATGAGGGAGCCGGTACTATCGAATTTCTTGTTGATAAATATTTGAATTTTTACTTTATCGAAATGAACACAAGAATTCAAGTGGAACACCCGGTAACAGAAATGGTTCAGAACTTAGATTTGATAAAGCAGCAAATTTTAGTAGCAGCCGGTGAAAAGATTGAGAATTTACCTAAAGAACCAAAAGGACATGCCATTGAATTTCGAATTAATGCCGAAGACCCTGAAAATAATTTTAGACCATCACCGGGCAGAATTGAATATTTACATTTCCCGGGTGGATTTGGTGTAAGGATCGATTCCCATGTTTACAATGATTATGTTATACCTCCATACTATGATTCGTTGATTGCAAAGATGATTGTATGGGGTACTGATAGAAAACATGCTATAGCAAGGGCTAAACGTGCATTTGACGAGTTTAATGTGGAAGGTATAAAGACCACCATACCGTTTCATAAGAAGGTACTTGAAAACGAAAAATTTATCGAGGGTAACTTCGATACGTCATTTATAGATCAACATTTAAATCAATTAATGAGGGAGTCATGAACATTCCGGCAAATTTAAAGTACACAAAAGACCACGAGTGGCTCAAAGTTGAAGGCAACATAGGAATAATTGGAATTACTGATTATGCACAAGGTGAATTGGGCGATATCGTTTACGTCGATATTAATCCTGATTTGACAGATATCAAACAAGGTGAATCATTTGGTACTATCGAAGCTGTTAAAACTGTAAGCGATATGTATGCACCGGTTGACGGTAATATAGTTGAGATAAATAAAAAATTGAACGACGAACCACAGCTTGTTAATTCCGATCCTTACGGTGAGGGGTGGATTGTTAAAATTGAATTGACCGATCCGGGTCAAATTAGTACACTGTTAGATGCATCTGCCTATCAAGCGCAGCTTGGTCAATAGTCATAAATAAATTGTATCGGGGCAAAACTCATTTTAGGGTTTTGCTTCTTATTTTAAAATACCTCTGAAAGTTATGTACCATTCACAAAAAATTTTAATTCTTGATTTTGGTTCACAATACACCCAATTGATTGCAAGAAGGATCAGGGAATCCCAGGTTTATTCGGAAATTCATTCTCACAGCTTTCCAATTGAAAAAATAATTGAGGAAAAGCCGAAAGGAATAATCTTATCCGGCGGACCAATGAGTGTTTATGATGATGGTTCTCCTAATGTTTCCAAGGAGATTTTTGATCTTGGCATACCGGTATTAGGAATTTGTTACGGATTACAATTGATTGCCCAACATCATGGCGGTAAAGTAGAACCGGCGGCTGATAGGGAATACGGTAAGGCAAATTTGCAGATTACACAAAGGGATTCATTACTAAAATCAGTTGATGATTCTATAGTTTGGATGAGCCACGGCGATTATTTAACTAAAATACCAGAAGGATTCTATGTTACATCAAAAACAATAAATTCCCCTTTGTGTTCTTTTTCGAACGAAAAAAAGAAAATTTACGGACTCCAGTTCCACCCGGAAGTAGCCCATACACAGCAAGGTAAAAAAATACTAGATAATTTTTTATTTAATATTTGTGAATGTAAGCCTGATTGGACATCATCAAATTTTATTAATCAAGAGATTAAAGAAGTAAAAGATAAAATTGGAAATAAAAAAGCTATATGTGCGTTAAGCGGAGGGGTAGATTCATCTGTTGCGGCTATACTGATTGCTAAAGCAATCAATGATAATCTTATTTGCATTCATGTTGATACCGGGTTGATGCGCAAAAATGAGAGTGCCAACATCATCAATATGTTCGAACAAAATTACAAATTGCATATCATTCACATTGATGCAGCAGATATTTTTCTTTCACGGTTGAAAGGTGTAATAGACCCGGAAAAAAAGAGAAAAATTATCGGCAACACTTTCATAGAAGTATTTGAACAAGAGGCGCAAAAATTTCCGGATGCAGAATTTTTAGTACAAGGAACGCTCTACCCGGATGTTATAGAATCCGTTTCGGTTAAAGGCGCTTCAGCAACAATTAAAACGCACCACAACGTTGGCGGCTTGCCTGAAAAAATGAATTTGAAATTGATCGAACCTTTTAGAGAATTATTTAAGGATGAAGTACGTGCGATAGGAAGAGAACTTGGACTTCCTGAAGTTTTTATTAAACGTCACCCGTTCCCGGGGCCCGGGTTAGCTGTACGTGTACTTGGCGAAATAACTAAAGAAAGATTAGACATTCTGCGTGAAGCAGATGAGATTTACATTAACGAACTTCATCAAGCAAAAATTTACGATAAAATTTGGCAAGCGTTTGCTGTCTTGCTACCGGTGCAGACAGTTGGTGTTATGGGCGATTCCCGTACATATGAAAATGTTGTTGCATTACGTGCTGTAACATCTACGGATGGAATGACGGCAGATTGGTTCAGATTCGATTATGATTTCTTAGAAAATGTATCGAATAAAATTATTAGATCTGTACGCGGTATTAACCGTGTTGTTTACGATATCAGTTCAAAGCCCCCTTCTACAATTGAGTGGGAATAGTTAAGATTACGGAGGCATTATTTCTAAAGTAAAAGAACTTCCGTTAGATGATAGACCTCGTGAAAAACTTTTATTGCGAGGTCCGCAAAGTTTATCCGATGCCGAATTAGTCGCCATACTATTACGTACCGGTACAAAAGGGAAAAACGTGATTGAAATTTCACAAGACTTGATAAAAAAGTACGGCAACCTAAGTGTTCTTTCTTCGCAGTCAATTGATGCAATAAAAAATTTTACCGGTATTGGTAAAGATAAAGCTGCAGCACTAATAGCCGCTTTTGAAATAAGCAGAAGAGCTGATTCACAAAAAAAATGGTCATTAAACAAAAAAATCACTTCACCTTCGGATATTGCTGAAATATTCATTCCAATTTTGAGAGATGAACTTAAAGAAAAGTTTTTTGTTATCTGCCTAAGTTCTTCAAATAAAGTAATCAAGCAAGAATTAATATCGGTAGGACATTTGAATGCCAGCGTAGTTCATCCGCGTGAAGTATTCAAAGTGGCTATCGAGAATAATTCAGCAAGTATAGTTGTGCTGCATAATCATCCAAGCGGTAATACAGAACCGAGCAATGAAGATATCCTACTTACCAAAAAATTGGTAGAAACCGGCAAAATCATGGAAATACCACTGTTCGATCATATCATAATTGCCGGGGACGGTTATTCAAGTTTTGTAGAAAAAAGATTGATTTAATTGTAAAGTTACAGATAAATAACACGTTTTTATATTCATTTAGATAAAAAAATCTTTATATTTCGATTAAATAAGTCAATTACCTAAAACAAAAGGAGGTCGAATATGCCTAAAATGAAGAGATTTTTGACCGCTGGGCTTACAATAATTTTATTTGTTGGTATGCTCGGAGTAACCGGTTGCAGTGGTGTTTCAGAAGAACAAATGGCTGAATTAGAAGCCCTTCGTTCTGAAGTACTCGCACTCGAAAAAGAAGTTAATTCTTTAAAGAGTGAAAAAGCTACTCTTGAAAGAGAAATTGCTGAAAAAAATGCTAAGCTGGATGAGTGTGCCAAAGCAAAAGCAGAAACCAAGAAGAATCTAGAAAAAATCGGAATGTAATTAATAAGTTTAATTTATAAGGAGGTCATAAATGAAAGTTTACAAATTATTGTTAGCATTGACTGCATTTGTACTCCTCTCGGCTAATGCTTTTGCGCAAGAGCAAGAAATGACGGAAGAGGAGTGGCAAGCTGAAATTAATCGACTTACCGAAAGAAAAGTGGCTCTTACATCGGAATTAAATTCTTTAAAAACACAAGTAGCTGAATTAAAAGCTACTAACGATGGAATGCAAACATATGATGATTGCATTAATGAATTATATGCAATGGTTGGCGCTACAAAAGCTGATGTTGATAATTTCAGAGCACAGCTAGAAGCATTAACCAAAAAGATTGATGGTAAGGAATCACCAAAAGCTGATCGTCAAGCTGAATTGGATGCAATGAAGAAAAATAGAATATCTGCTTTACCCGAATTCTTCGATAAAATTCATAACCAGCTTCAAAGAAAACTGGATGCATGGGAAGAAGCACCAAAAGAAATTGCATACACCGTTGTTAGAGGAGATCATCTCTGGGGTATAGCTAAGAAGAAAGAACATTATGATAATCCCTTTGCTTGGCCAATTATTTATAAGGCTAATAGAGACCAAATTAAAAATCCCGATCTCATATATCCGAAACAGATTTTCAAAATTCCTAATTTGACCGAAGAAGAAAAATCCAAATACGATAAGATCAGAAGAAATTATAAACCGGCTCCGCCTACTCAGACACAGACTACAAAATAATTTTCTTTCATATATTAATTTTATAAGCCCTTTTCATAATTTTGAAGAGGGCTTTTTAATTTAAGGGAGGTTATACGCAAATAGAAAAATTATTGAAACTCGACAATGTCGATTTGATGTTATTATTGGGATATAATGATTCAAATCTCAAACCGATCGAAAACAGATTTAATACCAACGTAACAGTGCGCGGCGATAACGTGATATTAAAAGGCACCAGCGAAGAAGTTGAATTACTTGAAAAAGTTTTCAAGGAAATGATATTTGTTCTTAACACTACCGGTAGATTACAAACCAAAGACGTGGAGACTATCATCGATTTAACTGTTCAGGGTAAAGAGATCGTTAGCGAAAATGACTTCGATAATATTGTGCTCTATTCAAAGAAAGATGTAATTAAAGCCAAAACACCTAACCAGGTTACATACATAAAGAGTGTTAAAGAAAATGATATTTGCTTTGCAATTGGTCCGGCCGGTACCGGAAAAACTTTTCTTGCCGTTGCATTCGCGGTATCTGCATTAAAAAAGGGAATTGTAAAAAAGATAATTTTAGCCAGACCGGCAGTAGAAGCCGGTGAAAGTTTAGGATTTTTGCCCGGAGATTTTAGAGAAAAAATTGATCCGTATTTAAGACCTTTGTACGATGCGCTCGAAGAGATGCTGCCGTTCGAACAACTAAAAAATTATGTTGAGAAAAGCGTAATTGAGATAGTACCTTTAGCATTTATGCGCGGCAGAACGCTGAATAATGCGTTTGTTATTCTCGATGAAGCACAAAATGCTACAATCATGCAAATGAAGATGTTTCTTACACGGCTTGGTCCAAACTCTAAAGCAATTATCACCGGGGATATCACACAGATCGATTTACCGTCATTTTCTCAGAGCGGTCTTGTACAAGTGAAAGAAATTCTAAAGAATATCGATGGTGTGGGATTTACCTACTTTGATAAGGGAGATGTTGTACGCCATAAATTGGTTAAGGATATAATCGACGCATACGAGAAACATTACGAGAACAATAAATAACATTTACTCAAATTTTTTAGATTCTTCCCAGTATTTATCCATCTCTTGCAAAGAGCTATCGGACAATTTCTTGCCACTCTCGTTGATTTTTTTTTCTACGTACTGAAAACGTGAAATGAATTTTTCGTTTGTATATCTAAGAGCATTTTCCGGGTTGATACCCAAAAACCTTGCGTAGTTGGTCATAGCAAAGAAAACATCACCGAGCTCTTGTTCAAGCTTTTTTTGCTCACCGTTTTTTTCACTTTGATGCATCTCTTCAATTTCTTCAATTACTTTTTTCCATACATCTTCTTTTTTTTCCCAATCAAAACCAACTTTAGCAGCTTTTTCTTGCAAACGGAAAGCACGTGCCAAACCCGGTAAATTTTTGGGGACACCTTCAAGAACTGAGTTTCTACCTTCTGCGAGTTTTATCTCTTCCCAATTTTTTAATATCTCTTTCGTTCCGTTTACTTTAACATCACCAAAAACATGCGGATGCCTTCTAATCAATTTTTCTTTTATAGTATCAATTACTTCATTTATATCAAAATTTTTTTCTTCGGCAGCAATAACGGAATGGAAAAGAATATGCAGCAGTAGATCCCCAAGTTCTGATTTCATTTCATTATAATCACGTTCGTCAATAGCTTCAATAAGTTCGTGAGTCTCTTCGAGGGTAGCTGCTTTAATTGAATCGTGAGTCTGCTCTTTATCCCAAGGACATTCTTTTCTCAATCTTAGCATCACTTCGTAGAGTTCCTGGAATTTTTGTCCGGTCATTTCTTACCTATTTTTAGGGCAAAGATAAAGAGATTGCCAAATGATTCCAAAGATTCATATCTGTCCCAAACTTTTTCTTCGGCATTCAAATAAGTTGTTAGAAGAGCTGTCATTATACTAAGGAAAAATTTCGTGGGGTACAATTTCTACAATAGAATAAATATTTGAAAAGAACTGTTTTTTTTTAAGTCTTTTACTTATGACAATAAAGTTTGGGACAGTAATGCAAAGATTAGTTGAATTCTAAATTTGATATATTTGAATATAAAATACGGAGAGTTATATGATCGAGCAAAAAATCAGTGAGATTCTGGGGTACGAACTTCCAATAGCTCCCAAGCCGCTTGCAGCATATGTTCCGGCAAAGCAGATTGAAAATTTTGTTTACACATCCGGTCAACTTCCATTTAAAGACGGGAAATTAATTGCAGAAGGAAAAGTCGGTTTAAATGTTACTGAAAAGCAAGCAATAGAATGTGCAAGGATTAGTGCGGTAAATTGTTTGAGTGCTGTCAAATCAGTGATTGATGATTTAGATAGGATAGATCAAATTGTAAAACTTGTGGTTTTTGTTAACTCGGCAGCCGGATTTTCTATGCAGCCCAAAATTGCTAACGGTGCTTCCGAGTTTATTGTGAGTCTATTTGGTGATTCCGGCAAACACGCAAGAAGTGCCGTAGGTGTGAGTGAATTGCCGATGAATGCGCCGGTCGAAATCGAAATGATTGTTAAAATCAAATAGCTATGACGGCATTTTGACTTGACTATAATTAATTCCGAACTTAATATTGTGTAGAAATTATTAGAAACAAAACAGTTTCACTTTTTGTTGAACATAATAAAATTGAGTTTAAGATGAAAAAATTATACATAATGCTTCTTTTTGCACTCACACTGACAATTAATGCTCAATACAAAGATCAACCTACCCAGTTGGATGTTAAAAGCGGAATAGTAAAAGATTATTCATCGTCATTGTTCGGTTTTATTAATCCAAATAATTTCAAAATGAACCACTCGTTTGATATCTCATATCAAACATCCGGCTTTGGCAATATCGCACTTACTACTTACACTAATAGTATGTTCTATAAATTTAACGACCAGCTGAATTTTCAAGCGGATGTAAGTCTTGTTAACTCACCTTATAACACATTTGATAAAAATTTTACAAAGAGCATAAACGGTTTATATTTAAGCCGCGCACAGATTAATTACAAGCCTACCGAAGACATGACAATTATGTTCCAGTACCGGAATATTCCGGCAGCTTATTATAATCCTTACAATTGGTACCGGTACGGAGGATCTTATTACGATCCATTCTATGATGATACCACATTCGGGAAAGAGAGATAGAATTTTATTAAATTACCCCCGGTAATAATTTTAGGCATCTCTAAATTAGAAACACAGAATTGGAAAAAACTAAACCGAAGAAAACCGCAAAATCCCCGGTTGATCTCAGATCTTCCACAATAAATTTATTTTTAAACATTGCAATATTTCTTCTTGGCGCAATAATAATTTTTA
>JBFMBS010000028.1:42393-51734 GCA_040755055.1 Bacteroidota bacterium
AGAAACACAGAATTGGAAAAAACTAAACCGAAGAAAACCGCAAAATCCCCGGTTGATCTCAGATCTTCCACAATAAATTTATTTTTAAACATTGCAATATTTCTTCTTGGCGCAATAATAATTTTTATGCTCTATTCGATTTATGTGAAGATTGCTAATCCATCTGAGAAAGTAGAGACAAATGTTCTTGATCAGACTCCTTCCGAAATAATCCAGGTGGAAGTATTGAACGGCTGCGGTGTAGGCGGTGTTGCCGACCGGTTTACCGATTTCCTTAGAACAAATAATTTTGATGTTGTGAATATCGGCAATTATATTCGTTTTGACATGGATGAGACATTGATTATCGATCGCATAGGGAATATGGCTAACGCTTACAAGGTGGCTAAATCATTGGGAGTTAAAAACGAAAACGTGATCCAGCAGCTAAATAATGATTATTTTCTTGATGTTTCTATTGTGATTGGAAGAGATTACTTTACATTACAACCACTTAAATGAGGTGAACGTGACTTCAACAAGATTTGCAAAAATGATATCTGATATTATCCTTACTAAAAAAGGGTCTGATATTAAAATTTTGGATCTGCGTAAACTTTCGGCAATTGCTGATTTTTTTGTTATCTGCTCGGCCGATTCGGATAGACAGGTGAAAGCTATTGCAGATGAAGTAGATGATAAATTGAATGAACACGGAATTAAATGTTTGCATAGGGAAGGATACGAATCTTTGAACTGGATAATATTGGATTACTTTGATGTTGTTGTGCATATCTTTAAAGTTGATGCGCGGAATTACTACAATCTTGAAAAGTTTTGGGGCGATGCACCGCTCCTCAGTATCGAGGATGAGGTTAAACCGGTTCTATCGGTTAAAACAAAAACACGTACAAAATCCGCTAAGAAGGAGAAATAATTGAAAAGCTATCTGTACAAAATATTCAATGAGGCATCGGAAAAAATAGATTATTTAAAAACGATAGAAATTGTTTTTAGCGTGCCCAATCAATCGAGCCATGGTGATTATTCGACTAATGCCGCAATGCTCCTGACGAAACTGTTAAAAAGAAATCCGCGTGATCTGGCAAATGATATTATATCAAATTTAGATTATGATAAATCAATAATAGAAAAAATTGAAATTGCCGGTCCCGGTTTTATTAATTTTTATTTTGCACCGTCGTACGTGCCAAGCATAATTAAAAAGATAATTGCCGATCAGGACCGGTTTGGAAGATCGGATAAGTATGCCGGCAAGAAAGCACAAGTTGAATTTGTTTCGGCTAATCCAACCGGACCTTTAACTGTTGGACACGGGCGTGGTGCCGTTATTGGTGATACTGTTGCTAGCATGCTTGAATGGATTGGATATAATGTTGAGCGTGAATATTATTTTAATAACGCCGGAAGACAGATGCGTGTGCTCGGTGATTCTGTCCGGCTACGCTACCTTGAGTTACTTGGACAAAAAATTGATTTTCCCGAAGACTACTATCAAGGCGAGTATATTAAAGAGATAGCAAAAAATTTACTTGATAAGCATAAAGAAAACCTGGTTAATGAAACTGCAGAAGGATTATTTAAGCAAACTGCCGAGAAAGAAATATTCGCTGATATTAACAGAACATTAAAACGGATTAATATTCTCTTTGCAAATTACTTTAATGAAAATAATCTCTATGAAAATGGAAATATAAAATCTCTGCTGGATGAATTTGAAAAGAGAGATTTATCATATGAAAGGGAAGGAGCGATTTGGCTTAAACTATCCAAGCTTGGTAATGAGGTTGATAAAGTGATTGTGAAATCGACCGGCGAGCCGACGTACCGTTTGCCGGATATTGCTTACCACATTACAAAATATGAGCGTGGTTATGATCTTATGGTTGATCTCTTCGGCTCGGATCATAATGCAACTTACCCCGATGTTTTAGCCGGACTGAAATCACTTGGATATGATTCGGAAAAGGTAAAAGTTTTAATTCACCAATTTGTTACGATTATGCAAAAGGGTGAAATTGTTAAAATGTCCACGCGTAAAGCAAATTACATAACATTGGATGAGCTGATAGATGAAGTAGGCAGCGATGTAGTAAGATACTTTTTTATTATGAGAAGCATGACAAGTCATTTAAATTTTGATCTTGATATTGCCAAAAAGCAATCCGATGAGAACCCGGTATTTTATCTCCAGTATGCACATGCTAGGATATCTTCGATACTAAGAATGACCAAAGATGAAGGACTTTACGCATCAACTGAAAATTTGAAATTGTTAACAACGCCGGAAGAACAAAATCTACTTAAAAAACTTTATGAATTTCCGGATGTAATTTTATTCAGCGCAGAAAATTTTGAACCGCACCGGGTATCAATCTATCTGGAAGAACTGGCTTCGTTATTCCATAAGTTTTATACTGTGTGCAGAATTATCGGCAGTGAAAAAAGTCTTGCCGAAGCAAGGATAGCATTAATATTAGCAGTGAAATCGGTTATCAAAAACGGTTTGGCTATACTTGGCGTATCGGCACCGGAGAAGATGTAGCTAATCTTCAAATTAATAATTGGATTTTTAATATAGTTTTAGAGAATTTATAATTAAGTAACAGAAAAGATTTGAATATTCATACAAGGAAGAATTGTGTCTGAATTGAGTTTAAAATATGTTAAGGGCGAAGTTGGATTGATAAATGAAAGAGATAAACTATTTGAAAAGTTTAAGGATATTATAGACGTTGATCTTAATCTTGATCGAACATTAGTCAGCTTTCAAGCCAATAAAAAAGAACCATATTATAGATGGTTTAAATACAAAGAAGGATTTTCAAAGAGATTAGTATACTATTACTTAGACAAATATCACCCAAGTAAGGGTCATATTCTAGACCCATTTGCTGGTTCTGGGGCAACTTTGTTTGCTGCTCGTGAAAAAGGTTGGAAAACAACCGGCATTGAATTACTCCCAAGTGGTATTTATAATATTAATGCTAGATTATCTGCTGAAAGAATAAATTACTCTGATTTTAAAAAGGAGCTGGATAAATTCTGGATGATATTTGATGAAACGATTGAATGTGATAAACATATAAATCATATACCAATTACAAAGGGTGCATTCCCTAATGATAATGAAGAAAATTTGAACAGATATTTAACCGCATGTAAAAAAATAGAGAATGATGATGTCAGGGCGCTGATAGAATTTGCTGCATTTACAGTTTTGGAAGATATTAGTTACACAAGAAAAGATGGGCAGTATTTACGTTGGGATTATCGAGCAAATAGATCTTATAGTGAAAAAGAATTTAATAAAGGTATTATTTCTAATTTTTTAGTAATAATAAAAGAGAAGTTAGAAGAAATTTGTAATGATCTTGATCCCAATCCTAAATTAGAATTGTTTTTAAATGAAGAATCAAAAATCAAACTGTATGACCCAAATATCATCCAAGGTTCTTCATTGGAAATTCTACCAAAACTTGAAAGTGAAATATTTGATTTCGTATTGACATCACCGCCATATTGTAATAGGTATGATTATACACGTACATATGCTTTAGAACTCATTTTTCTTAAGAATAACGAAGAGGATATCAGGAACCTTCGGCAAACCATGCTAACATGCACTGTAGAGAACAAAGATAAATTGGAGTATCTGAGGAATTTATATAATGAATTAAACAGACTTGAAGAGTATAACTTCATTAATAATTTATATTTTACTCATCCGGCGATGAGCGAAATTAACAACACTCTTCTTCTTCTCAACAATCAAGGCATTCTCAATAATGCAAATATACCTCGGATGGTAAAAAATTATTTTTATGAAATGGTTTTTATTATTTATGAGTTGTACCGATTATTAAAAAATGGCGGTGTGATTATAATGGTCAATGATAATGTTCGTTATGGGGGGGAGGAAATACCGGTTGATCTTGTTTTATCCGATTTTGCTGAAAGAATTGGTTTCAGAATTAAAAAAATATGGACATTACCCGTTGGAAAAGGAAACAGTAGCCAGCAAATGGGAGAACACGGACGGTCCGAATTAAGAAAATGCGTATACGTTTGGGAAAAATAATATGACTTTTCATGAACATATAAGAAAATGGGACGATTTGGTTACAAAACCTGAAGCAACAAGGAAAGGTTTTATTGCTATTGCTTTTGAGAAGAATATTAAAGGAACACCTTTTATTGAGGAAGCGAAGAATCTTAAAATAATAACTGCCAAAGCGAAACAGCCTCAAGATTTATTAAGGATGATAGATATTTATCCTTCATTACTAACCGCATCTGGTTTAAGTGATAAAGCTTTAGGGCATCTGACAGATGATGATAAAAAAGAAGCCATAACAGAATTAATCAAAAAATTTTTAGAGCCAGCCGGGAAAGATTTTGTTGATGAATTAATATATAGATTTCTTTTGACCAAAGGTGACGCACTGGGCGGTATAATGCGTAACATTGCTGGGAGTATTGGTGAGAAAAAATTTGTACGTAATTTAATTTCAACTTTGTCATTAAAAGGGATTAGGTTTAAATACCTACATAAACAATCTAAGAGCTGGCTTGATGGCGAAACTGCCGATACAACCATTGAAGAAAACACGAAGGGACTATGTTGGGAAATTAATGATAAAAGCAGAATTCTCCTCTTTAACTTTACACCACCATTCTTATTAAAAAATGTTGATATGTGTCTATTTGATGGGAGATTCACAGAATTAATGAAAAATGATTCTATTTTAGTCAAAACACCTAAAAAATATATTGCACTTGGCGAATTGAAAGGAGGAATAGATCCGGCTGGTGCAGATGAGCATTGGAAAACAGCTAATACTGCACTTGACAGAATTCGTATCACTTTTTCAAAACGTAAGCAGAAGCCGCACACTTTTTTTATAGGTGCAGCAATAGAAAAAAGTATGTCTCAAGAAATTTTCTCACAACTTAAATCTAGAAGATTAACTAATGCTGCTAATTTAACAGTGGATTCACAGCTAGTTTCTATATGTAATTGGATATGTAGCTTATAGCTACATATTTCGAGGAAAATTTATCAACTACTTAATAATAGGATTCTAATCCGCCAGCGCAACAGAAAGAGCGAATACTTTTTTAGCTCCGTTTTCGAGTAGTAGTCTGCCGCATTCGGATATAGTTGCCCCCGTTGTAATAACATCATCGAGCAAAATTATTTTCTTGTCTATAATTAATTTTTGCTTTGTTAAAGCAAAAGCACCTTTTACATTAACTTTCCGTTCGTGCAAATCCAATTCGGTTTGTGTTTTTGTAAACCGGTTTCTTTTTAAGATGTTTTGTTTGATCGTGATTTTGTGTTTAGCTGCTATTCCTTTTGCAAGATAGAATGATTGGTTATAACCGCGTTCCGCTTTTTTCAAACGGTGAAGGGGAACGGGAATAATATATTCTGCTTCCCACCCGGTTAATTTGGATTGTAATTTTTCTGCAACCAGCTTACCCAGGAAGATTCCCACTTTAAAATTTTCGTTGTACTTAAGTGAATGAATTAAATGTTGAAGCGCTTTATCTTTCTCGAAGATAAATGCCGATGCTAAATCAGAAATGATTTTTTCACTTTCAAATTTCCTTTCGTACTCGTGACCGATGCGTTGATCACCGGCTATTTGGATACTTCTCAAGCAGTCCGGACAAATAAATTTTTGTTCCGGTGATAATTTGGTTTGACATGAAGTACATAAACGTGGAATGAAAAAATCAAAAAATTGATTGAAGTTTTTCATTCAATCTAGGATATTCCCTTTGTTCTCAGATAATCGCCGCATTTCTTATCGTTTATATCGAGATGATTAAAAAACCACCTTTTTAGTTTATCAAGCTGTTCATTGTCAATCTCTAAATCACCTTTATTAAACCGGTCGGTTGTAATAATGATTTGATTATAAAAACGATCATGTTCCAGTTTGTGAGAAATATAACCCGGGTAATGAAATTCTTTCATAAACTTTTCTTCGGTTTCAAAATGTGTTTCTATTATTTCGATAAGTACATTTAAGAATTTTGATACATCCGGCTTATTATTGTGCTGTGCGGAGTTATAAATTTTGTTGATAGCGTCAACTATATCTTTATGTTGACTATCAATTACACCAACATTAACCTTATCAGAATCAGAAAAATTAATAAATGTCATTTCGTTCTCATCTATTTATTATAGCATACCAATTCTTTTTCTAATGAACCATTCGATTGCAAATAAACTAATAATAATTATCATAATCCATTCGTTTGACCAAATCTCGGTTTCCGAGTAGGATAGTTTATCTTTTTTAAAATTAGGAATAGACTTCTTGATCTCATCGATTGATTGACTGCTATTGCCGAGAGGATAATATTTGCCGCCGCTCTGGTTCGCAATCTGTTTGAGTAGATTGATATTCATACGAGTATCCAACTTTTCAATTTCAGATTCCGTAACATTAAATTTCCCGGTATTGCTTTTCAAAAGTGTTCCGTTAAAAGTAGCATCGGCATTAAACGAATAATCACCAAGCGATTCCGCATTATAAAGTGACTGGTAGATTCCATCGCGTACCTTTGAAAAAGAAATTTCAGTTTTTTGATTTTGCCGACCGGTTAAAATTAATTTGATATTTGCCGAATCGACCGGGTTAAAAGTCTGATCGTATAATTCGGCGGTAAACTCAATCTGCTCACCTAATGAGTAAATCTTTTTATCGGTACGGACAAAAAATTGTTTTTGCATTTTTGCATTATTGAGCCACTTAACTATGTCATTAACAAGATTTGGAAAAAAATCCGGATTTTTTTCAGCGGTTGATAATTTCCAGCGCCATATTCCATCGCCAATTAAAGCTATTGATCGGGTATTTGCTATCGACCGGGACAAAAGTATTGGGGCGGTAACCGGCACATTGCGGACTTTCGAGCGTACTAAAATTTGACTTTCAGGTTTAGCTGTAATTACCGACATACTTCTTTCAATGGGCGGTAAATTACTCCAGAGTTTGTATTGATCAACAACACGGGAAAATGCTGAACTAAAACTTCCGCTCACCGGATCGGGTTGGGCTTGTATATAGTCGTTGATCATCTGCCCGGTAGAAAAAGGTAACACAGCTTCAAGATTTTTTAATCGCCTCAAATCGGTTGATGATGTAACCTGGATAAAAAACGGTTTCCCTTTCTGGATTGATTCGGCAACTTTAACGAGTGTACGGTTAGAAATAGAAGGGGATGGAAAACCAATTAAAAATAGTACGTTGGCAGAATCTATGATATTTAAATTTTCGTTTTCCCAAAATTTGTTCTGTGCAACTTGTACAATATTTTTGATATCGAAATCTTTATTGGTAACTAATGATTGGTGTATAGCGGATAAATCGGGTGAAGGTGCACCGGCAATCAAAGCAATTTTAATTTTATTCTCCAACACGTTAATGAAAACACTTTTTCTGTTGTTGATTTTATTTTCTTCACCGGGAAAAGGTGAAATAGAAACCGTAATTTTTTTCTCGCCGCTCTGATTCGGGGTATAATTAAATTTTACTTTGTTTATGCCGTTGTTAGTTATGACAATGTTTTCTGTTGTAATAAGCTTATCGTCTTCAAACAATGAGACTACGGCTCTTTTATTTTCCATGAAATAATTGGTGATAATAGCTTCTATTTCAGTCGGCTTTTCTTTATAAATATACTGGTTATAAACAATATCCTTAACATTAACATCCGGTGATATAGTCGTATCGCCCGCACCTATAGTAAAAACCGGAAAATTCAATTTGTCCGCTAAATAAGCCGGGTCGTTTCCTTCTGTAATAATTCCATCACTTATTAGAACAGCAGAATTTATATTCTCCTTTTCCTTCATGAAGGAAAATATTTGCGAAATATTGGTATTGGGGTCGTTAAATAAAAGACTATCAGCTGTATTAGATTTTAACTCTCTAATTTCATTGCCGAAAGTATTGATTACAAAATTATTTTCACCGGATAATTTGCTTACAAAATTTTTAATTAAATCAGCCCGGGCCGAGCTGTCTTTAACGGTTATGGATTTACTGTTATCGATAAAAATGTAGTTTTTTGTATCAACCTTTTCTTTTTTCGTAATCGTTAATAGCGGTTCAAAAATCAGAAAAAATATTAAGGCAACTGTAACTGCTCTAAGTGCTACTAAAAAATAGCGATTGAAATTCGAAATGGATGGAAGGGTGTAACGATAAATATAAAACGAGTATGCAGCTAATAGAATAATGCAAAGAACTATTATCAGAAAATTGTAAGTGGTTGTTAAGCTAAAGTTTTCGATACTGCCCATGCTGATTATTCAATTTAAGTATTTAATAAGCTGCTTAGATTCCAGGTTCTCATCGAATCGTAAGTTTTGTAATCGGTCAAATCAAAATGGATAGGTGTAACCGACACATAATTATTTTTAATCGCAAATTGATCGGTGGTCAAATCGTTATCTGCCTGGATTAAATTTCCGGTTAACCAATAATATTTCTTACCGTAAGGATCGTATCTTTCTTCATAAATATCATCCCATTTCGATTTCCCTTGTTGGGTAAGAAGAATTCCGGCAATTTCTTCTTCGGGGAGATCGGGTACATTAACATTTAGTAATGTTCCGTTAGGCAGACCTTTCCTAATTACTTTTTGGACTAACTGTGTGACTATTTTGGCAGCAGTTTCAAAATGTTTGGGCTCATGGTTAGTAACGGAGACCGCTATAGCCGGAACATCCATAATAGCGGCTTCGCGAGCTGCAGATACAGTTCCGGAATAGATTATATTAATTGCTGTATTTGATCCGTTATTTATCCCCGAAATAACTATGTCGGGTGAATTTTTTAAGATATTTCTAATTCCGATTTTTATGCAATCCGCCGGGGTACCATCAATTGCATATCCAAAAAAGTCTCCGTTTTTATAATACTCGGTAATTCGAAGTGGAATTTTCATTGTGATAGCGTGGCCAACCGCACTTTGCTCTGTGCTGGGCGCTATAACAACAACATCTCCAATTTTTTTCATTTCAGTTACTAATGCGCTTATCCCGGGGGAATCGATCCCGTCATCATTTGATATAAGTATTTTCACTTTTCACCATATTTTTATTTCTAATGCTCAAATATACTTAAAATCACCCGACGCATTAAAAGATTATTAACAATTTCTTAATTATTGTATCTTTTATTAATCTTAGGTATATATTCAATCTTAGTTGAAATTCGATTTTAGAAAAAGAGACTCCAAATAATCTTAAAATTGTTATTGCAGATAACAAAAAAACTAAAAGGAGTCTCCGAGATGAAAAATAGTGAAATCAA
>JBFMBS010000029.1:0-51616 GCA_040755055.1 Bacteroidota bacterium
CGTTCTTAACAGATTTACTTTTAAGACGCTGTTCAACATTATTAACAATCATGATACCTCCGAAAGAATTAGTTGTAAAATAACTCTTCTTCCTTTAGGTATCATATGAGACTAACTATAAATAGTATCCAGCATCTAACATCTAGCCCGCCTATTGGCGGGTAAATATCTAAAAAGGTGGCTTAAAGCCACCTTTTTTATATATCAGATTGTGCTGATATTTATCCCACCATCAACTATTTTAGTCTTTGTAAACAAACCTATTATTACAAGTGAACAACTTTTCTTTTTCGAATAGTTTCATTACAAAGATGATAGAGCATTCGGAGGGATTGATCTCCCCCGAATCGTTCGAGCAGATGATCAAATTATTGGAAACGGAAGCTGATAAATATCATTTCACAAGCAGTTCGGAGGCAAATCTACTCCGCACTATAAATTCATTGTACGACCGTAAAGCATTCTTTTATGATCTGTTAAAATATCCGCATCACGTTGAAATAGTAATTGCAATTACAGCCAGTAGTAATTACTTAACCGATATCATCGTCCGCAACCCGGAATACCTTTACCAGGTTTTTAACCAGGAATACATTGAACGGAAATTGAATCTTGATGAATTGAAAACTGAAATCGAGAATGGAGCGAAAAGGTATTCTTCACTTCAGGCAAAACTGAATTTTCTAAAACAGATTAAAAAAAGATATACGTTGAAAATCGGTTTGACCGATATACTCGGCATCGACCGACTCAAATCGATCACGGGACAACTATCATTCTTAGCCTCTGCAATCAATGCCGTTCTGTTCGACCTTTGTTTCGACGAAGTGGTGAGCAAATACAAACTGAACATTGAAATGAGAGACTACTGCCTCTGTTCTCTCGGCAAACTCGGCGGCGGTGAATTGAATTACAGTTCCGATGTTGATCTACTTTTATTTTTCGAAAAAGATTTTCATATCGATCAGATAAAAAAATACTATCAAGAGATTTTGATTGAGGCAGCACTCCTTTTTGTAAAATCATCAACAGAGATAACCGACCGCGGCTACATATACCGCGTTGATTTCCGGCTTCGCCCCGATGGACTCTACTCGCCACTTTGCAGAACATTAGCAGAATACATCAAATACTACGAGACACGCGGCGAAGATTGGGAGCGGCAGATGCTGATCAAATTGGATTTTGTTGCCGGTAATAAAAATCTTTATAAGCAATTTTATGATTTCCTCCAGCCGTATATTTTCCCGGCAACTTTTTCTTCGCCGCTGAAAGAACAAATTAAAAAAATGAAATCCAATATTGAACAGAGTAACAAAGAGAAAGAAAATGTAAAATTATTCAGCGGAGGAATACGCGATATTGAATTCACAATACAAGCTTTGCAGCTTTTAAATGGAGGAAAAATAAAAGAACTGCGCACCGGCAATTCTCTTTCGGCTTTACCAATTTTGAAAGAGCAAAGTCTCATTTCACAAAATGAACATGATGTTCTATCCGAAGCTTACATTTTTTATAGAAGAATAGAACATTTTTTGCAGTTGATGAACGACCGGCAAACTCACCTTATACCGGAACAAGGTGAATTGCTTGGCAAGTTGACCAACTATTTAGGAATAGGATCAACTTCGGACTTTAAGGACAAATTAAATTTATACCGCAAGTCTGTACGGCAAATTTATGATGATATTCTTAAGAGCGAAGATCAGCCCGAAACAAATCCATATAACAAAATTATTTTTAAGGATAACAACCGTGCGGAAAAAAATATTAAGTATCTGCGTTCCGGTATCGGTTTGCTTAATCAGAAAGAATTTGATACACGTACAATAAATTTATTCGATCAAATTGAGCCGGTATTAATAAAATATCTTGAAGATTCAGCCGCCGCAGATAAAGTAATAGAAAATTTCGTGAAGGTTACTAGGATATCACAATTCCCATCGATTTGGTACAACGAATTTTCGGATAAAAATTTCTTTACAATCTTCTTAAATATTTGTTCTTATTCGGAGAAGGCGATTGAGATTCTACAGTCGGATAAATATTGTTCCGAACTTTTATTGACACGTAAAATTCTCACTAAGCTAAATAAAGAAAGTTTCCATTCCTTAACTACAAACCAGGGTTTGTTTATAACCGTAATCCAATTCGCTATCGGGATGATTGATCACTACAAGGTTTCGGAAATTCTAAGTAACTATTTTGATTACCGGGTAAACAAACTCTTCTCCGATTTTAAAATAAATTGCAAATATTTTGTTGCAGCACTCGGAAGCTATGGTTCGGTAAGCGTAAATTTTTCTTCCGATATCGATTTGATAGTCGTAATCGATAAGATAACCGAGGATGGAGATGTGCAGAAAGATTTCCAAACGATAACAACAAAACTTCAACAAGAAATAAAACCGTTTGAGATAGATTTCCGTTTAAGACCGGAAGGCAAAAATTCTCCGCTTGCCTGGGGTATCAAAGAGTACAAAGAATATTTAAATTCGCGAGCAAGGATTTGGGAATTCCAGGCATTAACAAAACTGAGATTTATCTGCGGCGATAAAGAATTATTCAACGAGATTAAAAAAGAGATTATCAATTGTGTTAAAAAATTAAATCCCGGTACTGTCAAAACCGATATAAGAAAAATGCTGGGCACGATTCAAAGAGAACTAATCAGTAGTACGGATTCATTTAATATAAAAAAACAGCGCGGCGGTCTATCAACAATAGATTTCATTATTCAGTCTGTCCTTCTTAGCAATCACACAATATTTAAAGATGTTATAGGTAAAAAAACGAAATTGGTTTTTAATTATTTATGTAAAAGTGTTTCAAAAGATTTTAAAACTGTACAAAATAATTACAACCGGCTCCGCTCAATTGAATTTTCTCTGCAAAACATTTTTAATACAAACAATGTTAATATCCGGCTGACAGATGAAAAATACCGGCTGTTAGCTGAATTTCTTAAAGTTGATGGGAATGATGAATTAAATAAAGAATTGAACTCAATAATAAAAACAAATATTCAACTGTTTGAAAAATATGTCGGCTAAAAATTTTGCACAGTTTCGGAGCTACTCTCCCTACATAACCGGTTTACTAATATTCATAATTTACATATTTACATTAGCACCGGGAGTTGTTCAAATCGATTCGGGTGAACTTGCGGCAGTACAATCAACGCTTGGAGTTGCCCATCCTACCGGTTACCCGTTGTTTTCGATCTTAGGATATTTATTCCTTTTGATACCTCTGCCATTCACAAAAATCTACTCGGCAAATCTGTTAGCAGCTTTTTGGTGCTCTGCCGGCGTTGTGCTTTCTATTAAATCATTGCAATTATTATTAGCAAACACGTCGCGACCGGCTCAATTAGTGAAAAAAGCGAAAATAAAAAAACAATCGACGGTAACAGCTGAGAATGAAAATGTGAAGGATTTAATTTTAATTAGTTCTCTTAGCGGGGGACTACTGCTTGGATTATCTAAAACATTTTGGATTCAATCAACATCGGTTGAGGTCTATTCACTTCAAATATTTTTATTTGCATTGATAATATTCACCACGTTAAAAGCTTATTACGACGATAAAAATAAAATTATAAATTGGATCTTCGTTGCTATTTCATTTGGTCTCGGTTTTTCCAATCACATGACAACATTACTTATCATTCCTTTTACAGCCATTCTATTTTTTACTAAGGAAGAGTTTAGTTTTTCAGTAATTAAAAAGCTTGGGATTCAATTTTCTGTATTAATTTTTACTATCACATTTTTTTATTCTTATCTTTTTTTACGTGCTTCTTCAAATCCAATTTTTAATTGGGGTAACCCGGTTAACTTAGAAAACTTTTTGCGCCACATTACCGGCAAACAATACCAGGTTTGGCTTTTTACATCAATCGATGCCGCAAAAAAGCAATTGGGGTATTACTTTCAAAACCTTCCGGAAGAATTTGCTTACTTAGGTTTGATTATTTTTCTATTAGGAATGATAGAAATGTACAAATGTTCAAAAAAAATATTTTGGACAATATTTGCTACCCTTCTTCTATCGATAGGTTACGCGGTAAACTACGATATAGTCGATATCGATTCATATTTCCTTGCATCATATTTCATGATCGCTCTTTTTATAGGATTCGGAGTTAAACTTATTTTAAAATTTATCGTCCACCTTAAATTTAGTATCAAGACCGCTCTCGTAACCGCTTTAGTAATCACATTAATTCCTCTGGTCGTTAATTTCTCGAATGTCGATCAATCCGATCAATACACGTTTGAAGATTACACAAAAGCTCTAATAAGCAGTACGGAAAAAAATTCGATCATCTTTTCATACCAATGGGATTACTTTATATCAGCTTCATATTATTATCAGCAAGTTGAAAATTTCAGGAAGGATGCCGTAATCATAGATAAAGAATTACTCCGCCGTTCATGGTATTACAATCAATTGAAAAGAAATCATCCGGCAGTCATCAGGAATCTCAAAGCTGATATTGACAATTTTCTTACAGCATTGAAACCATTTGAAAGAGGTGAAAATTTTGATCCGGCTAAACTTGAGCTTTACTATAGAACAATAATGACAAAGTTAATTTCAGAAAATATAGGGAAACGCTACTATTACATCGGTTTTGAGTTATTCCAGAACGAGATGCAGCGAGGTGAATTTAATCTGCCGGAAGGATATCAAATTGTTCCGCATCTATTTTTATTCAAAGTGGCAAAAGGTAATGAATATATCCCGGCGCCAGACCCTGATTTCAAAATTCGATTTCCAAAAAGCCCAAGTAAGTACAACGAATTTATTTATAACGCGGTTTGCACAATGCTTGTTTACCGCGCTAAATATGAACTGATGTTTAATAAAAATGATAAGGCAAAAGTTTATTTGGATAAGATTAAAAAAGATTTTCCGGCATTCATCATTCCGGCCGACTTATTGAGGCAGCTTGAAAATTAAAATCTGTATGGCAATTCGCTGAATTGCTTAAGTAAATTAATTCTCAAGTTCATCCAATAGCTCTTGCCTTTTTTCCGGCTTTACTTCCCTACCGGTTAAAAACGACTGCATGATTACATCTACTTGCTGTATCAATTTTTTCTTGTAGTATTTGGGCGCATAAACAGATCCATCAAGCATATACAACCGTTTTGTATGCTCATCATAAAATGTATAGTTGATAAACGGGCCGCCCATAGAACCATCTGCCATTCTCCACAATCCCTGGGTGAAAAGAGCATAGCGATTGAGAAAATTTACTTCAGTAGTAGTTTTTAAGTCGTTAGAAATTTCAACATAGCTCGAATCGTCCGCCGACCTAAAATATTGACGTGTTAAATTATTACGTATCGCATAGACCGAATCGCGGTTTAATTGCATAGGTGATGCGTTATCGATCCAGTGAATAAAAATCCAGCGTTCCATATCTGTACCGGGTGATCTGCGCAGCCAAACAAACTTTCCTTCGGGATTATTCTTAGCAAGGTAAAAATCGGATTGCACATAAATCATCCATTCATAATCTTTCAGAAACCCGGCTTCAATCTTCTTTTGCTCATACTTCTCGTTATACAAACTCTGGAAGAGGCGTTCATTGGAAATTTTTTGGAAATAGTGCAAAAGGTTTTCATGCTCTTTAAGAATATTCTTATTTAACTTTTCCATACCTGAAGATGTAATTACCATTACCAACTGGTTGTTAGCCCAAAGATTATACTTATTAATGACCGAAATTGAATCTTCATTTACTAATTTTTTTACGTCGGGGCTAATTATATCTTCTATAAATTTAGAAACTTTAGATTGTGAGCCGAGCGGCGCAATAAAAATTATATTTTTTCTATTCTTATATTTTTCAAATTCCGAAAGGTCTTTCCTGGTTAGATAAAACAAATTTTCAGGCTGGGGAGTGTATATAACTTTTCCGAAAACAGTAATTAGGGAATTCTCAAGATTGTAAAACTCCGCAGAATCGGCAAAGACAATCAACTCGTCTTCTTGTCCCGATGCCGGTTTCTTTGATTGATCGCATGATATAACAATCATGGTAGATAAAATTAGAACGAACAAATAAAATTTTTTTTTCATATTAAAACGGTAAAATTATTTCATAAGAAATTTTCTTTTATACTAAAATACAGTACTAAAGTTTCACTCCTTAATTGGGAACGTTTGGTAATACTAACGCAAGGTTGGGAAGAAATATTGCGTATAGGATCCACATTGTTATACCAATGCTTACCGGTATTGTCAAGTTATCATCCGCCCAACCCACCGAAACATTTTCTGCAATAGCCCCAACACCAACAGCTACAAACCCTATAATAAATTCCGTTAAACTACCTTGAATTTTTGGCGTAAAGAGAACTACTATACAAGAGAACACAAAAAAGGCCAATGTTCCTTCCAAACTTTTAAACAAGAACTGTCTCTGCCCGAATTTTCTGCCGATCAATGCGGCGGCAATATCACCTACAATCAAAACAGCAAAGCCGGTAACAACAAATACTTTTGGAAAAAGAATTATTACTGCTACGGCTGAAATGAGTACATAAGTAGCACCGTTCAGACTTTTTTTCTTTTCGTCTATTTCATGCCGGCGTAAAAGGAAACCGAGGTACTTATAAATAAAATCACCTAAGGGTTTTATATAATATCTTCCGAGATCTAAGAATAATGAAAGGATTGTAAGTGGGATAAGGATAGAAAGTGCAAGTTCCCGTGTAATAAAATAATATACAACGGGAATTGACAGTGAACAAAGATGAATGGCTTTTCTTAAAACCTCACTTTGATAATCTATTGTTGCACGATCAGTTGCTACCATCTGCCTTTTCAGCGTGCTTTACAGAATCTCTTTTTTGTCTTTCTTCTAACATTTTTTTAACATGATCGGGAACGGCATCAGGATTATTTTTCTTATCGGATTCGGAACCGTTACGTTTAACCGGGGGAAGTTCTTCCCCTTTGATTATTTTATCAATTTCTTCCGAATCAAGAATTTCCCTTTCCAACAACTCTTTAGATAATTTATGAAGAAGTTCGATGTTATCTTTTAAAACATTTTCGGCTCTTATCATGCAACCCGATACGATCGATTTTACTTCGTTATCAATTTCCTGGGCAGTTTGTTCGCTGTAATCTTTATGTTTTGTAATTTCCCGTCCTAAAAAGATTTCTTCTTCTTTAGTTCCATACGCAAGAGGACCTAATTTTTCACTCATGCCCCATTCACAAACCATCTTACGGGCAATGTTAGTAGATTTTTCAATATCATTACCGGCACCCGTCGTGAATTTGTTGAAAATGATTTTTTCTGCTGCTCTGCCTCCCAACGCATAAGTAATCATCGCTTCCAAATATTCCTTCGAGTATGTATGTTTTTCATCGACCGGAAGATATGTAGTTACACCAAGCGCTCTACCGCGAGGAATGATTGTAACTTTATGAACCGGGTCAGCTTCGGGAAGCATTTTCGCAACGAGCACATGACCTATTTCATGATATGCTGTTACCTTTTTCTCTTCTTCGGATATTATCATGCTCTTACGTTCCGTACCCATCATAACTTTATCTTTTGCTTCCTCAAAATCTTCCATTGCAACTTTCTTTTTATTCTTACGCGCTGCTAAAAGAGCAGCTTCATTAACCATGTTTGCAAGTTCTGCACCGGCTAATCCGGGTGTACCTTTTGCCAATACTCCCAATTCAACATCAGTATCAAGGGGAATTTTTCTTGTATGCACTTTAAGAATTCCCTCTCTACCTTTAACATCGGGACGATCAACAACAACCTGGCGGTCAAACCTTCCGGGTCTTAACAATGCCGGGTCTAAAACATCGGGACGGTTGGTAGCTGCGATGATTATCACACCGCTGTTCTGTTCAAAACCATCCATCTCAACCAATAATTGATTTAGCGTTTGTTCGCGTTCATCATGTCCGCCGCCAAGTCCGGCACCACGATGGCGACCAACTGCATCAATCTCATCGATAAAAATTATACATGGTGCGTTCTTTTTACCTTGTTCAAAAAGATCACGGACACGGCTTGCACCAACACCGACAAACATTTCAACAAAGTCTGCTCCTGAGATTGAGAAGAATGGAACACCGGCTTCACCGGCAACAGCACGTGCTAATAATGTTTTACCGGTACCGGGAGGGCCCAATAACAAAACACCGCGAGGAATTTTACCGCCAAGTTTCTGAAACTTACTTGGTTCACGCAAAAATTCAATTATCTCTTCAAGTTCTTGCTTTGCTTCATCAGCACCGGCAACATCTTTAAATGTAACTTTAGTAGCCGATTCGGAAATTAATTTCGCCTTGCTCTTGCCAAAATTAAAAATGCCGCGCGTTCCGCCGGCCCCGGCTTGCATTCTACGAAAAAGTAAAATCCAAACAGCAAATATTATAACCCACGGGATGAATCCAAGAAGAACGGTAAGCCATTCGTTCGATTCTTTAACAAATGTGAATTGTATATTCTTCTCTTTCCAGGTTTTAATGCTTTCGTTAATCAACGACTGATCAAATATTACATAGAATAATTTAACATCAACATAATTACCGTTAATAAGCATTTTTTCTTTTACCGAAAGAGTTCCATCGATCCGGTAATCGTTAACATCGGATTTAACAATTTTAATTTCGGTTATTTTTCCGTCGGCAAGTAATTTTTCATAAACAGTAAAATCTATTTCGGTAGCGTTGGATTGACTTGAACGCATGAACTGCATGATAATAACAGCAACAATAATTACAGCACCCCAGCTAAAAACAGTTCTTATAATTTTAGACCAATCGAAATCACCATCTGGTTTTTGTGATCCGCCGCCGAAAGGCTTCTTAGTATTTTTTTGATTGTCGTTATCTGCCATATATAATTTATTTAATCTATCAGACATTTAAACTCTTTCCCCCTTATTCGCTTAAAACATAGATCGATCTTAGATTGCGGTACTTCTGCGCATAATCGAGACCGTAACCAATAACAAACTTGTTAGGAATTTTAAAGCCAATATAATCAATTTTGACGTCATATTTCAGACTCTCCGGCTTCATCAAAAGCGATACAACCTTCATACTTGCCGGCTTATTATATTGAATCATTTCTTCAACATATTTAATCGATAAACCGGAATCCACAATATCTTCTACTATCACCAAATGCCTATCCTTAATATCTGCATTCAAATCTTTAACTAATTTAACTTTACCGGAAGAAATTTTTTCATCCCCGTAACTAGACAGTTTGAAGAAATCAATTTCACAGTTTATATCGATATTTTTCATCAAGTCGGTCATAAACATAAATGATCCGTTTAGAATACCGATAAAAATAGGCAGCTTAGTTCTATACTCTTCGGAAATTTGTTTGCCAAGTTCTTCAATTCTCTTTTGAATCTCTGCTTCCGAAAGCATCGGAACAAATTTTTCTGTCCCGATTAAAATCTCGTCTGCCGATGTATCTTTTATTTTATCCATAGTTTATAAATCGCCTTTGTTTCGTTTGTTAGTTTTACCCTATCGTCTATTCTTAAACCAGGAACCCACACAATTTTGTTCCGATTGGTAAGAACCATTATATCCTTCTTTTCCGAAGAAGGAATTTTCAAGTCTGTTAAGAAATCCGACAGTTTTTTACTTGAATTCATGCCAAGCGGAAAAAACCTATCACCGCTTTTCCACTTACGCAATATAAATATATCATCCAATTTATCTGCGTCGATAAATTCGTTTTTTGCCGGGTGAGAAAAATTTACCTGGTTTCTGCGAACCTTTGTTATGCCGATTCTTTTACCGTTAATTTCAACTTCTTTTCCAGGTGAAAGCTTATAATTAATTGTTTTACTTATCGTTTTTCTTTCAACAATCTCAACACTATCTGCTTCTTTTATACCATACAAATTCGATGATAAATGAACACTTTTTCCCTTTTGCTTGCTTGTTAATCCTTTTATACTAAATAAATCGCTGTATTTAAATTCATAGTTAAATTTTGTGAGCAATATTTTTTTTAGAATCTCACCAATAAGATGATCCGGTTCGGCTCCAAACAATTTCAGCTTGACTACAACACGGCTCTTATCAATCAGCAAATACCTTTTTGTTAGTCGATTAATTTTCTCTTCGATTCCGGGAATAAATCTTTCTAAGGTTTTCGAAGTACGGAAAACAGCATCATCGATCTTCGGGTTAACATTAGCAGCTAATTCCGGGATGATTTCATTTCTCAAATAATTTCTTTTAAAATCATTGCTCAAATTAGATGAATCAATTCTGTACGGGATTCTATTGGATTTCAGGTACCCGGTAATTTCCGGTTTGGACAAACAGAGTAATGGGCGAATAATTTTTCCACGTTTAACCGGTATTCCGCTTAATCCGTTTATACCGGTACCGGATGATAAGTTCAATAGGACAGTTTCAGTATTATCGCTCTTGTTATGAGCAGTAATTATTTTGTTACAATTAAAATCCCGGGCTATTTCATCAAGGTTCTGGTAGCGCAATTTACGAGCGGCTTCTTCAATAGATAATTTATTTTTTTTGGCAAAACTTTTAACGTCGAGTTTTGAACTGTAAAAAGGAATATTAATCTGCTCACAAAATTTTTCACAGAATGCTTCGTCTTTATCAGCTTCCTTTCCACGCAGCCGGTGGTTAAAATGAACAGCAAACAGATCAACTTTAAATTTTTTTTTGAATTTAAAAAAGAAATGGAGAGCTAAAACAGAATCGGGACCGCCGCTTAAAGCTATCAGAATTTTATCACCATGATTAACCAGTTCATTCTGTTCAACAAATTGAATTATTTTTTGTTCAATCTTTTTCATGAATTTGTTAACGCCTGACTAGCCTTATCAGCGCATCTTCTCCAATCTTATCTATATCTCTAATGCTGTACTTATATGCTTTTTGCAAATTCTTGACACCAAGATTATCGGTAAGTGATATCCCGTTACCTAAAAATTTAGGACCGATAAAAATCAATACTTCATCTTCAATTTTATTTTTTAGGAAATCGGAAAAGACTCTTCCTCCTCCTTCAACCAAAAGCGAATTTATATTTCTCTGACTTAACTTTTTCATAACGTCTGCTAGATCAATTTTGCCGTTCTTTTTTTCCGATGCAAAAATCACATTAACGCCTTGTTCATAAAACTTATTCAGTTTCTTCTTTCTGTCTTTATTCTTTTTTGATGTTATAATGAAAAGGTTTCCGTCATTATTATTCTTTATTAAATCGTTGTTATGTTTCAACTGCAGTTTTGTATCTAAAATTATTCTTTTCGGATTCCGCCCTTCAACCAATCTTACAGTCAGGCGCGGCTGATCTATCCTAACAGTATTATAACCTACCAGCACAGCATCATACTCGCCTCTTAATTCATGAACAAAACTCCTGGATTCCACCGAAGTTATCCACTTAGAATTCCCTTCACTATCGGCAATCTTACCATCAAGAGTCACAGCCATCTTCAACGTAACATAAGGCAGCAAAGTGGTCTGCTGTTTGAAATAAAATTTATTCAACTCATAGCATTCTTTTTCAAGTACGCCAACTTTTAATTCTACTCCGGACTTTTTAATTTTTTTAATTGCACTCCCGCCAAACTGAGGATGGTGATTAACAGAACCTATAACCACCCGTTTAATTTTAGATTGTAATAATAAATCTATGCAATCAGAATCTCCCGGCTCAAGTGAGCATGGTTCAATGTTGGTATATAGAACTGCTCCTTCGGTACTCTCTTTTGAATTTTTTATTGCGATTAATTCCGTATTCTCTTCGGTTGGCGAGTTGCGATAGGCAGCGCCGATAATTTTATCATTCTTTACTAATAAGGCACCAATCAGCGGTTTGGGACTTACTTTTCCTTTTCCCTTTTTTGCAAGTTCAATTGCAATCTGTATGTAGGATTCATCGAGCAAGATTACTCTAAGTTTAATATCTCAAATTTTATTAGACCGGCCGGTACCTTTGCCTGAACTACTTGTCCTACTTTAACACCCATCAATGCTTGACCAACCGGAGATGAAATAGCGATTTTACCCTTTTCCAGGTCGGCTTCCTCGGGTGAAACAAGTGTATATTTGAAAGTTTTAGAGTTATTCAGATTTTTTACCGTAAGAGTGGAGAGTATATGTGCCTGGTCTTTCGGCATGTTTGATAGGTCAATTACACGGGCACGCGAAAGCAGTTCTTCAAGTTTACTAATTTTAAGTTCGAGAAGTCCTTGTTCTTCTTTAGCAGCATCGTACTCGGCGTTTTCAGAAAGGTCGCCGTGTGAACGAGCTTCGGCAATACGCTCTGCCATTTGTTTTCTTCCGTTGGTTTTTAGTTCATTTAATTCTTTTTCAACTTCACGGACTTTCTCTTTACTAAGATAAACTAAATTAGTCACTTCTAAGACTCCTTAATTATTACATGATACAAAAAAAATTGCCATCGCCCGCCAAGTAGCGGGTAATGGCGCCGAAAAAATAATAAGATTGGCTTAACTATGCAAATGATTTGGAGAGCAGTGCATCAAGAACCGTACATTTTCTTATTAATACAATTTTTTACAAACGTTTAAGTTTCTTTCACAACACATGCTTTTTTAATATTTTCACAGCAATTAAAATATACTTTGAGAAAGAGATGCCGAGGAAAAATCTATTATTTCTGATTCTGCTTTTGATTGCAACAACGGTCAACTATGCACAAAAGATTAAATGGAGCGGCTACGGTGCTGTTGGTTATAAATATTATAACCGCCTTGTTTTAAACCACTACAACCAGGAAACTTATTATGAAGGCAAAATCCAGGCTGATATTGAGTTTAGCAAAAAAATTGAAGGACAGTTGGATTTACGCGGCAACTCGGTTGATAATTCGATGAAACTGCGAGAGGCAACTATAAAATTTGAGCTTGGCGATTACCTAAACTTAAAAGTTGGCAATATTAAAAAACCGTTTGGTTATGAATATCTTGTCAACGAAGAAGAATTAATACCGATTGAAAGAAGTTATGTTCAAGAGAGAAACGCAGAACTAGGTTACGGCGGACGAGCCGTAAGCATCATGGCTTACCATAAATATTCTGATAAGCAACCCGAATTTCCATTCTCTTATTACTTATCCATATTCAGAGATAACACGTTATTTACCGGTATAGTATCACGGTTTGAATACCATCTTGATCAGTTTGGAATCGGTCTGAATTACATGTTCGAAAACAAAGGCGGAGATTACAAAATTTCAACGCACGGTTTTGGCGGCGGTATCTTTACCGAAAGTAATGATCTTAATACCAGCATGGAACTCTTCCTAGTACAAGATCCGTTCGAAAGTAATAGAAGAAAATTACAAGGTAATGACGAAAAAGTTTTTTCCTTCGGCGGTAAAATTTCTGCTTCCTACTTTTTTGAAATGAATGAAGAATTTTTAAAAGGAATAGAACCGGTAATTATGCTAAGCTCGTTCACTCCCGATACAGATGCTACCGATGATCATGTTATACAGTTGGTTACCGGTGCAAATTTTTATCTGCACAAACAAGTCCGCGCCAGAATCAACGGTGATCTGCGGCTAACAAAAAACCAGTACAATTCTGATTACAGCACACAAGATTCCAGGCTCAACTTGCAAATACAGATGACATTCGAATGAAAAAGATTGGTAACATATTGCTGATCACTCTGCTCATTTTTTCAGCGTGTGATGAAGATGCAATCAACACACCATCGGATAGATTAACAAAAATTCCGTTGGTCGAAATACAAATTCCCCAGGAAGAGTACATTGAACTGCTTTCGAATAAAATTGTGGATTTCGAAACAAGCTGCCGTTTATCATACAACGGAGAAATTTATGAAGCCCTAATTTCTGCTTCCGGTGCCGGTTCGCGTTATCTGGATAAATGGGCATTCCGTATAGAATTACAGAACGGAAAGTTGATTGAAGGTTTAAACGAATTTAATTTGAGTGCACAAGTTTATGATCCAACCGGTTTGTACACAACAGTTGCTTCTCATTTATACCGGCAGCTTGGTTTTCCGACTTTCTTTTCAAAACATGTCTTTGTAAAGATTAATGGCAAAGACTACGGTTTATATCCTATGCTGGAACGGGTTGATGAAAATTTCTTTGCCAAGAGAGGAACCAGGGTAACGGAATTATTCAAACTAAGTTTCGATGCCAAATTTTCTTTTGAAGAAACAAATTACCCGCAATTCTCCTTTGAGAAAAAGATCCCGGATGATAATAATTTTAATACACTGATGAAATTTATTTATGCAAGGGATACAAGCAAAAGCAGCGGACTTGAAAATTCTTTGAGCAAATTTTTAGACATCGAAAACTACCTTGGGTATCATATCCTAACATCCTTAATGTTCAACAGCGATGGATTCACAAATAATTTTTTCTTGGTTAAAGAATCGCCGGCATCACCGTTCAAAGTTATACCGTGGGATTTCGACAAGTGCTTTACACGTCCTTCCACTGCACCATTAGCCGGGTACAACCAAATCATTACAAAACTTTTCACCAATCAGAATTTATTGCAGCGTTACAAAGATGTTGCTTTTCTTTTAACAGAGACTATCTACACCGAACAGAATATTTTCCCGGTTATCGATTCTACCGCCGCTCTAATAAAAGATGCCTATAACCTAGATCCTTATCTCGGTAAAGGGAGATACATTTTTGATGATGAAATTCTAAAACTAAAAAACTATATTGTCGAGAGAAGAAAATATTTCAGGGACAATATTAATTCATATCAAGGTCTTTAGGATGAAGAAGTACTTTATATCGATTGTTGTCTTTTCAACAGCATTTAATGTTCAGGTAATTGCGCAGAGCAATTTTACTGAAAGACTTTCGAACACTACGGATAATATTACCGGTGCTTTAAAATCTGTGGTTAAATGGTATGATATTCCTATTGGAGCTGCATATTTTTATAGAAATGATTTCAACAAACAGCTTATTTTAAGTCCCTCTTTGTTCGAAAAGAATTTTTCACAGTCTGTTGGATTAAAAGACAACGAATCTTTCGGCAGTATCGATAAAGACATTTTCCCACGTTCGGTTTTCTACTCGCGACTATTTATTACCACATCACTAAATATTTTTACTGAAACGGATATTACTCAAGAGGACTACAAAAGAATTTTCTTATTCCAAAAATCGATGATCTACACCCACACAATAACCGAGATAGTAAAAAGTATTACCAACCGTAAAAGACCGGACGGGAGTGATGACAGAAGTTTTTTCAGCGGCCATACATCAACAACTTTTGCGGCATCTACTTTTTTATTTCTCGAACTGAACGATTTGTACGACAACTGGAGTTTGACAAGAGATAATCCTTTTCTTAAAACCTCTTTTAATGTTGTATCGTTTTCGGCGCTTTACGGATGGGCTGGTTACGTTGGCTATTGCAGAATCCGCGATAAGAAACATTACCTAAGCGATGTACTTGTAGGCGCTGCAGTTGGTACTTTGATCTCGATGGTTGTTTATAATAATTGCTGCGATGATGACAAAGGATTCCTTGATCATTTGAATTTTTTCAGCGGTGGTAATTCATTGGGAATGTCGGTCAACTTAAAATTTTAACGCATCACTTTACAAGTTTTGATACCGCTCTAAATTGATCTGTACCGCATACCTCAAGCATTTCAAATAAAATTGATTCGGTAAGTGTAATTTCTGCACCGTGTCTTTCCATTCTGTTAAGTGCTGCACGGTAATCAAATTCCCTACGTGATGAAACCGCATCCGATGCAATGTAAACTGAAAAATCATTGGCGATTAAATCGAGAACTGTTTGCAAGACACATACGTGCGATTCCACTCCGCATACGGCGACTTGCTTAATATTTTTTTGTTTCAGCTCATCAAACAAACCCATAGCGCCTGAACAGCTGAAACTCATTTTCGTATATACTTTTGATTCTCCCAGCGCTTCCTTAATTCTTTTTTCAGTTTCACCTAATCCTTTAGGATATTGTTCTGTATAGTAGATCGGCGAGTTTAAAATTTTAAATCCGTTAACAAGCTTAATCGTATTCTGGATTACTCGCTCACCCTCGTGTATAACCGGAACAAGTTTCTCTTGAATATCGATAACTAACAAAACGGTATTTTCTTTTTGTAATAGTTTAGGATGTTTATTCATGGTTAAATTACCAATTAAAAGCCGGTACCATAAAATATTCGAGACACAAAGAATAAATATCTACCGAACTTTTAGAGTCTTCACAAAAGATTTTCTTTCACAGAGTTACACGAAGTAGTCACGGAGAACCACAGAGAAAAGCATTAATAATTTGTAAATTCAAAATTGCTTCGTCCCTCACACTTCGTCTTTCGTACTTTAAAAAGTCATCCTGCACTCGCCAAAATAATGGCGGACAAGTTCTTCACTCTGCATTCTTCGTTCTGCATTCAATAAATCGGTGTCATTCCGTATTTGCCGCAAGCATACATCATAAGCAGAGAGGCAACATCAATGGCGGCTTTTTTTTCTTCGTCTTCTGGAACAATTAGATCATACACATCGGCGACAAATTTCATATTGGTTAGAATTTTCTTCAATTCGGAATAAGTCGGCTCACCGTGCCAGTTAGCAACGCGCTTTATCAAGTTCTGTTCGTTTCTTCTAAGAAACTCGGAAAAAGTGATGAAGTTAAAACTCAACTTTGTACGCGGATTGCAAATGTTAATTAGATCGTTAGTATATTGATCAAACTTTTTTGCGAGGTCTTCGTTTTTATCATACATCAAATACTTTGCTTTTTCCGGAGTGAATTTTGCCCGTGTTGTAACTTTAAACTTAGGAATCAAAGCATAGCCATCGTAGCTGCGGATGTCCGTCCCCTTTTCAATATACTTCCAGTTCCTTAACAGTTGTGTTGATGTTTGAACAGAAACGACTTTATCAAGTTCGCTATCGATAACAACATATTTCCCTTTTTGATAACTAACCACTGTGTTCCAGTGTTCCCAACTCTTAACACTCAAAATGCAAGGATGACCTTTCTTAAGTTCGTTTATCAACATCCGGCGAGCGTCATTAGGATTGCTTGACTGAAAATGTTTCATCTTGCATTCAAATCTTCTTGCGGCACGTGCTAATCCAAATTCGTCTGTACCGGCCCACCATGTACTGCCGGCAATAATTCCAAGTTGATCTTCATCCTTAAAAATTCCAAGCATCACCAAAGCATACTTCAGCGCGAAAGGTCCGCACTGATATTTATTTGGCTGGGGATAAAAACTCATTTCAACTTCCTATTACGGGTCGGGGCAAAAATAACAAAACTTTTGAAATGCAAAACAAATTTGTTTACCTTTAGTAAAAATTTTTAGGGTAAAAATGAAAGTCACTATAGTATATAATGAAGCCAGCCCGGAGATCTATAAAAAGAAGAAGAAAAAGAAAGAAGGGGACCTTGAATTTAAGCCCTATTTCGATCTAGAAGGAACTGACCCGATTACGGAATTTGAAGCTATGGCGGCAGCACTTAAAAAATCCGGTTATGATGCTTATACTTTGAATATAATGGATAATATAAACGTGTTCATCAAAGATTACGATAAAAACAAACCGGATGTCGTGTTTAACTTAGTCGAGCTTTACAAAGACCAGCCCCGGCTCGAAATGAATTTTACCGGTCTTCTCGAATTACTGAATGTTGCATATACCGGTGCACCGCCCATGGCTTTGGGAACATGCCAGAATAAAACTTTGACGAAGAGAATTCTTAGTTCGCTTGGGATTAGAACGCCTCGTTACAAAATAATCAAAACTATGGACCGCTCATTCCGTCTTGGTTTGATCTACCCCCTTATAGTTAAACCGGCGTGGGAAGATGCAAGTGTTGGAATTGATAACGACGCAATAGTTTATAATGTAGATGCATTAAAGAAGCGTATTGAATATGTTTTCAATTCATTCAAACAGCCGGCACTTGTTGAAGAATTTATTCTAGGTAGAGAATTAAACGTAGCTGTATTTGGTGATAAAGAATTAAAGGTTTTACCGATTAGTGAAATCGATTTTTCGAAGATGCCGGATAATCTTCATCCAATAGTAAGTTTCCAGGCAAAGTGGGATCCGCACCATGAGGCATATCATAAAACAATTCCTATCTGTCCGGCGCAATTACCCGAGAAAACAAAGTTAGAAGCCGGGCAAATGGCTTTGCAATGTGTTAAGGCGCTCGGCTGCCGTGATTATGCCCGTGTTGATATGCGCCTTTCAAAAAAAGACAATAAACTATACGTGCTCGAAGTAAATCCAAATCCTGATCTGCAAGAAGATGCCGGGTTTATGCGTTCTGCAAAACATGCCGGTTTTTCATACCGCAAAACTTTAAAGATGATAGTAGATTTAGCGTACGAAAGAAAGATGGCTAAAAGTAATTAGCTGTTTATTGTAGGTCGAAACGCTGTTTCGACCATTTAGGACAAATACAATTGTGAATTCAATAAATATATTTGTGTGAGCCTGGCTCAAAAGTATATTTTTTTTAAAATAGCACGCGGATAAACACTGATTAAAACTGAACTTGCCTGACGGCAGTCAGGTTTTCGCGGACTTGTTTGCAGCAAGCAAGTTTTTTATTTGAACTATTACTTATGAGCCAGCCACTACATACTTAATTTCAGTTTAATACATCGACTCTAAAATTTTCATTGCTTCAGTTAAATTCATCGCCTCATAATCGGGTTTTACTTCAGAGTTGTTATCAAGCGGATATTTAGTTTTCCCGGTGTAGATCAATAACGATTTACTGCCCAACTCTTTTGTACATTTAATATCTGTTTCAAGATCGTCGCCAATCATTAAAAACTTTTCGTCGTTTGCAAATCCTAAAATTCTTAAAGCAGCATGAAAATAATACGGAGAAGGTTTACCAATCAATCTTGCTTGTTTATTAGTTGCATACTCAATTGCAGCAACAAACGGACCGGCATCAAGCAGAATTCCATCGGCGGCAGTTTCCCAGTAACGATTCTTCTGCATTGCTATTAAATCGGCACCATTGAAAACATGCACGAATATTTCATTCATTGTTTTAAAATCCCACCGCTTACCGTAATCTCCAATAATTACAGCTTCCGGGTTTTCGTAATCGAGAATTTCATAAAAAATTCTTTTCACTCTTTCTTCACAGTAAACCGCAACATGTTTGTAATTTTGCTTTGCATAAATAGCAGCCGCAGATGAAGCGGTCATAATCGGTATTTTTGTTTCGATACCAAAGAACTTGAAAAATTCGTTAACATCTTCCGAGGTTGACAAGGTAGAGTTGCTCACAATACATGCATTTATTTTTCTATCCGTAATAAAATCCAGGAATTCTTTTACGTTGGGCGCCGGACGGTTATTAATCCTCAGCACACCATCAAGGTCTATCAATAATGGGTTCATGATTCTATGCCTCTTCTCGCTAAAACTCCTTTCCTGTAATAATGTTTAATTTCCTTCATCTCTGTAACTAAATCGGCACGATCGATGATTTCTTGCGGTGCATATCTGCCGGTGAGAATCAATTCAACATTTTCCGGCTTACTATTCAAAAAATTTAGAACATCCTCTGTTTTTAATAATCCGAAATAGATTGAAACACAAACTTCATCCAGGATAATTATATCAAACTCTCCGCTGCACATTTTATCCTTGGCTTTTGTCAACGCATCGTTAGCTTTATCAATTTCTTCTTGCGGAGGATTTACCTTTTTGAAAACAAAATCATCCTTACAAACTTGTTCGACAGTTATCCATGCAGATAAATTTTTCAAACTGTTTAACTCATTGTACGGATATTCCTTCATAAACTGGACTATGTAAGTTTTCAATCCGCAGCCGGCAGCGCGAACAGCTTGACCTATTGCAGCAGTTGATTTCCCTTTTCCGTTCCCGGTGTAAAGCTGAATAAAACCTTTATTCAATTTACTATTCAAATTAATTCCCGGTGTGTAAGAATTTTCGTTTTCTTTCCGTAACCTTTTTTAAAATTTCAAACTTCTTTGCATCTGTAAACGAAATCCATCCGATAATTTCCTCAATGGTTCTAAAACATCCAGAGCACAAGTTTGTTTTATCATCAATCACACATTTACCGTTACACGGGGAAATTGCTTCCGGTGTCTGTTGATTCTGCATCCATACCCTTTCCGGTTTTATATAACTTAACATCGGCTTAGAAGAAAAAGTTTTCAAGAAGGACAGATTGGAAATCTGCCCTACAATTGCCTATTACATTCTTCCGTTTTCTAATTCCTTAACAAGGCGATCGGTCTTAAACACATATTTTAGCGATTCCATCAATCCCCATGAATCGGTTGCAACGGTTCTGTTGTTCGATTCAAGGAAAATAAAATCACCGGCGAGACTTTCCAAGTTACCGTCGTGCACTAATCCAATTACCTCTTTATTTTTATTGATAACCGAACTGCCGGAGTTTCCGCCAACAATATCATTTGTTGAAGCAAAAGCAACCGGAACCGAAAGATCTAAACCTTGCGGAATTTGCTGCCACCGCGGATGCAGCCCCCATGGGTATCCCTTCTTGCCGAATGAATACCATCTATCATACAAACCGAAAAATGTTGTCTTGCCCGGCGCAATTGTTCCGTTGTATTCATAACCTTTTATTACGCCATCGGAAATTCTTAATGTACTTGTAGCATCCGGGGGCAGTTGGTTGCCGTAAATCTTATAAGCTGCTTCACCAAGTAATTGATTTAAGACTGCGAGTGTACTTCGTATCTCTTTTGTCTTTGCCTGGATCTCTTTCAATTTTTTTTGCGTGTTCATTAGGAAATAAATGAAAGGATCATCACATGTTAAAATTTCATCCGGTGATTTTTTTAATAACTGTGCGATTTTTTCTTTTGAAGTTAAAAATGATTTGCCTAAAACCATCGATGCAGCTTCTTCATCTTTCTTTCCTTCATACAATTGTGTTGTGAGATTATGATTACTGCCAAGAATTCCAACCACATAATTAATGTGGGCCCTTACCAATTTGTTTTGCAGTTCAACATTTATCTCGCCCGGGAAAATTGAAGCGATGGTAGAATCGAGCAGATCCTTTTTATAGCCCGGTTCCCTTTCATCTTCCGCGAGCTTCATTTGTTCGGCATATTTAATAACCTTTTCGGCAATTCTAAAATATTCCGGCTTGAAAAAACTTGGAATGTTATAAGCCATCTCTTCATCGGTAAAACTTTTCAATTCATCAACGCTGGTTTTGATTGCGTCCCAGGTGTGACCGTATTTCGCTTTTAATTCGGGGTCAGATTCAACTTGTGCCCTCAAATTTTTTTCGAAATCTTTTTTCTTTGTCATCACAATTTCATCATTCAATCCCATAAACCGGCCGGCATACGATTTCCGTGCGTTTCCCCAGCTCATCACAGCATTGAGCAGTTCCGAAAATCTCTCCGGGTGCGCTTCGAACAACTCAAAATAAACCTTATATACTTCATTAAATAATGCAAGACTGTACTTGTATGTTTTTTCCTTTAGGTATTCCAATTGTGCAACGGATAAAAGTCTGAGTGTGCTTCCCGGTCTTCCAACCGTAAAAATTGGTTCGCCTTCAACAGCGCCGTTCTTACTGAATTTAAAATAATTCTCTGTATGAACCGGTTTATCATTTTCATAAGCACGGAAAAACATAAAATCGAGTTCGTAGCGCGGATATGTAAAATTATCCCAATCCCATCCGGTGGATGCAATCTGGAAATCGGGCGACATAACCAAACGGATATCATCATAACGTTTATATCCGTATATCGAAAATTTTCCGCCGTTATATAACTGAACTACTTTGCACATTAAACCGGTTTCATCGGAATATTTTTTCTGCAGCTCTTCAATTTTTTTATTCTTAATCTGAACTTTCTCAACATCCGTTGCGCCGCTGTTCATCGCATCAATCACTTCTTTTGTTACATCTTCAATCATTAACAATTGATCAACGAATAGATCCTTAACTTTTAATTCTTTTTCAAAAGTACCGGCATAGTAGCCGTCCTGTAAATAATTTTCGCCTTCCGGTGATAAACCGGGCAGTACATGTCTGCCGCAATGATGATTGGTCATTATAAGTCCATCGGCAGAAACAAAAGCTGCCGAGCATCCGTTCGTAAATTGCAGAGCAGATTTCATTACATCGTCCAGCCATTCTTCGGTAGGGCGGAAACCATAAAGTTTTTCGAATTGATCGACCGGCACGGCATCAAACGTCCACATCTTGCCCATTTCTTCAATCGAAGATTTAATTTTAGATAAGTCGGTTGGTTCATAAATGGATTGCGCTTGTGCTATGCCGACAAAGAAACAAACGTACAAAGCCATTAGGTAAAAAAATGATCTTAGCTTCATTTAAACCTCGTGTTTATTCGTTGCCAATTGTGGAAAAAAATAATTGTCTTTAAAAAACAACAACCCTGAAGGCGGCAATCTCCGCCTTTCAGGGGTCACGAATACTTTAATACTGTAAACACAAAAACTATTCTTTTGGTAATTTACCTTCTTTCAATTCTTCAACCAGCCGGTCTGCATTGAACACATTTTCAAAAGCTTCCATCATACCGCGAGCATCAACAGAGACACATCTGTTATTGTGCGGCATAAAAATAAAATTACCATAAATGCTTTCCATATTACCGTCAAATGCCAATCCAACAACCTCTGCATTTTTGTTAATTACCGGACTTCCGGAATTTCCGCCAACTATATCATTTGTTGATGTAAAATTAAATGGTGTCGATAAATCCAGCACATCCGGGTCTTCCCATCTATCGGGTAAATTCCAAGGGTATTCTTTATTGAATGAATAATACCTATCAAACATTCCATAGAAAGTTGTAACTGTTGGTGCCATTGTACCGTTGTAATCAAAACTTTTCAAAACACCATCGCTGATTCTCAAAGTGAAATTGGCATCCGGCGGAATCGACGTACCGTAAATTTTAAAGACTACATGACCAAGCATATCATCATATACTTGTTCGGTTGCAATAATTTCTTTTGTAAGTTTTTGAAGTTCCGGTATTTTGCCTTGTGTCTCTCTTATGAAATAAATAAACGGATCGTCTGAATTCATAATTGCCTCTGCACCCTCTTTAGCAAGGTCAATTACGTCATCCTTATCATCCATAATCGAATTACTTAAAATATATTCGGCAGCTTCCTTCCCTTGTTTATTCCCGAAGAGTTTATTTACGATAGGATCATCATCGCCAAGATTCATTCTAATTAAATTTGCATTTATCCATAGTTTTGTATCTTCCAAATAGCTGTCAAAATCTTCCGGATAAATTTCGTTAATCGTTGAATCTAATTTTGCGGCTTTGTATTGAGAGTCTCTCCCATCTTCCGGTTTTTGCAACTGTTTTGCAAGTTCAACAAGATTTTTTGCTATGAAAAAATACCTGGAGCTGAATATATTGTTAAGTGTGTAAGCTGTGTACCGTGGACCAACCTTTCTCAATTCGGCTCTTGTCTTTTCAATATTTTCCCAGATAGAACTGTACTGATCTTTCAGTTCACTATCATTCCAAACTTTTTCCTGAATTTCTTTTTGGAAGGCTTTCTTTCTAGCAAACAGATATGGATCGGTTAAACCTTTGTAGGTCTGATGAAAAACTTTTTGTCCATTCCCGATGCGGCGTCTTATCTTTTCGTAATTGTCTTTCTTGGATGGATTAACAGATTTCAAGCCTTCAAGTTCATTAAATAAATTATCGTACTGGTAAGATGCATTTCGATAGGTTATATCTCTTGAATATTCTAAAAATGCTACAGTCTTTAGTCTTTGTGTAAACCCCGGGTTACCGACCGTAAATATCGGTTCGCCCGGTTTAATACCGGCAGTTGTCCATTTGAAATAATTAGCTGCTTTAACCGGTTTATCGTTTTCGTAAGCACGTAAAAAAGCACAATCCAAATTGTAACGCGGATAGGTAAAATTATCGTAATCACCGCCGAAGAATGCCGCCTGGTATTCCGGGACGAATACTAAACGAACATCATCATATCTCTTATAACCGTAAATAGAAAACTTTCCGCCGTTGAATAAAGAAATAAATTGGCAACTCAGCCCGGTTTCTTTATTGTATTGTTCTACCAATTGTTTCGATTTTTCTTCTCTTAATTTAATTTTCTCTTCATTTGTTTTGGCAGTATCAACAGAGGATTTAATTTCTTGTGTAACATCTTTAATAAAAACTAACTGCTCGGTATAGTAATCGGGAATTTTTCTTTCTTCGGCAAGCGTTTTAGCAAAGAAACCGTTGGTAACTAAATCCTCACCTTCTTTTTGAACTTGGGTTACCAATCTTTCCGCACAATGGTAATTTGTCATCATCAACCCATCTTCGGATTGGAATGAAGAAGTGCATCCGGGTACGCGTAATGCGGATAGACGAACATCATCGAACCATTCTTGTGTCGCTTCAAAACCATATGTTTCATTAAAATATTCCGTTGGAGGATAATCGAAAGACCACATCTTGCCGGTATCAAACTTCTGGGCTTTTACCGTATCAGGATCAAATTTGCTTTGAGCACTAATACTAATCGAAAGTATTAAAACACCAAATATTAATAACTTGTAATTAGAAAATATTTTTTTCATAGCTCACCTTATTGATGAATAATCCAATAGTTATACTGGAAAAATATAATAGGTAGGACTTATAACCAAGCTTAGGACGTATAAAATTCTTGCCGGCTGAACTTGGAAAATGTTATATAAACAGTTCCGGATAAATAAACGGCTGCAATCTTCTTTCATCTTCAAATGAACCGTGGCAATGATGGCATTTGTTCACATAAAACACAACCGGTTCCTCCCCCTCATCAACCTTGATGAAATTAATTATCGACTGGCAATAACTGCACTGAACTATGTGATGGGTATGTAACTTATCATGACATACCGGGCATAAAAAGTTTGTATCAGTAGATTTCTTTGAAGTGTCGTAAATAAATATTGACTGGCATCTTGAATTACTGCACTGGGCAAACTTTAAATTATTTTTATATGTAATAGTAGAACTGGATTCGATATCAACCTCCCTTAGAAAAGCAACCGCAATATAACAGTTGAAAATCTCTCTGTCTATGCAAAAATTAATACTGTACCGCCTCATTAATAATTTCGAAATTCTTATCTTTGCCGGGGCTAATGAACAAAAAAACTGGAAAAAAGAATGGATAAAATATCTTCCTTTAAAGCGTACGATATACGCGGAAAAGTACCCTCGGAATTAAATGTTGAACTTGCTTATAAAATCGGCAGAACACTCGTAAAATTTTTGGGCTGCAAATCGGTAGTAATCGGCCGCGATGTTCGCAAATCATCACCCGAATTGGCGCAAGCATTATCAAACGGATTAACCGATGCCGGCTCGGATGTTTTTGATCTCGGACTTTGCGGAACCGAAATGATCTACTTCGGCACTCCGTTTTTGAATGCTGACGGCGGGGTTATGATTACAGCAAGCCACAATCCGCCCGAATACAACGGATTGAAATTTGTAAAAAGAGGGTCGGTTCCAATGGGCTACGATGCCGGATTGAATGAAATCGAAAAGATGATTTTGCAAAATGATCTCGGAGAAGCTACCCCTCAAAAAGGAAAAGTGATTGGCAAAGATATAATGAATGAGTTTATCGACAGTCTGCAAAAATTTTACAAAGCAGAAAAAATAAAACCTCTCAAAGTTGTTGTTAACGCCGGCAACGGATGTGTTGGACCGGCACTCGATCTTCTCGAAAAATTTCTGCCGGTAGAATTGATAAAAGTTTTCCATGAACCCGATTCTAATTTTCCGAACGGCGTTCCGAATCCGCTGCTGCCGGAAAACAGACAACCGACAATCGATGCAATCAAAAAACATAATGCGGATCTCGGTGTTGCGTGGGACGGCGATTACGACCGTTGTTTCTTTTTTGATGAAGAAGGAAATTTTATCGAAGGATATTACATAGTTGCACTTCTTGCAAAATCCATTCTCAAAACAAATCCCGGCGAAAAAATTATTCACGATCCGCGCTTAACATGGAATACAATTGAAGAAGTTGAGAAGGCAAACGGCAAAGCAGTCCTTTCAAAAAGCGGACATGCATTCATCAAACAAAAAATGAGAGAGGTAAACGGAATCTACGGCGGCGAAATGTCTGCACATCATTACTTCCGCGATAATTTTTATTCCGATAGCGGACTCATTCCGTTCGTGTTGATTCTTCAATTAATGTCGGATGAAAATGCAAAACTTTCTACATTGGTCGGCGAAATGGTGAAAGCATATCCGTGCTCGGGAGAAATCAATTCCACAATTGCCGATCCGGCCGGAAAAATAAAAGAGATAAAAGAAAAATATTCCGACGGAATAATCAACGAGCTCGACGGTGTGAGCGTTGAATACCCGGACTGGCGTTTCAACGTTAGAATGAGCAACACAGAACCGCTAATCCGCCTCAATGTTGAAGCGAGAAACGATGAAAAACTGATGCAAGCAAAGACTGAAGAGTTATTGAATTTTATACGGAATTAAGCGATTTTCGATTTGAATTTTATAACGAACTGAAGTAAATACAGATCGTCTAAAAAGTGCGTAAGAAATTTTAAAGGAGAAATAAAATGGCTGAACAAGAAAAAGCAATTGACGTTGAAAAATTATTGAAGAACAAGCTGAAAGGTGTAAGTGTCGGTGCATTGGAAGGAGCAATCGCAAAAGTTGTAAGCGAGCTTGTTGGTGAAGATTACAAATGCACAATCGGCGAGGTTAAATACACTTTATTCAGCGGCGCCGATTTCCACGTCAAAGTAGAATTATCCTACAACCCGAACGAGTAGTTTTTTTGTTGCGTAGAGACGCGCCATGGCGCGTCTCTACGGTTAGAGATTCTTCGTCCGGCTTACGCCGTACTCAGAATGGAAGTGACGGAATCAATCTCTGCAAATGTATTATAGAAGTGCGGCGAGCATCTAATCATCCCTTCGCGAACGGCAGCATAAATTTTCTTTTTCTCGAGTTCATCAAAAATCATTTTTGCTTTTTCATGTTTGAACGTAACGATTCCGGCACGGTTCTTTTCGTTAACATTTTTCAGAATCGGATAGATACCGATCCCTACAAGTTTTTCGATAAAGTAATTTGTATTCTCAAGAATTCTCCGTTCAACATTCTGCATTCCGAATTCGATGAAGAGATTGAGCACGGCATCAAAAATAGCAACGCCAAATGCATTCATTGTTCCGTTTTGATAGCAGTCGGCAGTTTCCTTCAAAGCTAAATCGTAACTCAATAAATTCCATGCATCCTTCACGGAAGTCCATCCGACAAATTTTTGCTCGATGCGTTTCTGCAATTCTTCGGTAATAAACAGATACGATAAACCTTGCGAAGACATCAGCCACTTCTGCGAGCCGCCGCTAAGAAAATCAACTTTGGATTTTTGTACATCGATCTGTACAACTCCCGCAGCTTGAATTGCATCGACACAAAAAATTATTCCGTGTCTTTTGCAGAGTTCTCCTATTGCATCGATATCGGCGCGGTAACCGGAAAGAAACTGTACGAGACTTATCGAAACCAATTTTGTTTTTGGTGTAATCATCTTTTCGATATCGTCAACATCAACAATTCCGTTTCGCGATTTCACAAAATCAATTTCCACTCCGTGCTTCTTTAAATTCATAAACGGGTAAACATTCGAGGGGAATTCGATATCGTTCAAAATAATTCGATCGCCGGATTTCCATTCCAATCCGTTTGCAAGTATGTTCAAAGCATTGGAAACATTATCGATCCACGCAATCCTATCGGTTTGCGCGCCGATAAGTTTGCCGAGTTTTTCTTTCGCACTCTGGTTCCATTTCAAAAAGAAAGGATAGTTCTCGATCTTTTCTCCGCTTCTTTGAGCGGCATATTCGTTAATTCTGTTCAGTGCAAGTGTACTCCACGGTCCCAATGCTGCGTGATTAAAATAAATTTGATCTGTTTTCAAATGCGGAAACAATGAGCGGGCTTCATTCAACAACATAAAATTCCTTACAATTATTTTTTTTGGCACTCAAAAATTAATCAAACTTTACGATAATAAGTTAAGGTTGCCTATCCCAACCCTTCCCGAAGGGAAGGGCTTTTTGAAATTGGTTATGCAATATTGTTTTTAGTAGTCATAAAGAACAAAGAATCAAATTTATCTGTTGACAAAAGATGAATAAAATTTTTGAAATAGCGTCTGCATTCTATGGGGTTTTGATTCCGAAGAGAGATCAAAAATCTTTCTTGAATCTCGTTATTGATTATCTCAACCAGAGATATTCAATCGAGACGGCAATCGGGATGGCGTTGCGAGAACTCCATCTTAATTAAGACTTTACTTGCAAGTAATAGAGCCGGAGCTATTTTTGAGGTTCTCAATTTTAGCTCCGGCAAATCCCGAGTTGAATATTACTATTAGACCTTTAAGGTCTTTGCGACCTTCAAGGTCTGTGCAGTTTTATTTTTTCTTGTTCAAAATCTCATCGATCTGATTCATCACACTGTTCATCTTCGCAATTGTTAAATCGAACGCTTCGGAAGAGAGCGGATCGAGTCCGGCTTTTTTGATCAGCTCGATCGGATAATCCGATGAACCGCCGTTTAATATGTTGTAATATCTATCAATTGCCGGTTGACCTTCCTTCACAATTTTTTCTGCGAGCGCGGTAGCATAAATCAACGAAGTGGAATATTGATAAACATAATAAGTGTAATTTACAAAGTGATGAATGTACGCCCACTCGTACGCAACATAATCCGGCACAATGCAAACGCCTTCATCGTGCCCGTAATATTTTTTCACGATGTCGTAATAAATTTTGCTCATGTCTTCGCCGGTCAGCGGTTCGCCGGCTTCAACTTTTTTATGAATCTCCCATTCAAACTCTGCAAAAGAAACTTGTCTGAAAATTGTTGCGCGCAGTAAATCCAAATACTCGCCGAGCAGATAAAGTTTTTCATCGTCGGTCTTTACATTTTTCACCATGTAATTGTTGAGCAGATTTTCATTGATTGTCGAGGCAATCTCGGCAACAAATGTTGCATACTGCGCATCAACAAACGGCTGATGTTTGTTCGAGAAATAACTGTGCATTGTGTGCCCCAGTTCGTGCGCGAGAGTTGAAACGGATTCAAAATCGTCCGTCCAGTTCATCAAAATGTAAGGGTGAAAATCGTATGCCGCACCGGATGAATAAGCACCGCTTCGCTTGCCGGCTGTTGCAGCGTAATCGATCCATCTCTCATCGAAAGATTTTTTTACAGTCGAAACGTATTCTTCGCCCATCGGTTTGAAAACATCGAGCAGTAATTTTTGCCCTTCTTCAACTGTGTATTTGAACTCAACGTCTTTTACCATCGGCGCGTACAAATCATAATAATAAAGTTGATCTACACCGAGCATTCTTGCTTTCAGTTTTAGAAAGCGGTGCATCGTTGGTAAATTTTTGTGAATCTGTTCAACGAGATTCTCATAAACAGTAACCGGAATTTTATTTGCATTCAGCGACTGCTCGAGCACGGTTTTGTAATTTCTATTCTTTGCGTAGAAATAATCTGCGCGCACTTTACCGGCAAGATTTGCACCGTAAGTGTTCTGAAATTTTTTATAATTATCGAACATCGCACTCATAACTTTTTCGCGGTCTTCTCTATCCGGCACCGCTCTGTATTTAGAATACGCTGCCGAGCTCAATTCAACTTCTTCGCCGGTGGAAAGTTTAACTTTTGCATTCGGCTTTTCTGCATTATCAAACACGGCATGAACTTCATTCATTGTTGATGAAATTGCGCCGGCACCGGCTAAAATTTGCTCTTCTCTTTCGGTGAGTGTGTGCTCTTTCAAACGGAGAATATCGTTAACAAAAAATCTAAACTCGCTCAATTCTTTTTTTTCATCGAAGAATTGTTTGATTTTTTCTTCGCCTACTTTAAGAATTTCAGGATTGATAAAAGATGATACTTCTCCGAACATTGTACCGAGTGTTGTAGCTTGCTGGTTCACAGATTGGTTTGCGCCAATGCGAAGATCTTCATCTGCATTACGGAAAGCATAATCGGAAAGTTTGTAATAATTTTTATAGATATCGAAATAGAGACGCAGTGCCGAATAAAAACTTTCCGCATTTTCGCTCATCTTTCCTTTGAATGATTTTAATTGCTCGATCTTCTGTTCGATGGCGGTTCTATCTTTCTGCCACTCATCAATATTTTTATAGAGAAGCGTGTTATCCCACTTAAATTTTTCGGGTACGTCTTTCCGCTCGGTTTGAGCAAAAGTATTTGTTGCCATTATTAACACCGTAAAGATTAGTGAAAAGATTGTTTGGTTTTTCATTTTACCCCCAGCTTAAAATTGTTGGGGTAAAAATAATGAATTACAATTTATTATCAGGTTTGAGAGTTAAGGTTATTTTTTCCGCTTAGGAGAAGCTTTTGCTTTTTTATTGAACTGTAAAGCAAGATCAATCCAAAAATTAAGATCTCTCTTGCTTGTTGTACCGTCACTATTGACAAATACAAATCCTTTCATTGGTCTGCCGGTAAAATCCATTTCTCTACACCCTTTTCGTTGAAGAGCTGATTCATAAACCAAAGGATCGATGCGAGCCATTAAATCATTTCCGAGAATACCAACACACATTTTTTTGTTAACCATAAAAGTTAAACCGCCCATCATTTTTTTCTCTTCGACTTTTGGCTGTGAGGATAGCAGAACGCGGATTCGATCAGCTAATTTTTCGTTGTATGCCATAAAACATTATCTTTCCCGGTTATACAAAGTCTGGAATCTGAAAAATTTAGTATGCCCCGACAATAGCTGTATAACCGTTATTGTTAATCTGCTTTTTAAACTACAAATTCAATTGGACTAATCCTCAGGTAAAGATTCAAATTCCCTTCTCTTATTTTCATACCACTGCTGCATCGCTTTATTGTCTTGCATAAGTTCTTTCATTTTTTTCATTGCCTCAAGATGGTGTCCATCACCTTTTTGGAACATTTCGGTTCCATGTTTCTTGCTCAACTCGGCAATTTCTTCAAAGGAAGCTGCTGTAAATTTTGTCTCGCAAGCTCCACCAAGTTGTTTACGTGTCATTGTCTTCATATTTATCTCCTTTATTGATTATTATTTTAGTACTGATTGCAGCTGTACTTGTGTGGGTAAAAATTATGAAATAAGTATAGCATTCTTCCACTAATTAATGCGAAAAATTTTATAAAAAAGAAGGGAGAGGTTAAAAGACTCTGTGCCTTTGCGCCTCCGTGGTTTAATCTTTCACCACAAAGTCACAGAGGCACAGAGAAGAATGGATTAAATGAAAACATCAAAATTGATGAGACAAGCATTTATTCTTCTTTCTTTGCGCGCATTGAATCCCAAACTGCATAATTGCGTTAACATTGTATTACAAATGCTTCCGCAAAATTTATAGGGAAATATTCATCCCGGCAATAATTTAATAACCAATTCTCCTTTGGGTTTTTCCCTCGACCGCAAGCAATTGTTTTATCGCTTCAAATATTGTTGCAATATTTTCATCATGTGATTCAATCTTCAATTCCAGTTCTTTTAATTTTTTGGCAAGCTCAACATGTGTTATTAAGAATTCTCGCATCTTCACAAATGCTCTCATGATTTCAATATTAACCTGAACAGCTCTTTTGCTGTTAAGTACAGAAGATAACATAGCGACACCTTGTTCTGTAAAAGCAAAAGGCAATGAAGGTGAAAATTTATACGTAGATAGGTTATCACAATTTGTGATAAGCTCCTTCCATTCATTTCTGTTTAATTGGAACATAAAATCAATCAGAAATCTATCTTTATTCCTTCGTACTGCTTGTTTAAGTGCTCTGGTTTCTATTCCGTATAAATCTGATAAATCAACATCAAGCATAACTTTTTGATTTCTTATCAAATAGATTTTTGATGTTATCCTCGTACTTTGGACAAGAATTTTTTTCATATACCACTCTGCTATTTTTTATTCTTCTTTCTTTGCACGCATTGAATCCCAAATGGCATAAATGCACAAGAGTGCAAACATTACAAACGAAAGAAGTTCGCCGGATTTTGATTCCGCCCATTCTGCCATAACCCAGTTTGCACCGGTTGAACGAATGATAACACTGATTACTCCCATCAATGCACCGCCGGCAATAAATCCGGATGCAATTAATGTTCCTCTTTCTCTGCGTGAATTATTCAGTGCTTCATCTTTACTTCTCGTTGAAACGAAATGTGAAATCAATCCGCCGATTAGCAACGGTGTATTTATTTCTTGCGGAAGATACATACCGAGTGCAAACGCAAGTACCGGAACTTTTATCATTGCAAGAATTAACGATATAAACGCACCGGCAATATAGAGCATCCACGGCGCTGGTTCGTTCGACATCAACGGTTGAATTATAGCAGCCATTGCATTTGCTTGCGGAGCGGGCAGACCGCCGCCGGCAAATCCGTAAATTTTATCAAGCAATGAAATTATCCAAACTACTGTTGCTGCAGAAACAATCGCGCCGACAAATTTCCATCTCTCTTGTTTATGCGGAGATGAACCGAGCCAGTAACCAATTTTCAAATCTGTTACAAATGAACCGGCAACAGATAATGCAGTACAAACAACCCCACCGATAATAAGAGCAGAAACCATTCCGCCGGGACCCGAAAGCCCGACCGAAACAAGAATAATTGACGAAAGAACGAGTGTCATCAACGTCATTCCCGAAACCGGATTGTTACCGGTAATTGCAATTGCATTTGCGGCTACAGTTGTAAAGAGGAAAGACATAATCATCACAATCAACAAACCGACGAGTGCGTGCATAATATTTGTAACAACACCGAACATGAAAAAGACGAACAGAACAACCGCGGTAAAAATTATTCCGCCTACAATAATTTTCATCGGTAAATCTCTGTGAGTGCGGAGACCGGAATGGTTCGCACTGATTCCGCCAAAAATTTCTTTGAACGCGAGTGAGATTGCAGATTTAATAACTCCCGACGAGCGGACAATTCCGATAAAGCCAGCCATTGCAATTGCGCCGATACCGATGTGGCGGACATAATTTCTGAAGATCAATTCTGCGGACATATCTTTTACGAGCAGTGTAACACCCGAACCGATTGTTACTGTTAAATTTTCTCCGAAGTATGAAATCAACGGAACAAATACGAAGTATGATAAAAATGAACCGGCAACAATTATTGTAGAATATTTTAAACCGATGATGTAACCCAAGCCAACGACTGCCGCGCTTGTGTTCAATCTAAAAACAAGTTTGTATTTATCGGCAAGTGTTTCGCCGATGCCGACAACACGCGATGTAAAAACTTCTGCCCACGTTCCGAATGTTGCAACAAGAAAATCATAGACGCCGCCGATTAATCCGCCGACAACAAGTACAAGTGCTTGCTTGCCTCCTTTTTCTCCGGCTACTAAAATTTCAGTTGTCGCTGTTCCTTCCGGGAACGGAAGCTTGCCGTGCATTTCGGAAACAAAATATTTTCTGAACGGAACAAGAAAAAGTATTCCGAGAAATCCGCCGAGCAGCGATGCAAAAAACATCTGGAAAAATGTTGCTTGCAGACCGAGAATGTAAATTCCGGGCAATGTAAAAATTGCACCGGCAACTACTGCACCGGATGAAGAACCGATCGATTGAATAATTACATTCTGCCCCATTCCGTTTTTCTTACCGAGCATTGTTGTAATGCCCACGGCAAGAATTGCAATCGGAATAGCCGCTTCGAAAACTTGTCCGACTTTTAAACCGAGATAAGCTGCGGCGGCAGAAAAAATAACTGCCATCAAAATTCCAAGCGCAACCGAATATGATGTTACTTCAGGAAATTCAATGTGCGGCGACATGATCGGGACGTATTCTTCGCCGGGTTTTAATTCGGTGTAAGCGTTGGCGGGTAATCCGTTTGATTTTGGTGTTTCGTGAGAGCTCATTAATCATCTCCTATTTGGAAGAAGAATTATTAACTAAATAGCACACAGATTTGACTGATCAAACTGATAAAAACAGATTTAATTTATCCGCTATTATCCGCTTAATCCGTGTCATCCGCGTTCTATCATTTTATAAACTATGCGGAATTAAGTAAACAACAAGCACTAAAAGTGCCGCGAGCAATGCAAAAATTTTTCCGTTCTTATTTTTCTTTATCATGAAAAAAGCAATCAGCCAGCCGATAAATGCAACTTGAGTTTTGTTATCGGTAACATCGCTGCCGAAGGGCCAGCCGCCCCACATCTCGCCGAAAGCAATTCCGTTCATTGCAAATCCGAGCGGAAAGCCGCCGATGAATAAAACGATGATTGTCCACAAAGCAAGCTTATCAAGTTTCGGTTTGTTATTAAAAAATTCCAGTCCGGTGCGAGTTGAGAAAAACATTGCAAGAAACATTGCAATTATGTGCGGAATTAAAACTGTCATCGGAACATCATCTTTGAAACGGATAGTAACAACTCCGTCCGGCGGAATTCCGGCAGATGCGTTTTCTTTCATCAACTTAATATAGTATTGAAGTTTCTCGAGCCGCTTTTGAGCCGGAAGTTTCGCTCTCAAAATTTTTCCGCCGCTCATTTCAATTTTTTCGTATTGATGATCTTCGAGCTTCTTCCAGTATAAAGTTCCGCGTATCAATTCATCCCCGGTTTCAATTCTAATTTCATAATCGGAACTTGTACTGTGGCTCCGTTCCAATTTGTATTTAATGTTTTGTCCTTCGAAATGAATTGAACCGCTCAATGGGTAAGTCGGTCCGGTAACTCTTTGATAAACTGCAGATGCGATTGTGATGATAAAGGCGAGAACCCAAAACAGAATTGTTTTCTTCATAGGCAAAGATCCGGTAAACCGTAAAAATTTTGTTTGCAACTTAGGAAATGTCTGCGTTTTGAACAACGGTTTTCTCTGGATTCTGGGTACTGGATGCTTGATACTGGAACTAGAAACACAAAACTCCAAACTTGCAACTTAAAACATGAAACATGTAACCAGTTGTCATCCAGCATCGAGTATCCAGTCATACATCCAGGATCAAGCGTGTGCTTTCACTCTGAGGCACTTGTTGTTTTTATTATTGTAACGTTGGAAATATTTACACCACACCGCAAGTTCTTTGCGGCACGCTCCAATTGCAGTTGGTGCTGTGAACGAAGCGAATTTACATGCGTAATCGCAGAAGGGAGGAAAAACTGATTCCTTCTGTTTTGATTTTTTTCGTTCCATATTATAAAAGAGATTAATAACAAACTTTATTATTTTTGGTGCAGTTCAAATCTAATTAAAAAGGTGAAGTTTTGGATAAAGAAAAATTCTTTTCAGAATCCTTAAAAGAAAGTTCTGAAGTAAAACTTAACATAGAGAAAGTTTGCAAAGAAAAAACATTAAAAGCAGTTGAAGTAATTGCTGATGCTTATCGTAACAGAAAGAAAATGCTTTTGTGCGGTAATGGTGGAAGTGCTGCAGATTGCCAGCACATTGCAACCGAATTGATGATAAGATTAAATCACGATATTAAACGTCCGGCACTTGCAGCAATTGCACTTACAACCGATTCATCAAATTTAACTGCTGGTGGAAATGATATCGGATTCGAAAATGTTTTTGCACGCAACGTAGAAGGTTTAGGAAACGAAGGGGATATTTTACTTGCAATCTCCACAAGCGGCAATTCTCAAAATGTTATTAAAGCCGTAGAAAAAGCTCACGAGAAAAAAATGTTTGTCGTCGGGTTTCTTGGCGGCTCCGGCGGAAAGCTCAAAGACAAAGTTGATCTACCCATAATAATTCCCTCATCAAACACCCAGCGCATCCAGGAAGGGCACATAACAATAGCACATATTATTTGTGAATTGACTGAACTGGAACTCTATGGGAAATAATAAAAGGTTGGTTATTACGATTTTTTAAGATTATTCTTAATAGTCAAAATAACTTTAATTCCAATGTTTCATCCCTTTAAAATCCTATCTGAAAATTTTTTATTTTTATAATGGTTATAAAAAAATTAAGGTAAAAACAATGACAGCAAATTTCGATATGATAAAGGATGTTTACTCACAGTTAAACAAAAAAATTGAGATTGCGCGTAAAGTTGTTAACAGACCGATGACTTACGCTGAGAAGATTTTATATGCACATCTTTGGCAACCGGTAAAAGAACCATTGAACCGCGGAAAAGATTTTGCAGATTTTAAGTTGGATCGTGTTGCAATGCAAGATGCAACAGCACAGATGGCGATGCTTCAATTCATGCATGCCGGAAGAAAGACTGCGGCTGTTCCGGCTACTGCTCACGCAGATCATTTGATCGTCGCTCAAAGTGGTTCCGAAGAAGATTTAAAAAGAGCCATTGAAGAAAACAAGGAAGTGTACGAATTCCTTGAAAGTATTTGTCAAAAGTATGGAGTTGGTTTCTGGAAACCGGGCGCCGGAATTATTCACCAGGTAATTTTAGAAAATTATGCTTTCCCCGGCGGAATGATGATCGGCTCTGATTCACACACGCCAAATGCCGGTGGACTTGGAATGATTGCAATTGGCGTTGGCGGCGCAGATGTTGTTGACGTTATGGCCGGTATGCCCTGGGAATTAAAATGGCCCAAGCTTATCGGCGTGCATCTCACCGGAAAACTTTCGGGATGGACTTCACCTAAAGATGTTATTTTAAAAGTTGCCGGATTGCTAACGGTTAAAGGCGGTACCGGCGCAATCGTTGAATATTTTGGCGAAGGTGCTGAATCAATTTCGTGTACCGGTAAAGGCACAATTTGCAATATGGGCGCTGAAATTGGTGCTACAACTTCCGTATTTGCTTTTGATGAAAGCATGGCACGCTACCTAAGAAAAACAGATCGTGCCGATGTTGCTGAATTAGCAGAAGAACTTGCCAACGTTTTAAAAGCGGATGATGAAGTTTATAATAATCCTTCAGAACATTTTGATCAGGTAATAGAAATCAATTTGGATGAACTTGAACCGCATTTGAATGGTCCGTTCACACCGGATCTCGCACATCCGATTTCCAAAATGAAAGAAGCAGTGATTGAAAATAATTACCCCGATAAAATCAGTGTTGCGTTGATAGGAAGCTGCACAAATTCAAGTTATGAAGATATCGATCGCTCGACAAATATTGCACGGCAAGCACTTGCAAAAGGTTTAAAGGCAAAATCGGAATTCAAAATTACCCCCGGCTCAGAGCAAGTGCGCGCAACAATTGAACGCGACGGACAATTGCAAGTTCTCACGGAATTCGGCGGACAAGTTTTGGCAAACGCTTGCGGTCCGTGCATTGGTATGTGGAAAAGAATGGATATCAAAACCGGCGAACGGAATACAATTGTAAATTCGTTCAATAGAAATTTTGCTAAGAGAAACGATAACAACCCGGAAACACTTTCTTTTGTTGCAAGCCCCGAACTTGTAACAGCACTCGCAATTGCCGGAAGTTTGTCATTCAATCCCGAAACAGATTATCTTGTAAACGATAACGGTGAGCAAGTAAAACTCGATCCTCCTTTTGGCGATGAACTGCCGCGAAATAATTTCGAGAAAGACACAAAAGGATTTCTCGCACCATCACCTGACGGTTACAAAACAGAAGTTAAGATCGATCCAAACAGTGAACGTTTACAATTCATGGAGCCCTTCAAAGCATGGGACGGAAATGATTTTTCATCTTTAGCATTACTTCTTAAAGTTAAGGGAAAATGCACAACCGATCACATTTCTCCGGCCGGTGCCTGGTTAAAATATAGAGGTCACCTTGATAATATTTCCAAGAACATGTTTCTTGGTGCAATAAATGCTTTCACCGGGAATGCCGGCGAAGCAAAAAATCAATTCACCGAGTTTTACCAACCGGTACATGAAGTTGCTCGCGAATATAAAGAACAAGGGATCGGATGGATTGTTGTTGGTGATGAAAACTACGGCGAAGGTTCATCACGCGAGCATGCAGCTATGGAACCTCGCTTCCTCGGCGGCAAAGCAATCATAACTAAATCTTTTGCACGTATTCACGAAACAAATTTGAAAAAACAAGGAATGCTTCCCCTTACTTTTGCTGATCCAAACGATTACAACAAAATTCAAGAAGACGATACATTTGATTTGATCGGACTAAAAGAGTTTGCACCGGGTAAACAATTGAAGCTGGTTGCTAAACACATCGATGGTTCATCCGACGAGATTTGGCTCAATCATTCATTCAATGCCGGACAGATAGAATGGTTCGAAGCCGGCGGCGCGCTTAATCTTATAGCTGCAAGTTTCAAAAAGCAAGCGGCAAACAAAAAGAAAGTGAGAGTTGTAAGTAGAAAGAAGAAAGCTGCCAAGAAAATTGTGAAAAAAACTAAGACTGCTGCTAAGAAAAAAGTTGTTAAAGCAAAATCTACTGCAAAGAAAAAAGCTGTTAAAAAAGTAAAACCGGTAGCAAAGAAGAAAACTGCAACGGCAGTAAAGAAAAAAGCAGTTAAGAAAGCTGTAAAGGCAAAAGCAAAAAAAGTTGCGAAGAAGAAAATTACGGTTAGAAAAAAATCAAAACGTTAAACTGTTGTGTAGAGACGGGATATCCCGAAAGCGGAACAAATATCTTCGTCTCTACTTTTTATTAAACACTATTAGGTTTTTGCTATAAAATGACTGGACTTAAACCACAACCAAACCATAGAATTTATCTTGAAACTTTGCGAAAGATGAGTGCCGAACAGAAACTTTTAAAAGTTTTTGAGCTTTCATCGTTATCAAAAAGTCTTTTTAAAGAAGGGCTAAGAAGAACATATAGCAATCTCACTGATGAACAATTCAATGAACTATTCATAAGCAGAATTAAAAAATGCTACAACAGAAACTATTAGTGAGACTTAATTCGCTGTGTACTAATTGCTGTTATATGAAGATAGTTTCTGTTTTAAAATTATTTTGAAGAATTGTAGCTATAGATACAGCTTTGGACCAATCCCTTTTATTTTGAAGTTTATAATATGATTGTGGTGGTTTTAGATCGAACTTAGTCAAATAAGATAATTGATTGAGCAAAACCTTTTCTTTAAAGGGTTTAACCTCGTCTAAAAGAATTGCATAGACTTGATTACATGAAGAAGTATAATCATTATATTCTTTTTTAGTACATTGTATTTCATTAGAATATTTTTCCCATATGGTTCTTGGATGACCTTTTACTACATAGGCTATTTTCGCTTGCCCAACTACAGCTTTCTGTGGAGAAGTAGAATAAATAGCTATTGTTGAACCCAAAAGATTTTCGTCAAAACGTGTTCTGATTTCTACTTTTTTTCTACCACTTAAAATGGCATCGGCATATTGAGGTTTTATACTTAAAACTATTCCATTATCTAAAGAAAATTCACCGGCGTTAAATATTTTTTTGAGTTTACTAATACGATGGGGAATCGTTTCCCATACATCTTGAAATTGTGCAGTACTTCTTAGTTCTGTTTCACCGTTTCTATACTGAACATCATTTTTAACTATAGTGTTAAACCCAAAAGAACCAAAAAAGTTTTTCTCTTTCTCCCATAAATTTTCAGGTAAGGTAAAATAAATTGACTTTGCAAAGTTTCTAATTTCCAAACTCATCAAAGTAAAAAACATCTCACCAAAATTTTTATCTTGATAGTCATTGTTAATTTTAAGGTGGCAAAACTTCGAGATATTCCCTCTTTTAACGACAGCAGAGATTACTGGCTTTTCATTAGCATAAGCTATAAAAGCGATTCTTTCTTTATCCCTGAGTCCTGGTATAACCTTTTCTTTCAACCATCTACCTATTCCAGGATACATTTGCTCATTCGAAAGAATCATTTTGTTAAAATCTAACAAAGGGTCAGTTATATATTTAGCATGGAATTCATCTATTCTAACAATTTTAATAGTACTTTTAACTTCCTTTTTGTTAGAATCACTAAATAATTGTAATTGATTCATGCGTTTTTTCCTAAAATTGTCTAAAAAACTTTGATAGCGTTAAATCCTGGGTATCATATTTTTCTGTTTTCCCTTTTAATGGATTTTGCGACATCCTATAAAAAATCAATTTCGCTAATTTTTCCCGATGCACAAGATTAACAAAGACATCATGACCCCGGACTTCAAAGATAAGTGGTGTTCCTTTTTCTCCATCATCTCTATCAAACCCAAAATAGGGATGAACGAAACCAGCGTAATGGATTCTCATTTCACCAAGCGATTCATCCATCGCTTTACAATATACTGCTATTGACTCTGGAAGAGAGATTTTTTCAAATGATCGCAAAATATAAAATGAGCCTTTATCTATCTGAAATCTATGCTCTGGTTCTTCAAAAGTCAATCCCACAGTTTCCCAAAACTGATTCGGATCATGAGAGTTTTCATCCCATAGTTGTACTACCTCTTCTGTTTCTTTTGCTTTATATGCTACAACTTCTTTTTTATTGATTAAGACACTCATTAAATTTACAGATAATGTATTGTCAGTATTGCTAGAATCTTTCAAGGTGTTCTTAAATAATATTTTACTATCTACCTCTGATTCGGAAGGCTCGCCTAAAAAAAGTCTTAATTGTGATAATCCTATGCCGCCTTTCACGCGAACATTAAAAGTTATTGGAGTAACTTCTAAAAACAATTGCCCACTACTTTTTTCCAGATCATTAAATTTGAATGATTCATATTCATTTGTGCCATCAACAATAAGTCTTGCAAGTACGTCAACTCTACCAATTGAACTTTTTGCAGTAGCTTGTCCACAAATTTGTGCTTTTGCTAACTCTGAAGGATAAGCGAATTCTTCTTCTAATGGAATAACATAAGTGTGCTTTTTCCAAAGTTTAAAATTATTATCGCTCTCTGGAGGAATCTTTCTCGAAAATTTCGGATTTCTCAAATAATCTTTTGCATAATGTGCTCCATTGGGTTTTATTGCACCTTGTGTCATTTCATAAACTTCTGATTTTAAGTGTAAATCAAAAGAAGAATATCCAATATCATCTGGATATTTTTCTAAGTTTCTTATATATCCATCATCGACTAATTTTTTGATTTGTATATTAGAAAGTACACCCGGAACCCATTTTTCCCAAGGATAATTTTTCATTATAATTTTTAGTTAATAATTAAAAAACTATTAATAATATCAGGAATAAAATTCTTTTTCTCAATCTCTCCGCCACACAATTTTATCCCCTTCTTTAATTCCGAATTGGTCAGTGTAGCCGGCGATAACTTCTACAACATATTGTGCCGGTTTGGACGAGGGTAAAGATTCCTCAGAGTACGGTTTGGTGTTTTTGTAAATTGTTACAATTTCTCTATTTGAATTAACGTAAATAATATCGAGCGGCAAAATTGTATTTTTCATCCAGAATGATTGATACGTCTCCTGATCAAAAAGGAATAACATTCCCTGATCTACTTTCATATTTCTACGCATCATCAACCCTACTTCTCTCTGCATACTGTCATCGGCAATTTCAATTTCAATTTTTGAAATAGTATCACCGTTAGAATTTGTAAATACAAGCTCACCCTCTTTTTGAAATGTGTAGGTAATTTTATTGTTCATGGTTTTATCAACTTCGCTGTTCGAAATCTCTTTGCTTGTTAATAAATTGGATAGCACCAAATAACCGAGTGAGGCAACTATAACCAGGATAACTACAATCTGCATTGCACGGTTTTTATTCTTCTGCTTTTTTGAAATTTGAATTTTGTTCTTTGCCATAGAGTGTTTAGTTTTTATTTAAGAAAATTTTCCGTCCCTTGTTGATTGCATTCTTCTACCGAACCAATCGAATGGTTATTATGCAAAGGCACCAAGAATCTAATAAAACACCTGGGAAATTTAACAATTTTTGAAAGGAAAACATGTTGTCAAAAATTCTTACCAGACAGCCAATAACATTAGATCCGCGGCAGCTAAAAATGATAGCGCGCGGATGGGGAAACGAGGTAGTTGAAAATACAATCGTTGAAAAAATCATTTACCATTCGGATGGATTAAAAGTTAAGGGTTATATCGCTTATCCAAAAGATCAAACAAAAAAATACCCGTGTATAATCTGGTGCAGAGGTGGTTATAAAAATTCCGGTGCCATTGACGAATTCAACGCATATGGAATGTTCGGACAACTTGCGAGCTGGGGTTATGTTACGTTTGCACCGCAGTACAGAGGGAGCCCGGGAAGCGAGGGAGTTGATGAATTCGGCGGAACTGATCTAAATGATGTCTTAAATATCATTCCTCTTGCTGAAGAAATTGATTGTGCAGATAAAAATATCTGGGCTATAGAGGGTTGGAGCCGCGGCGGAATGATAACTTATTTGACTTTAACACGCACAAATATTTTTAAGGCAGCAATTACGGTCGGAGGAATTGCTAATTTGCAGTGCAGCTCCGGGGAAAGTAAGTTCATGCAGCATTTGTATAAATCAAACACAGAACATGATAAACAAAAGTTGCTGCAGAAATGCTATGAAAGGTCGATAATCAACTTTCCGGAAAAGTTGTGCAGTACAACCCCCCTCCTTTTACTCCATGGTATTGCGGATAATAGCGTACCAGCACAAGATTCAATTGAGCTTGCAACACAGTTAAAGGAATTGAATCATCCTTATGAGTTGGTTCTTTATGAAAATGGTGATCATTTTTTAAAGAAGCATAGAAAAGAAGTTAACGAAAAAAGAAAAAGTTGGTTTGAGAAGCATTTATTTAATTACTAAGAATTAATTAAATGTAATTTCTATCCCTCTTTTTTTAATCTCTTGAGCAAAAAATAATTCATTAAAATCATCAGGTGTAAATGCAATCGGTTCAATTCTTGTATCAATACCCCAAGTTAATCTGCCCAATTCAACATTGTCAACAAATCTATTGCCGGTGAAAGAAGGTGATACAATTGCAAGATCGATATCACTATCTTCATCTGCTTTACCTGAGGCATGTGATCCGTATAAAAAAGCTTTTTCGATTCTGTATTGTTTCGAAATTACCGATAGGTACTTTTTTATACTCTTTTGAATATTTATATCAATGACGTTAACCAATTAAAATTCTCCTTAACTCTGTTTAATTTCTCTCTAACAAATTCCTTTGTAGCGATAGAGTACAAAGTAAACTTTTCATCTGGATATCACTTAACTGAAACTGATTAAGCTCTTCATAAAATTTAATTAAGTCTTCATCCAACATTAATTTAGCAAGTTCAGCTAATCTTAACAGATTATGCGATTTAGGAGGAAACTCACCCGTAACTTTTACAATAACAGCTTTTAACAATTTCTCAATACTAAGATGACACATGTATAAACAAAAATGCAAATTCTTTCCCGATTCAAAAATATCATTAGCCGTTTGAAAATCTAAAGAAGCGCCTTTTTGCCAATATTCAATCTGTTTTTGATTATCCACAAGAACCTCTGAAGAAATTTAAGCTAATTACTTTATTATTTCGAAATTCCAAAAATGTACCGGATGATAATTGACAAAAACCATTTTTTAGTAATTATTATTACAATTTCAATTCAACTTCTTTTCCTGAAACCAGGTATTTGATTCTTAACAATGAAACTTCTTCTAATCGTAACTGCAATGCAATTATATTTTTGCCGGTGGTTAATTCTGTTTTTGTAGTATAGAGCTCTCCATTCAATCTAATTCCGGAAATTTCAATCTCTTCGTTTATTCTAGAGTAGAGTAAAATTATAGGAATGTTATCTTTTTCTTTAATAAGCACCGGTTTGTCAGGAATATAACTAATGCCCGAAAGCAAATTCAGCTCATCAAAATTAACATTAACAATATTCGATGATTCAATACTTTCATTCCAAAGTTTACTTACTGATTTTAATGTAAAGAAATAATTTACTTTTTTGGGTTGCTCTATAGCTAAAACAACCGACGACCTTTCTGCCGGTATCACATCAAACAAATAATCAGGCAGCAGCTCGGATGTATAATGGGGCAGACTGTAAAGAGCATAATACCTTAGACTATCGCATGAATCCGGATTATGATCATCCCAGCTTAAAGTAATTAGTTTTGGAATTGTGCCGCTTTTAGTTATTTCCAAATTTGTCGGTGATTGCGGATAGATTCCATTAAGCCATGCCATTAACGGCGGATAAGTTTTATGCTGAAAATTTTGGAAGTCATAATCTTTTATATTTGAATATCGAAAAAAAGCAACGCCATCTGCATCTACAGCACGCGAGTACTCTATCATCTTTTCAATTTCAAGTTTAACATCGTCTTTGTAAGCACCAATACCGAGCACCACACTTCTTCCGAATGAATTATCAACCCACTCTTTTGCAAGAAGATCGAACCGCGTGTTATCTTTAAACGACCAATAAATTTGTGGGGTTATATAATCAAGCAATCCTTTCTGAAGCCATGCGTGCGCATCTTGATATACCTCGTTGTATCCTTCCCACCCGTACATTCCTTTTTGGTTTTTGTAAACACCAATAGGCGCTGCGCCGATTTTCATCAATCGTTTTACTGCTTTAACTTTTTTGCTTATCAATTCAATTAACGAAGTAATATTATTTCTTCTCCACTCATCACGATCTAAACCGCCACTGTAAACGTTATAAGAAAAATCATCGTCAAAATTTTTGCCGGGGTACCGGATAAAATCTAAATGTATTCCATCTAAATCGTAATTTGCAGCCAGCTCTTCAAACATGTCGGATAAATATTCTCTCACTTCGGGCAGACCGGGATCCAGCCAGTAAGATTTTTGACCGCCCTGGTTACCTTCTATCACCCATCCCGGTTTTCTAACAAAGATATGATTGGAATCATTGAGCGTTGACGTTTCCGTTCCGGCAAAACATCTTACAGTATTAATCCATGCATGAATTTCCAAACCTCTTTTATGAGCTTGTTCAATTGCAAATGCAAGCGGATCGTAATCCGCGGTGCCTCCGACTTTACCGGTAATGTAAGGTGATAATGCTTCAAATGATGATTTGAATAAAACGGTTCCATTACTTCTTACCTGGAAATAAACGGAGTTTAAATTTTTTGATTTAATGTTATCTAAAATATCAACCAGAGATTTTTTCTGTCTCTCCTGATCATAAGTTGGCGGCGGCCAGTCCAACCTAAAATTCGTAGATACCCACACGGCACGTGTTTCGCGATTTACTTGCGGTGAAACTTTTACCACAACTAAAAAAAATAAAATAATGAATGTGAGCAATGTTTTATTCATCATGTAAAGTATTGCAGCCCGTTTTTAATCGAATAAATAACATCATCTTTATTTGCGTCAATATCAATCAAAATGGAACCGGCGCTTCTCATTAACACAAATTTTATTTTTTCTTCTTTATTCTTTTTATCGCGTTTCATTGCATCATAAATTATATCGGTCTCAAAATCTTCTAAAACAATATCGCGGTCAAATTTAATAAGTAATGAAAGGTATTTTGCAAGTAGATCATCATCCAGTAGATTCAGTTTATTCGACAAATGAAGTGCACACGACAAACCGGTTATTACCGCTTGCCCGTGTTTAATTTGATGTTCTTGTTCAACTTCGAGTGCATGTGCAAATGTATGCCCGAGGTTTAAAATTTTTCGTAATCCCGATGTTTCAAGTTCATCTTGTTCAACTATTTTACCTTTGAATAAAATACAGTTCTCAATCACTTTATCAAGAGTATTCCCTTCAAGTTTGTATAGTTTTTTCAGATTCGATTTTACAAAAGAAAAAAAGTTATCATCCATCAAGAAAGAATATTTTACGATCTCCCCTATTCCGCAGATTATTTCGTCACGGGGTAAGGTTTTAAGAAAGTTTAGATCAGCCAAAACAAATTCGGGCTGATAGAAAGCGCCGACTATATTTTTGGTGCTTCCAAAGTTTATTCCGGTCTTGCCGCCAATAGAGCTATCAACCATCGCAAGGAGCGTTGTTGGAACATGGATCAATTGAACACCGCGCGTAAAAGTAGCAGCCGCGTACCCGGCAAGATCGCCGGTAATGCCGCCTCCGATTGCTACGATTAATGTATCCCTATTAAAACCGCCGGCAATTAACTGCTCGTATATTCTGTTAAGCGACAGATATGATTTGTAAACTTCGTGTGATGAGAAAATAAAAAGTGATTTTTTACCTTTGTGATTAATTAAAAATTGATCGACCGGTCTTTTGTGCAGCTTATACAAATTACTATCTACTATAACAAAAATATTGTTGGATAACTTATGTTCTGAAATAAGTTTACCTATGCCGCCGAAAATACCGCTTCCTAAAAAGACCGGATAATTTTTGTTTTTAGTTCTAATCAGAATTTTTTTCATTGAACATCCCGGAAAGTTTTTTTGCAATCCTATCAACAGTAATACCGATAGGTGTATAATCTGTATTGATAATTAGATCGGCTTTCTCGTAATAATTTTTCCGTTTATCTAACAAATCCTGGATCTTATTAATAAAATCTTCTTCCTTATTTTCCCCAAGTACCAGGTCACGGAAAAGCGGCCTGTCGATTTTATTTTTTAGTCGCTTGTACAAATTCTTAGGTGAAACTTTTAAGTAAATAATCTTTCCATTCTGTTTCATCAAGTCAAGGTTGTATTTATCGGTGATAGTGCCGCCGCCAAGCGAAATTACGACACCCTTTTCTTCAATCAATTTTTTTAGAACCTGATTTTCAATCTGTCTAAAATAACTCTCCCCCTTTTTATCAAAAATCTCAACAATGGTACAGTTCTCTTCTCTTTCAATTTCTTTGTCAAGGTCGTAGAAATTTAGCCCAAGCACATTTGCAAGAATAGGCCCTATAGTGCTTTTACCGCTTGTCATAAAACCGGTTAAGAATATTTTAATTTCTTGCATATGATTTGATAAGTATCAATTGAAATATAATTATAATGAACATAACTGTCCCAAACTTTTCTCTGGCAATCTGATTAATTCAAGTAATAATTTGTTGTTACGGCAATAAGAACTATACCGAGGTTCAATTTGTAAGCCACCAAAATCTTCTTAAATATAACTGGTCTTACAAGATTTGATCATGTCAATAAAGTTTGGGACAGTAGTGATAATGAAGTTAGTATAATAGTAGCGGTAAGTCCGGTAGTCAAAAATTAAAAGCCGCACCGATTGTAAAAGTCATCCCGTCAACATTTACTTTTGATGGAAAAGTCCTGGAAGAAAGTAGGTAGGCACTGCCTTCGTAATTTACAATGCTGTTGCTATACTTAGATTTAAGATCAATCTCGGGATCACGGAAACGCATCTGTCCACGTATAGATAAATATTGGTTAACCATGTAATCCATCCCCACAGCAACATGAATTCCATATCCAACTTCGCTTCCTTCATCTTCGGCATGAACATCTCCCAAATCCCTAATATGACTTCCGAAATAGACGCCGCCTCCGCCGCCCATGAAAAATTTGAAATACTCCGTTGAAAACGGAAGCAGATAAAATAAACTAACCTCTACTGGAATAACTTTATAGCCGTCGTTTACTTTTACACGATTGGCGCCGAGACTAAAATTGGTATTCGTAAAAGTTTTTTTTATGTATTCGGCAGATAACCCTACAATCATGGACTCGGAAATTTTATACCGGGCTTCCACAGAATAACTATAAATCGCATCCAGGTCTTCATGTATATTCCTAAGGAGCGGATCCGGCGTATTGGGTTGTAAAAATAGTTTTGAGGTAGTGGTATAATTATAATTTACAGATACCGAAAAATCTTTCCCGTTATACTGGGGAAAAATATCCGAGGCAAAAGCAAATGTTACAATCAATATGTAAAATAATTTTTTCATAATTGGCGAAAGCAATATATGAATTAAGAACAAATTTCAAAGTGCAAAAAAAAGCGGTTTAAAATAAAAGACCCCCGCCTATTGGCGGGGGTCTTCTCTAAAAATAGTTCTATCTAAAGAAAAGATGCCGGTTATCAACAACATCTGCTTCCTTCTTCAAATCTTGCAGCCATTGATTGTAATATCTATTTCTCTTCTGCTGAATAATGTCGCGTTTAATGGTAGCTTTTTGTATATCGTAAGTAGCTTGAACAAATTGCGTACGGTATTTGGGATATATTAAATAAACACCGTTCTTTCCTTTTACCGGCTGCGACCATTTATTAAGTTCACCTTTAATACTGTATTCTGAGAAAGCAAATTCGCGTCCCAAACCGGGTATTGTTCCAAAGGTTGTAAACTCGGCAGTTGTATCTGCTTTTGCATTAGGCCAGATGGTCAGAGCTAAATTTTTATCACCTCTATCGCCCAACTTTGTACGAATTTCTTTAGCCACCGAAATTAACTTTTCAAACTTCTTTTCCTTAGTTACATTACTGCGTGCACCATTTTTAACTTCATCAAATTCTTTGTAGCCGGCTTTAATCACATCGGAAACCATAACAACAACATAACCGGCGGTAACTCTAAAAACTTCGCTAATATCTCCAAGACTGTTATTGAATGCCCAGTTAACTAATGCAGCACTCATGCCGATGCCGGGTAAAGAAATTGCATCGTCTTTGAACGGCGGTGTTTCAATAACATCGTACTTCATTAATTTGGCTTCGGATTCAAAACCGTTTTTGTCTGCTATGTATGAAAAATCACTAGCGTCCTGGTAAAGTTTATCCAAAGTTGAACCGGAGACTTGAATTTTATTTACAATTTTTTCGATCACAAAATCTTCGGTTGATTTACCGGTAACTTTTATAATATGGTATCCAAAAGAAGTTTTAACCGGTTTTTGAACTACTCCAACGGGACCCTTGTAACAAGCTTCTTCAAACTCTTTAACCATTTGACCTTTACCAAACCAGCCAAGGTCTCCGCCTTTGTTAGCGTTGGAGAAATCTTGCGACTTAGCTGCGGCGGTTTTTGCAAAGTCGGCGCCTTTTGTTATTTCATTATAAATATCATTAGCTTTTTTAAGATCATCAGCATCATTGCCGCTGCCCTTTACTAAAATGTGCGATGCTCTAACCGACTCATTTTTCGATTTAACTTTATCCACTAATTTGAATACGACATATCCTTCTGTAGTTGCAACTGGTCCAATTACACTTCCCCTTGTTCCTTTTATCAGCAAATCTCTAACTTCGACCGGTATGGACGATAACGAAAGAGTATCTTTTTTATAAGGTTGTTCGGAATAAATCTCTACATAGGATTTAAACGAAGCAGTATCGGTTTTTATTTTAGAAGCAACGGCCTCTAAATTATTCTTTACACCGTTTGAATCCGAGAGTGAAGGAACCTTGCGGAATAAAACATATTTAAGTTTTCTTGAAGGATCGATTTTATAATCTTCAAGATGTTCATCATAATATTTCTTTACGTCGTCATCGGTTACTTTAACATCGGCATCCGGTACCCGGTTAGGATCGAGCATTATATAATCAGCTTTCATCTTGGTGTTTTGCTGGATAAATTTATCAAGAGCTTCTTGCTCGCTGACAGAGATGGAAGCGAAGAGATAATTCTGGAGTTTCTCTTGAATCAACTGCCGCTTAATCTGATCCTCTACAGCCAGCACAATTTCCTTATTTCTAGGATCACGTAATGCTTGATCGTAAAGCTGCCTATTGAAATTTCCGGTGGAATCTGTGAATTGTTGTTTTAAGAATGCCGGCGGATTAGGACCCATAATAGCGGTATTAACCTCGTCATCAGTAATTTGAATACCGAATTCTTCAACTTTTCTATCAATTAATTTTTGAATAACAAGAGCATCCCAAACCTGGTCTCTGAAATAATCCATTTGCGATTCATCCAAACTCTGACCAGCCGATCTTTCTTGCTGTTCTCTAAAGCGATCTACAAGATTCGAATACTCTTGATAAGTAACATCTTCTCCATTAATAGAACCAACGTTCTGCGATCTATTTCCCAGGAATTCAAGAACCCGGGAATCCGAAATAACCATGAACAGAACAAAAAGTCCGCCAACAAGAAGAATGAACCACGGAGCTAAACTCCTCATCCGGGCCATCATACCCATATAAAACAACCTCCGTTTAAAAAATAATGAAAATTTAGGCGCTTAATTTAGATACAAGGGGGGTGAAATGCAATTTTATGTTTACTCTAATATTTGAAAGGCGGCTCATGCCGCCTTCAAATGATTAGCTGATTTTACTTTGTTAAAATCATCTTTTTCGATTCAACATATTTCCCGGCTCTTATTGTATAAATATATACGCCGCTTGGTAGAGACGCACCATAGTGCGTCTTTACATTAAAACTTACTTCGTAATAACCCGCAGCTTTTGTTTCATTAACCAATTCAGCTACTTCTTTGCCAAGAATATCGTAAACTTTTAGCGTTACCATGCCGGCTTCGGGTAATTGATATTTTATTGTTGTTGTTGGGTTGAATGGGTTAGGATAATTTGCAATTGCATATTTTGTCGGCAATTCACTTGTTGTTTCTTGAACCAATGGATCTTGATTTGGTCTTGCAAGCATCTGGCCATAAGCAGCAAACCAATATTCATCAGCATAATCACCTATTACATATGGATCTGTTGAATTATAATATGCCCTTACATCATAATGCAGCAGATCAACATAAGTCGATGTTCTTTGATATTCTTGATCCGTATATGTTTGTACTCCTCTGCCTACTGTTGCAAGCAATTCTTTGGGACCAACAACCCCATCATGTTTAACCGTTCTCCAAATTTGATATTGGTTTACATTAGTATCTGGATTGTCTGTCCATGCTATTGTAATTGCCTGGCCTACTGAAGAAGTTACATGTGGATTCTCACCATAGTTTGACGGCTTTGCACGATAAACTGCCGTATATGTTCCGTGATCTGGAGGTGTAAAGGTAGATGAAAATGTTGTTCCATCACTTCTCTTCCAGCTATCAAAATTAAAACTTACATTACTTACCGTATAAGCTTGTGCAGATGCTGTAATAGAATTTTGCTCTACAACTGAGCTTGAGGTTGGAGAAGAATATGTTGTTCCGTTAACGGTAATTGAGCTGTAGCCATTAAAGGTTACATTGTAAAGTTTACGTAAGCCAGCAACTACTTGTGTGTTTTTATCATTACTTTGTACTGTATAAGATGAACCTTGAGAATAACTAAAAACAGAACTGCCATCCACTGGCGATACCCTTGACCAGTTACTATTATTTGTTCCATTTGCATTCCATATCCAATGATAATTATTATAATCTTGTTCTATTGCACCGATTGAGACACTGTTACCTGAAGATGACGTTCGACGAAAGGGTGATGTCCTATTTGTCCCGTCGACATTTATTGAGCCGCTACCAAAAATGTTCTCTAAGCTTATTTGAAAATTACAAGTAACAGTAATTGATGTTGATTGATGTTCGGTCGGATTATGCTGTACCCCAAAATTTGGACAAAAAAAACAGATAATTTAATGTGGTAAAAAAGGAGCCACAGAATGTCCAGAGGAAGAAAAACCTTCAGCAGTGAATTCAAAGCGAAAGTAGCACTAGAGGCA
>JBFMBS010000030.1:0-51274 GCA_040755055.1 Bacteroidota bacterium
GATTTCACTATTTTTCATCTCGGAGACTCCTTTTAGTTTTTTTGTTATCTGCAATAACAATTTTAAGATTATTTGGAGTCTCTTTTTCTAAAATCGAATTTCAACTAAGATTGAATATATACCATTATAGCTGTCCCAAACTTTTCTATCAATCCGATTAATTCAAGTATTAATTTGTAGTTACTACAATTAGAACTATACAAGGATTCATTTTGTAAGGTACATATAAACCTTTTGAAAAGAATCGATCTTACAAGACTTTTATCGTTTCAATAAAGTTTGGGACAGTAGTGCTACCGATAATCATATTGGTGTTTTAAATACAAAATTCTATATTTACCGGCGAAAGTTGAGGGCAGAACATTAATGAAAAAACTTTCCTTCCTTTTGATACTCATAGCCGTATTTTTAATTATTAAATGCAACGAGGGAATTGAACCGGAACCCATAGAGAGCAGCGGACCTACCGGTTTCAGCGGAACAGTTACTTTTGTAGGTGATTGGCCGACTGATGTTAAGAGAACACATCTTGTTGTTTTCAAAAACGCCATACAAACAAGTGATGATTTCTTTCCACCTAATTTAAGTTTTGTAATTGATTCCATTCCATACCGGAGTACGGAATTTACTTACAACTCTTTTGATGATAATTTCATCCCGATCTTTCAATTGGCGCCCGGAGAATTTTCTTATGTGGTTGTTGCACAATCGAACACACCGGAATTATCTCTCGATAGAAAAGATTGGAAAGTTGTCGGGATCTTTTGTGTGAATGGCGATCAGTCTAAACCGGCTAAACTTGTTTTGAGAGGTGGCAATACAACAACAAACGTAAATATACTTGTGGATTTTAATAATCCGCCGCCTCAGCCGCCGATGTGATTTTTATTTACGATTTAGGATTGTAAATCTACAATTTGAATTTGAAATTATGCTTATTGCTATACTGAATAAATCGATACTAAAACAAATTAATTACAATAAATGAATCATAACAAAAACACCTTAATCAAGTTTCTAATAATATCAATAATATTTTTACCGCTATTCCTATCAGCACAAACCGCTTCGATTATAGGGCTTGTGATAAGTGAGAACCTACAGCCGGTAATTGGTGCTAATATTATTATTGTTGAAAGCGGGCAAGGTGATGCTTCGGATGAACAAGGTAATTTCGAAATAAAAAATGTAGAGTACGGCATATATACATTGGAAATATCGTCCATCGGATATGAAAAAAGAAAAATCACAAATGTTAAATCTAGCGAGGGGATAAAACCGGTAACAATAGTTTTAAAAGAAACAACTTTTGAGACCGAGCAGATTATTGTAAGTGCATCCAAGTACGAACAAAAAATAGAGGATTTAACCGTTAGTACAACTGTTATCCAGCCAAACTATATAAACCGAAAAAACTTCTTATCGTTCGACGAAGTTCTCCGTTATATACCGGGTGTACAAATGAATCTCGAACAAGTAAGCATACGCGGTTCGAGCGGATACAGCAAAGGTGTTGGTGCGCGAGTTCTTGTTGCAATCAACGGTATCCCTTTATATTCTGGAGATAACGGCGATGTGGTCTGGGAATTGATCCCTCTTACTGATATCGAAAGAGTTGAAGTAATCAAAGGCCCGGCAAGCTCGTTGTATGGTTCCTCTGCAATTGGCGGTGTAATAAATATTATTACAAAATCATCTGTAAAAAATCCGGTTACATATATTAAATCTTACTTTGGTGCTTACGATAAACCTTCTTACGATGCATGGAAATGGGATGATAGTTACCGAGCATTTTATGGTGCCGAGTTAACTCATTCTAATTCTTACGAAAATCTCGGATTTACAATATCTTTGAAAAAATTCGACAACATGAGCTACCGCCAGAACGATTACTACAAAAGATATCTTGGACACATAAAACTGAACTATAATTTCTCGCCTGAAAACTATTTATTGTTCTTCTCCAATTATCTCTATTCAAACCGCGGTAATTACTTATACTGGAAAGATTCCCGAAACGCACTTGTACCAAAAGATGAAGACAATGGAAATTATGTAAAGTCATACAGATCATTTAACGGGTTAATCTATCATCATTACTTTAATGAAAAATTCTGGAGCGAGGTTAAGGCAAGTTACTATCGAACACGTTTCGATGGTTACGGTTTAGAAGTAACATCATCTACAGCTAATTTATTTAGGGGTGAATTACTCACCAATTACAATTCTTCCGAATCAATTGTATTTACAAGCGGCACCGAAGTATCATATTCAAAAGTAGAATCAAATATTTTTTCAAACACCAACTTCTTTGGAAGCGGGGTTTACACACAAGTTGAATTCAAAGGCATAAAAGACCTGATCGTAAATTTCGGCTTGCGGTATGACTATATAAAAGTAGATACAATTTCCGGCAAGCATGCACTTACACCGCGAATGGGATTGAATTATAAACTAAGAGATAATTTAATCTTGCGCGGATCAGTTGGAACCGGTTTTCGCGCTCCTACACCGGCAGAAATTTTTACTACCGCAAGTGTAGGAGGAGGCGTTGGCGTTGAACAGAATCCGGACCTTACTTCGGAAACCAGTCTATCGTTTGAACTAGGCGCCTACTTTAACCACAATCAAAATTTCTCTATCGATGCGGCTTTCTATCAAACCGATTATGATAATTTTATCGAACCGAATTTAACCAAAGAGGGCGACATTCAATTTATTAATCTCAGCAAAGCAAGAATACAAGGATTCGAATCAGTTCTTAATTGGTCAATTTTCCCGGATGAATTGGATATTCAAATTGGATACAACTACATGTGGGCACGAGATATTGAAAAGAAAAAAGCAATGAAATACAGACCGCGCAACGTTGCTTACACACAAATTAAATATTCACCAATGCAATTTGAATTTGGATTTGATTTCAGATATTTAAGTAGAGTTGAAGAAATTGATTTTGCTTTGGTTGAACCTCCCCTTGCACTTGTTACCGACGGTGGCAAACGCGTTCCGATTTACGTTGCCGATTTTTCTGCCGGGTACAATTTATTAGTAGGAAATCTTCCGGCTAAAATTTATTTGAATATAAAAAATATCTTTAATTATTATTATGTTGAATTTATCGGCAATGTAGCACCGATAAGAAACGTCTCGCTTAGTACGGAGATTTATTTTTAACAACCCAAAATACTTTCCAAAAAAGAGAACCTATAAAACTTTTTTTAAAAATGACGGGAAAAATCTCATGTGGACAAAAGAATTCAATGCAGCAATAACAATTTGCAATGCCGACGGAAAGATTATCGAAATGAATGAAAAAGCTGCCGAAATATTTAAGGAAGATGGCGGTTATGAATTGATTGGTAAAAATTTATTCGAATGCCATTCGGAACAATCAAATAAAATTATCAAAGAAATGATCTCCGAAAAGAAAACAAATGTTTACACTATTGAGAAGAACGGTACTAAAAAATTGATCTACCAGGCACCATGGTTTGAAAGCAGTGAGTTCAAAGGCTTGGTCGAGTTATCTATCGAAATTCCTTTTGACATGCCGCATCATATTCGGTCATAAATCTGTTTTCATTTCCTGAGCATTTGCACCGGGTTGTTCTTCTTCGGTTTCCTTACGAACAACCTCAACGGTAAAGTTAGCAGCCATACCGGCTAATGCGCCAACTGCAGCAAGTATCGGTGCAAATAGTGCCCCAAGCAAACCGATAGTAACCGGAATTTCAATGTATGTTCTACCTTTATCGTCTTTAATGATTATTTTCCGTGCGTTACCTTCTTTTATCAGTTCTTCTACTTTTTCTATAAGTTCTTTACTTTTTACTTTGAATTCGTTGATCATGATTTTTCCCCCAATATTTGTTTGTTCTTTAGATGTGTATAAGCGATCGGATGTTCCTTGGAGCAAATATTTATTTTATTTCGATATATATAGAAATGGATTGACTTGGGTTATTCTCGACCTTATATTTGTTTCGACAATTATCGAAACAATTTAGATAAAAAATGGACATATCAAAAAGTATCGAAATAATGAAATCTCTCGCTGATACATCACGGCTGCGCATAATCAATTCCATTATTGATAAACCGCAATATGTTGAAGAATTAGCACACCGGCTCAACTTAGCAAGTTCAACCGTATCTTTTCATCTAAGAAAGTTAGAATCCGCCGGTTTAATCACCCAGGAAAAAGAACAATACTATGTTATTTATAAAATTAACGAAGAAATATTCCGATCAACATTAAAAGAACTTACTGATTTTGATGATATTGAAAAATTCGCTTATGAAGAAAGGATTAATAATTATAAAGCAAAGGTGCTGAAAGCTTTTATTAACAAAGGGAAATTGATAAAGCTGCCGGTACAAAGAAAAAAAAGATTGATTGTGTTGAGTGAATTCGTAAAAAAATTCAAAGCCGGTAAAAAATACGCCGAAGAAAATGTAAATGAAATTATAACCCAAAGTTGTGATGACTATTGCACTATAAGACGGCTTCTGGTTGAAGAAGGATTTATGCACCGGGAAAAACAAATATATTGGCTGACAAAAGAAATTAATGAAGGAAAAACAAAATGATCGACCGTAAAGAAATAAAAAGAAATTACAAACAAACACTGAGGCCTATGGGTGTTTACCAAATTAAAAATTTAGTGAATGGAAAAATTTTCGTCGGCAGCAGTAAGAATATTGAAGCGAAGATTAATTCACACAAATTTACATTGGAAGTAGGATCACACGTAAATAAAAAATTACAATTTGACTACAATAAATTCGGGAAAGATAATTTTTCTTTTGAAGTGATCGAATTGCTAAAATTAAAAGAAGATCAGGCCTACGATTATACCGATGATCTGAAAGTCCTGGAGAAGAAATGGCTTGAAAAGTTAGACCCGTTTAACGATAAGGGCTACAATTAGATTAAGAGGCTGTCTCAAAAGTAATAGTTCTCCGAAGGAGTCCTTCGGACAAATAAAAAATCCGCGAAAACCTGACTGCCGTCAGGCAAGTTCAGTTTTAATCAGGCTTGCCCGCCGTTTTATTGGCGGGTTATCAGCGTGCCATTTTTAAAAAAAATTACTTTTGAGACAGCCTCTATTTTCAAACAACCAACTCAAGCGGCATTTGAAACAATCTTATTTTATCATCCGGTCTTAAAGCATCTTTGTTAAGTTCTTTTAATTCTGTTATAAGTTTAACAAGTACCGCGTCATCATCAAAAGCAACCATCCTTACATAATTGTAACCGGGAAAAGTTCTTGTACCCAGATGTGCGTCCGTTTCGTGTCCCTTTCCCTTAACCTCTTCCCATTTCGTATAATAATCAACTCCAAGAGTGTCGAATACATTTTGTACTCTGTCTTCCAGTACATCGTGATAAATTAAAAAGGTCAATTTCATATTAACCTCACCAATTTATTTTTCGAAAGCAGTTTCTCCTTTCTGAACTTCTTTTTTATTCCTCCTTTTAAAGGAAAACACTTTTACAATAAATCCGAAAACTTTTTTCTGGCCAAGATCATCAAGTAGAGTATATACAACCGGCACTATGAACAATGTTAAGAACGTTGATGTAATAAGTCCCCCGATAACTGCTTGTCCCATAGGTGCACGGAATTCCGAACCTTCGCCTAAACCAAATGCTACCGGCATCATACCGAATATCATCGCAAATGTCGTCATCAAGATTGGACGCAATCTTGTTGGACCGGCTTTCAGCAATGCATCAAAGCGCGATAAGCCGCGATCACGCAAAACATTTGTATAATCGACAAGCAGAATTCCATTTTTAGTTACTAATCCCATTAACATGATAATACCGATCAATGAAACAACAGAAATTGTACTTCCGAAAATGAACAAAAACAACGCGGCTCCTATTACAGACATTGGCAATGCAAGCATAATCGAGAACGGGTGCACTGTACTTTCAAATTGTGCCGCTAGCACAATGTAAACAAAAATTACCGCAAGGAATAATGAAAGCAAGATATTTGCAAACGATTCTGCTGTCTCTTCACCTTGCCCCACAACACTAATTGTATAACCGCTGGGTAATTTTATTTTATCCACTCTATTTTGAATATCGGCAAGGACTTCTACCAATTGTCTGCCGGATAAATTTGCATCGATCCTAATTTCTTTTTGTCGTGCGTACCGGTTTATTTTTGATGGTCCCTGACCTTCTTCGATCTTTGCAAAATCACCTACCGGAATCAAATAATTATCGCCGGCGGCATCAGATTTGTTGCTTTTTACAGTCAAAACAGAAATATCTTCGACACTCGTTCTATCAGGTTCTCTCAGTTTAACTCTTACATCGTACTGTTCGTCACCTTCCTGGTAATTACTTGCAACAAATCCGTCTATCATTGCTCTTATGGTTGAAGCTATCAAATACGGGTTAAGCCCAAGGTCGTTTGCTTTATCTCTGTCCAATTCAATTCTAATTTCTGGTTTGGATAATTCCAGACTGTTATCAACATCAACAGTACCTGGGGTCGACTTAACAATATTTTGAACTTTGTTTGCAATCGATTTTAACGTATCGATATTATCGCCGCGGATGCTGAAAGTTACCGGCTTTTCATTTCCCCCGGGTCCCCCTTCCAATAAGAAAGCTACTTTAGCGCCGGGAAGATATTTTAAACGATTACGTGTTTCTTCAATTAGAGTAAATACACTTTTCTCTCTTTCATTCTTCTTGGTAAGTTTAACCAAAATCGAAGCTTGTGTTACCGGGTTATTTTGAGAGCCAATTGTTGTTAAAATTGTCGTTACCTCAGGATTTGTACGCAAGGTGTTTTCAATCTGAGCACAAACATTTGTGGTTTGTTCGAGTGAGCTGCCTGGTGATGCTTTTACATCAATTATGAATTCGGATTGATCAATCTGCGGAAAGAACTCGCCGCCTAGCACACCAAATATCATCAAGCTGAAGATGAATATAACAATGGAACCGAATACAACTGTTTTCCTATGTTTTAACGACCAGTTGAGCGAAGATTTATATTTAACACTAAGTATCTCAAAGAAATGATTGAAATAGTAGAGAATTTTCTTCAAAATATTTCCTTCCGGTTTCAATTCTTCATCTTCTCTGTTAAGCCATCTTGATGAAAGCATTGGTGTAAGCGAAAAAGCTACAAACAAAGAAACAAGAACAGCAGCAGAAATTGTTATACCAAACTGGTAGAAGAATCGGCCCACTATACCGGGCATGAAAGCGACCGGAATGAATACCGCAACGATTGTAAATGTTGTTGCCATAACCGCAAGTCCGATTTCTTGCGAAGCGGATTTTGCAGCTTCCATCGGGGTTTCGCCTTGCTGCATGTGACGATATATGTTTTCGATAACTACAATGGCATCATCTATCAACAAACCTACCGCCAGCGAAAGCGCAAGTAAAGACATCATGTTTAATGTAAAATTAAGAGCATACATTAAAATGAAGCTCGCGATGATAGATGTGGGTAATGCCAATCCGCTGATTAACGTAGCGCGGAAGTTTGCAAGGAATAAATAGATTACTATAATTGCAAGTAAACCACCGTAAATTAAATCGAACCAAACATCACGTACTGAATCTTCTATATAAACCGAATTGTCTTTTGCAAGATAGATGTTTATATCGGGTGGCAGTTCGGACTCGAGTTTTTCAATTTGTTTCTTAACTTCTTCTGCTACTTGGATGGTGTTGCTGCCCGATTGTTTAATTATATCAAGCCCGACCGCCGATTTTCCATTCAGCCTTGTTAAACTTGTTTTTTCTTTTATACCATCAACAACTTTAGCAACATCCGAAAGATAAACCGGATTTCCTTTTGGATTGGCAACTACTACTTTATTGAAATCATCAACATTCTTATACTTACCCATTGTCCTAACTAAAAGCTGTCTCGGTCCCTGATACAAATTGCCACCGGGAATTTCTACATTCGAGGCACTAACGTTTTGTATTACATCTTGAATAGAGAGATTATAGGCTTTTAACCGTGCTGCATCTATTTCAATCAATATTTCTCTTTCCGAACCACCGACCAAATTAATCGATCCTACACCGGGAATACTTTCAATCCTTTTCTTTATGACATTCTTAGTATAGGTAGTAATTTCTTTTTCCGATCTTGTTCCGGAAACTGTAAAAGACATAATCGGCAAACTGGCAAAATCAAATCTTTGTATTACCGGGTCCTCGATATCATCGGGTAATTCCGATCTGATGGCAGCAACTTTTTCCCGAACATCTTGTGCGGCGGCTTTACCGTCGATTTCCAATTTAAATGCTATTATAACAATTGAAACATTTTCTTGGGATGTCGATTGAATAAAATCTACGCCTTCAACCGGGTTAACAGCATCTTCAATTTTTTTAGTAACATCGGTTTCAATTTGTTCTGGACCGGCACCGGGCAAAATAGTAGTAACTATCACGTAAGGAATATCAACATTCGGATAAAGATCAACATTAAGTTTGATAACGGAAAACATTCCAAGAACTATCAAAGCCATAATCATCATAGATGCAAAGACCGGCCGCTTAATGGAAACATCAGCTAATTTCATTGTTTTACCTTAAATATTTTATTCTTGATTTATGAACATGGATATATGAATTAAGATTTTCTTTTATTTTTTTCTGCTGTTAAAATACTTTTAACAAAAATTGAAATTAATTCATTACTTTCTAAAATAGTCTCACTTAAAAAATCATCCGGCTGTATCTTGAACAACCTGTCAATCATCTTTAATGCAATTAAAGACTCACGCAATTCTTTTAAGCAAATTTTCAACTTATGAACAAAGTCGTTTCTTGATTCAGCTCCCTGAGCTTCAGCGTAATTAAACGATGGGGATGTGCCTGATCGTATTAGCTGATCGGCAATATGATTTCCGACTTTTGTGTTTGGCAATTGTTCTACAATTTTGACTATTCTTAACGAATACTCTAATAATCTTTTTTCTATATCAAATTTATCCATCGATTACCTTCCTAAATCAAATTTCCTTGTTCATAAATCATAAATCTTTTTTACTAACGAAGACAAAGCTGCCGTCCTTAAGATTATTCATGCCAATCGTAGCAATTGTTTCGCCGGCACTCAATCCGCTTATTACCTCGGTAAATGTTCCGTCGGTTAAACCGGTTTGAATTACTTTATATACAGCTTTACTATTTTCTACCACGAACACTCCCTTTGAATCAGGGTTGTTAACTATCGCCAGGTTAGGAATTAACAACGACCCTTTCTGAGATTTTAATTCAACTTTAACTCTGCAAAACATTCCCGGTTTAAACCATCTATCATATGTATTTGAAAATATTGACTTAATTTCGAACGACCGCGATTGTATATCCGCCGATTTTGAAATTTGTTGAATCCTTCCTTTCTGTATCAGGGCCGGTTTTAATTCCGAATATATTTCGGTCGGCTGACCAACAGCGAAGTTTGAAATATCTCCTTCACCAACACTAAAGATTGCTTTCAAACTCGAAATGTTTGCTACAACCACTATAGGTATGCCCGGATTGGCAAGATCGCCTACATTGGCATTAATTGCCGTAACCACACCGCTAATTGGTGTTACAAGTTCGACTGTACTTTTGGCGGCTTCAAAATTCGCTTTGGCAATGTTATACTGTGTTTGAACTCCATCGAGCATTTGCTGCGATATCGCACCTTCGGTATAAAGTGCTTTCATTCTTTCAAGATCCCGACCGGCATTCAAATAACCGGCTTCTGCCTGATAATATTGCGATGAAGCTCCCGATTTATCCAGCTCGACCAATAATTGACCGGTTTTAACCGATTCACCGACTCTAATTTTAATTGCAGTTATTCTTTCCGGAATTTTCGCAACGATGTTTGCTTGCTCTTCTCCTTCAAGTGTACCGCTGAAAGTTTTACTGATCTTCAAATCTTTCAATTCAACTTTTGCAGTTTGTACCGGAATTGTATCGTTAACATTGTTCATCGAGTTGTTTTCTTTTGTTTCCTCACTTCCGCCGCATGAATAAAAAAACAGAGCAATAAGAATAATTACCGGTAAAAAATAATTTCTAATAGTTTTCATCAAGATTGTCATTTTATTTTATTCTCCTTTAATTCTAATATTCTATACTTACTGCGTTTTCCCAATCGGCTTTTGCTGTAAGATAATCATAAATTGCCTGGGCATAGTTTGTTCTTGCAATTGTCATAGCCGCTTGTGTGTCTATCAATTCAAGTTGTGTTCCTACTCCGCTTTTATACCTGGTCTGTGCAATCTTTAATGCTTTATCTGCTTGTTCAAGACTTTTGGTTTGTGCATCGATTCTTTTTTTCGCTTCATCCATGCTCATCTTTGCTTGCATAATTCTAATCTTCAATCCTTCTTCAACTTTTCTTCGCGTTAGATCAACTTTTTCTTTGTCGATAATTGCTTGCTCAATACGCGCACTCCTACCAAAACCGTCGAACAAGGTATATGATAAATTGAGTCCGACCATAAAACTTTCCGCCCACAAATAATCTTTAAAATTAAACGTGTTATCTTGTGCTTGAAAAGCATAAGAACCGAAGGCTGCAAGTGTGGGAAAATAATCTGCTCTTTGTATAGTTATGTTTTTATCCAGCAATGAAGATTGAATTTCCAGTTGTTTAACCAACGGGTGTTCCCGAACACCTTTCTCATTTGCAGATTCTAATAGTGAACCCGGAACCTCTTCAAACACGAACTCTCCTCTTATTTCTATAGGCTGTGTTATATCTAAGGTTAAAATATTCTTCAAATAATTTTTTGCCAGTTCAAGGTTATTTTCGGTTTGTATCAACATCGGTTGTGTGTTGGCAAATTGTACTTCGGCACGGAGAAAATCATATTCCGAAGCAACACCTTGTTTAAAAAGAGCAGAAACGTTTTCATAATTTGCTTTTGCTACTTCATTACCTTGCCGGCTTACTTTTACTAATTCTTGCATTAGCAGAACATTATAAAAGGCTTTCTTAACATTTAATATTATATCGTTCCGTGTACTGAGATTAGCAGTTTTCGATAATTCGGAATATTCGTCAGCAATTTGAATAGCTGTGTTAACCTTTTGACTATAAATAACCTGGCTTAAAGAGAAAGTTAAATCATAAGCGTTATCAGAACCAAGTTCCAATGTCATTGTCTTACCACTCTCATTAAATGGCGTACCAGATGGTAAAAACAATACCGGCAGTTTAATATTCCTAACATACCTACCGTTAAATTCGAGACGCGGAAAAGCGTTCGCATATGCTTCGCTAATTTGTTCATCTGCCCTTAAAATATCTTTTTCGGATAGCTTAACATCCCAGTTCTTTTCCAGTGCAAGCTTAATTGCATCATCCAAAGAAATTACGAACGGAGCGTTTTGATCCTGGGCTGCAATTCTAATAAATCCAATCAATAGCAAAACAAAACACAGTTTGAGTTTACTTCTCATATTGAACCTTTGAGATTTTATCTGAAAAATTGTAATAATTAGACGAATATGTCCGTAAAAATATTCAAGTTAAGAACAATTAGAAACCGATTATTTATAATCATGATAAAAAAAGTAAGCTTGTTGATTTTTACAGATAGTTTGTATGAATTAGGTTTTTACAAATCAAATGGAAATTTTAGCTAATCATTCTGACACACTTAAGTAATAACGACAATAACTGCAATGGATGTTGAGCTGGCAAGTAACCGAATTTCAATTTTATTCTATATCAAGTAGATAGTTGTATGCTTATATGTAAATAAAAAGGGAGAAAATTATTTCAACAATAATTCCGGCTCTTCATATAGATTATTCGATTTTAGCTTTGATCTGTTTTTAATTTTTTGATCTTTCGGTTTGAAACTAATCCTGATCTCAGGAAATAAATTTTCATTAACTACTTTTAGTTCAAACCAAAATTCGTTTGATAGGTAAGTTTGATATGTAACATCTTTCTTTTGAGTTTCAAGTGTAATTGGAAGCATTGGTGATAATTTTTTTGTGTGATTAATGAACCCGATGCAACATAAAAAAATCCGGTATATCTTCCTAAATAATTTTAAAAATTTTTTTTAAAAAGATTTGTTGACATTTAACAAAATATTTGCACGGGTACTATTTTTCAGCTAACCGGCTTTATTCATTCACAATTGCAAACTCCATACGCCATTCATTTTTTTGCATTGGTTTAATAATTCCGCACGATTTTTTTTCAATTGCTTTTTCAAGAGAATCACAACACGCATTTGTTGGTTCAAGCGCAACAGTTAAATGCTTCGGTCTATTACCGGTTGGCCAGCCGCCGTAAGTTAACCAAATACCCAGGTAAGGAATTTTCACGGTATCAAAACTAATAAGTAACGATTCTTTATTTCTCACCTTATGAAATGCACACCAGCCAAATTCATTTAATTTATTAGAAAATATTTTAACTGCTTTAGCAAAGTTAATGTCGTGCACTGTTGAAAAATCGTTTTTGCCGTCAACCATAGGCCATGAGAGCAAATCACCGGCTTTTCCAAGTTTTTCATCACTCGACCAGTTAAGTATAACTTGATCAATTTCGTCGCTTAGATAAATTTCGTCACCGGTTTCAACATTTAGCAAGGGGTGAGCCGACCAAATGTAAGGCAATGATTCATCTTCAAAATTTTCAATTACGTAATCGATAATGAATCTGTTCTCTTCAAGATGGACTTTTTTGGAAAATGCATAATTCCAATTTACACCTTTAGCAGTACGAATAAGCGTTTCATCTTCAGTGATCTGATACTGCCATGCCTTGGACCATAGCTGTCCGTGATCAGGAAAAGAAATTTTAGATCCGCTTTCGGTTGTAATTGCACACGCTTCAATAGTAGGAAAACACTCATCAAAACCGCTGGTATCATATTGATCGAAAGGAGCACCGTGGTATGCGGGTCTGTACTTTTTACTGTCGTTCTGCGGTTCAAGTAAAAAATTTGTGCCGGTTTTCTTATTGATTAGCTTGATCATCTTTCCGCCAATCTGCGGAAGAAAAATCACTTTGATAAAATCATTTTCAAGTGATATCTGTTCGAAGTTGTCAACCTGAGTTATTTGGATCAATTTCAGCTCGAAGCTTGTTCAAAGATTGTTTATTAAAAAGATTTATTTATGATACCGTTATTCAACAATTAAAATAAGGTGTAACAAAATTTTAATAAAGAAAATTTGTTTTAATTCTAAAATTTATTTTTACTCTAATTTTATTTACAGACATGAAGTGCTCTTTACGGTTTATATCATCGGATATACTAATTGGTGTTTTTTACTTTAATAATAAGCGCTGCTATACTTACTGCAATTTCTTCAACTGTGTTGCTGTTGATTGGCAGACCGATTGGTGCATTGACCTTATTGAATAACGAAGATTTAATCCCTTCTTCTTTTAATTCACGAAATATTCTTTTCAGTTTAGCCTCGCTTCCCATAAGTCCGATATATTTAAGTTTTTTACCAATAATTTGTTTAAGTGCAATTTTATCTGTAGGCAATGCAGATGTTACCACTGCAACGTAAGAATAATTTCCTTCTTCGATAAAATTTCCGACCTGATCGAAAGAAGTGATAATTATTTCGTCGGCAAATTTATTTTCTTTTATTGTTTGAACATCCGGTCGCTCATCAAAAACTGTAACATGGAATCCGAGTAATTCCATCTGTCGCGAAAGCGCTAAACCTACGTGCCCGCCGCCTATAATATAAATTGTATCACGCATCCCGATATTTTCTTCGTATGACCAATCATTTTCAGAATTGAACCGGTAGTGAATATGATTTTCGTTTCTCGTTTCCGGTTTTATCTTTAATCCATCGGGGGACAAAATAAGAAGTGAAGGTTCTTTCTTTTCGAAGGAATCAATTATCTTTTCAATTTTTTTTAAATCGGATTTATCAAGTAAACATGTAAAATTTGTTTGCCTACCCTGGCAAACAAGTCCCGATTGCAGTTTCTTAATTTTTTTGCTATGGTATAATTTTCTATGAAGCTGAATTTTCTTTTTTGATTTCAAAAGTTTTGCACATTCATTCAGCAAATCAAATTCCATCTGTCCGCCGCCTATCGTTCCTTCAAACTTATCACCCTTAACAACCGCTATTTTAAACCCGGCTTTCCCGGGCGAACTCCCTTTAGATTCCAAAACGACCGTTAGAATCACCAGATTATTGTTGCGTAAATTTTCTTTTACAAAAGTCCACATTTTTAAATCTTTCATTTGTGCTTCCTTTATCGGGAAATTAATTTTTCAAAATCTACTTCTGTATCAACATCATTAAGAATTTGCGAATAGTTACAATTCCAAATCTTTTTTTTCACCTTCGAATTCATTCCAATAACTTTTAATGAACAGTCATCATTTTCATTCATAATAATTTCCAAAATAGTCCGGCTCAACAAAACCGGGTGACCCTTAACATTATTATATGCCGGTTGAATCCAATTAAAATTGTCACTTATTTGCTCAACAAATTCATGATAAAATTTTTCAGACAGTGCCGGTTGATCCACGAAGTGATACAAAACCCAATCAGCATCTGAAACTTCACTCAATCCTTTTTTCAGTGAGGTGAACATTCCCTTTTTATAGTTTTCATTAAATACAAGTTTAACATGCCCGGATTTTTCTACAGAGTTTTCAACAAGGTTGTTATTATACCCGGTTACAATTATAACCTCGTTACATACTCCAAGCAGTTTTTCGGTTATTAATTGAACAAGAGTTTTATTATCGATTTTCAGAATCGGTTTGAAAGAATTCATTCTACCGGATAAACCGGCGGCGAGAATTAATCCGCTGATCTTCATATCACCTGAAAAATATTTTTAATCTGATTTGATGTAAGCACTTCCGGCTTTAGTACATTTTTCATTACTGCATCGGTATCTTTCAATCCGTTTCCGGTCATCATCAACAAAAAATTTGCTTTGGGTGAAATCTTATTGGCTGCGACAAACTTTTTATACCCGGCATAGGTTGACGCACTCGATGGTTCAACAAAAAGTCCGGTCTTTTCGGAAATCAAACTCTGTGCATTTAAAATCTCAACATCGCTGACCGATAATGCCTTTCCATCTGTCAGTCTAATTGCATCTGCTGCCATGTATAAATTCCTCGGAGCCGAAGCAGCAATGCTGTCGGCAATTGTTGCGGCTTTTCGAAATTCGAACTCTCCATTTTCAATATACCGCACAATTGCGTCGCTTCCCTCGGATTGTACACCGATTAATTTAGGATATTTTTTAATCCATCCAAGCTTTTTCAAATCATATAAACCCTTGAACAACCCTGAAATAATTACTCCATCGCCAACCGGTACAAAAATATAATCAGGTAATTGCCCTTTCAGCTGCAAAAAAATATCGAACATAGCAGATTTTTTCCCTTCAATTGTCAGAGGATTATAAGCGGTATTCCGATTGTAAATTTTTTTTGTTGAAGAGATTTCAAGGCATAAATCGAATGCTTCGTCATAAGTACCGTCAACCAAATAGATATTAGCTCCATAGGATTGAATCTGAATTCGTTTGGCATCCGGAATTGTTGATGGAACAAAGATGTGTGACTTAATTCCAAGTCGTGCGCAAATTCCGGCAAGTGATGAACCGGCATTCCCGGTTGATGCGGCAGAAATTTCCGCAACGCCAAATTCTAAAGCTTTTAATGCAACAACAGCACTAGCGCGATCTTTGTATGATAACGTTGGATTACGGGTGTCGTCAAAAAACCGGATTTTTCTTCCTTCAATTTCGTAATCAAGAATTGGTGCCGGACTCAGTTGCAATCGGGATAGAATCTTTTTTAATGGGTATTTTTTTATTGGCCAAAGAAAAGGATAATCCCAAAATTTTCCAGGAGTTAATTTTAAAAATTTATTTTTCAAAATCGTCTTTTTGATCTTTGCGTAATCATATTCAATTGTTAAAACACCTTTTAGAGGTTTGTTCCGCTCTGTCCGGCCACAGTTTGGGCAGAGATAAACAAAATTTTCTTCTATTCCTTTTGAAGAAAATTCCTTTCCGCAATCGAAACATTTATAATGATACTTTATCATAAAAAATCCTGAGGAGCGAAGCGACCAAAGATCTCTAAACACTTACCCTAACAGATTCTTCGCTTCGCTCAGAATGACATTGTGGATCACATCGTTAATCCCATAATAGCTTTAGCTGTATGAAGACGGTTCTCCGCTTCGTCAAACACAATTGATATATTAGGGTTATCCAAAATTTCATCCGTTACTTCATTACCTCTATCAGCCGGAAGAGCATGCATCAACTTTACATTCTTACGGGCAAGTTTAATTTTCTTATCGTCACAAATCCAGTTTTTATATTTATCCAGATTTGACTTCATTTCTTTTTTGCATTCATCTTCGTGTAAGAGGTAATATTCTTCATCGTAATATCCAAAGCCGCCCCAATTTTTGGGAACCACTATCTGTGCGCCTTCAAACGCTTCATCCATATCGTTTGTAAATCTTATATTTCCGCCCCCTTCTTGCGCATTCTTTTGTGCCTTCTCAACAATATTTTTGCTTAACGGAAATTCTTTCGGATGAGCAACGGTAACATCAATTCCATAACGTGGAAATAAAAGTATTTGTGTTTGGGGAACACTCAAAGGTTTTGAGTGAGTTGTTGCGTATGCCCACGAGATCGTAACTTTCAATCCTTTCGTATTTCTACCATGATGTTCAAAGATCGTCATTAAATCTGCAAGTCCCTGAAACGGATGATAAACATCGTCTTGCAGAGACATCACCGGTTTGTGTGAATACTGTGCAAGTTCATTCAAATATTTATTTCCGATTCCGTAAAAGCAGTTTCGGCATGCAATACCGTGACCCATACGGCTGAGAATAATGGCTGTATCTTTCGCAACTTCGCCGTGGGTAATCTGCATTTTGTCGGGCGTCAAATCGTGTGCATGTCCGCCAAGCTGGGTCATTCCGGCTTCCATGGAGTTGCGAGTTCGGGTTGATTGTTCGAAGAACATCATAAATAATGTTTTGTGCGGAAGCCAGAGCGTTGGTTCTTCTGCATAAAATTTTTTCTTCAAATCGAATGCTGTTTCGAACACTATATCAAGTTCTTCTTTCGTCCAGTTGTCTTCTGTTAAAAAGTGCTTGCCTTTTAATTTTGACTCCATGATTTTCTCCTATTTATAGAACACAGATTATTATGATATTTATGATTTCTTATGATCTTTTGTTAAAACTTTCCGTTTCAATTGTGGCTCTTTTCCAAAGTTAAGTAATAATCCAACTTCGATATCGGTGGCTTTAAGATAGTTTACAAGTTGACATTCGTGCTCTTCACAGATAGATTCAGCGGCTTTTAGTTCAATTATTACAATATCATTTACAATAATATCAGCAAAATATTCGCCAACATCTTTAGAATCATAAAACACTTTAATCGGAAATTGGCTTTTACAATTTAGACTAAATTTTGTCAGTTCAATTAACATTGCTCGTTCGTAAACCTTTTCTAAAAATCCGTAACCAAGTTTATTATAAACATTATAAAATGCTTTGATGATCTTCTCGGTTATTTCAGTGTGCTTATAATTATCATTCATTATAATTTCTTATGATCATTTCACATCATAGTTAATCATAAAGATCTGCGTTCTATTTTTTCGATAGTTCAAATGGGAACAGTGAATAAAACTTTGTTGCCTTTAACAAATCATTCAACAAGATTTCTTCTTTTGATGAGTGTGCAAGTTCTTCTTTACCCGGCGCAAATCCGATAGTTGGAATTCCAAAATGTCCGGCAGTTGCAACTCCGTTTGTAGAGAAGCTCCACACGCCACTTTTTGCTTTACCGGTTGCGGATTTGGATGTTTTCATTGCAACATCAACAAGCGGATGTTTTTCATCATAAATCCAAGTTGGGAAATATGCTTCTTGCGAAAATTGAGTTCCTTTCCAACTAATTCCTTCAACATTAGGAATAGAAATCTTCGCGTCGCTTTTGTGTTTCTTAATTATCTCTTTCAATTCTTTAACAACACTATTTTTATTCTCACCAATTGTCATTCTCCTATCGAGATGTATCTGGCAGTAATCCGAAACAGAACACATTGACGGGGCTCTGGAAATAACGTTGCTGACAGTAATCGATCCTTTTCCGAGCGGCTGTTTAGGTTTTAATTTCTTATCGAGTTTCTCGATACCGGCAACGATCGGCATCATTTTATAAATCGCGTTAATTCCTTTTTGATTATGTGCACCGTGTGCAGATTTTCCGGTTGTTGTAATTTTCAATTCCATTCTTCCGCGCTGTCCGCGGTAAACTTTCAGATCGGTTGGTTCGCCCAACAAAACAAAATCCGGTTTTATCCCTTCATTCTGAATAATATGAAAAAGCGGATAGCCGTCCGCGTCTTCTTCTAAAACCGAACCTACAACGTAAAGCGTGAAGGGAAAATCATTTCCGTATAAATCTTTCAATATTTTTCCGGCGATCATGAATCCAGCCATTGCCGGTTTTTCATCAACAGCACCCCGTCCATAGATTCTCCCGTCCTGAATCACTCCACTAAATGGAGGGTGTGCCCAATTTTCAGTCTCGGTTACTTTTACAGTATCAATGTGTGCATCATACATAATTTTTATCGGACCGTTACCGACCCGTCCGATTGCATTGCCAAGTGAATCATGATATGCTTCATCAAAACCATATTCATTCATCTTGCCGATTATAAATTCAACAATTTCTTTTTCTTCGCCGCTGTAACTTTTTATCTGCACTAATCTCTGAATTAGAGCGAACAAATTTTCTTTTTCTGCTTCAACCGCATTAAATATTTCTTCTTTCATTTCAATTACGCTCAAAAATTTTTTAATAGTTATTTACTTCAAAAATTCTATTTATAAATTAATGATAATTAAAGATATTTACATCTGTTATATGGAGTACTTTCATGTCTGACCAAATGAAGCCCCGACCCTTCTCAAATCTGCTAAGCCAGATAATTCATGAAGGGGGAAAACACTCGAGTATTTTTGGAATCAAAAGAATCAATTTTTTCCAGAACAAAAACAAAACCGGTTTCGATTTTTTAAACAACTTCCTTGAAACACCGATCGGTCCGGCTGCCGGTCCACACACACAAATGACACAAAATATAATATCCGCGTATTTAGCCGGCGGAAGATTTTTTGAATTAAAAACGGTTCAGAAAGTAGATGAATTGAAAATCGACCGGCCTTGTATTGATGCCGGAGATGAGGGATACAATGTAGAATGGTCGCAAGAGTTAAAACTCGAACAATCATACGACGAATATTTAAAAGCATGGATTCTACTCCACTTTATTAAAAAATATTTTGGATTGTCAGATAACTCTGAATCCGGTTTCATTTTTAATATGAGTGTCGGTTACGATCTTGCCGGAATACAAACCGATAGAATGGATCAATTCATAGAAAGGTTAAAGGACGCAAACAAATCTGCATTGTTTACAAAATATAAAAGTGAATTGGTAAAATTCATCAATGGTAATCTTTCCCCGGATGATGATCTAGCTGAGTACGTAAAAAACATTTCTCCATTCATTTCAAATTCTGTTACACTTTCAACAATGCACGGTTGTCCGCCTAACGAGATTGAATCGATCGTAAAATATCTGGTCAAGGAGAAAGGTTTACATACGTATGTTAAGTTGAATCCAACCCTTCTCGGTTTTGATTTTGTTAAAAACACTTTAGAAAATCTCGGTTATGAAAAAATTTATCTTGAAAGGCGCTCATTTGATAACGATCTTCAATGGAATGATGCAATTTTAATGCTTCAGCGTTTGAAATCATATGCCGAAGAGAATAGAAAAGAGTTTGGGATAAAGCTTTCGAATACGCTTGCCGTAAAAAATAAAAAGCAAATAATGCCCGGTGATGAAATGTACATGTCTGGCAGAGCACTTTTTCCTCTTACAATAAATCTTGCTTCAAAGATAGCAGAACAATTCAATGGTGAAATAAATATTTCTTTTTCCGGCGGAGCTTCAGTAAATAATACAAATGAAATCTTAGAGACCGGTATTAGACCGGTTACATTTGCCACCGAACTTTTGAAACCTGGCGGATATAACCGCCTTCATCAAATAGCTGACCGGTTGAAAGAATTTATTACCGAAGAGAATTACCGCATCAATTTAGTAAAATTGAAAAAGCTTGCGGATGATTCGCTGGATAATCCGCTTTACAAAAAAGAAACAAGAACAGTTGAATCAATTAAAGTTCGGGACAAGCTTGAGGCATTTGACTGCTTTATTGCGCCGTGTAAAGTTGCGTGTCCAATTCATCAGGATGTTCCGGAGTATATACGTTTAGTAGGCGAAGGAAAGTATGAAGAAGCGCTGCAAGTGATAACGGATAAAAATCCCTTACCCCACATTACGGGTTATGTATGCGATCATCAATGTATGTACCATTGCACACGAATTGATTATGACGAAGCAGTAAAAATCCGTGATCTCAAAAAAGAAGCTGCGCTGAATGGCTACAAAGATTTTATGAAAAACTTATCAATTGCAGAATCAAATAACAAAATCAAAGTAGCGGTAATCGGTGCTGGTCCATCCGGTTTATCGGCTGCATACTTTTTAGCAAAATCAGGTTTTGATGTCACTGTATTTGAAAAAAATATGAATGCCGGGGGAATTGTTCAAAATGTTCTTCCACAATTCCGACTTCCGCAATCTGCAATTAATAATGATATTAAGTTTATCGAACAATTCGGTGTTAGATTCATTTTCGGAGTTGAAGAATCATTCTCGGTTAAAAAGCTTAAAAACGAAGGTTACAAATACATCTACATTGCAATCGGTGCAGAGAAATCGAACAAATTAAATATCACCTCAGATAAAGAGATTCTGAATGCAATCGATTTTCTTTGGAATTATCACCACAACCCCAATATGCCTTTGGGTAAAAATATCGCGGTAATTGGAGGCGGTAATTCCGCAATGGATAGTGCGCGCGCAGCTAAACGTTGTGAAGGAGTTGAGAATGTCTATCTATTATATAGACGGACAAAGGAATATATGCCGGCAGACCGCGAGGAATTTGAAGCTGCTCTCTCAGATGGTGTGATATTTAAAGAACTTTTACTCCCTTATGATTTTACAAACGGAAGATTGATTTGTCAGAAAATGAAACTGTCCGAGCACGAATCAGATGGACGGCAAAGTGTTATTCCACTTGATGGAGAATTTGAGGAGTTTGATATCGACACCATAATCTCGGCAATTGGTGAAAGTGTTGATCCTGAGCTTCTTGCGTTGAACAAAATAAAAACAGCAAATAGCACGGCAGATGTAAATCCATTAACAAACGAAACAAATATCGAAAATGTATTTATCGGCGGAGACGCGCTGAAAGGTCCGGCCACAGTAGTAGAAGCAATTGCCGATGGGAGAAAAGTCGCAGATGAAATATTGAAAAGGGAAAACTTGCACCACCCTACAATTGAAAAGAATATTTTTCCAGAAGTAAATATTAATGATATTAATTCAGCAAAGAGTAGAGTTGATTGGAGTAAAGTTGAAATGACCAAGGAAGCATCGCGCTGTTTGAGTTGTAATATGATCTGTAATAAATGTGTTGATGTATGTCCAAACCGTGCAAATGTTGAAATAATAATTACTCATCCGACTTTCAGAGATGCGAATCAGATTCTTCATATCAATTCATTGTGTAATGAATGTGGCAATTGCGAAACGTTCTGTCCGTACGAAGGCGCACCGTACAAAAACAAGTTTACTTTGTTTTCGTCTTCGGAAGATTTTAATGAAAGCAAGAATGATGGGTTTGCAACTTGGATTGAGAACGGAAAGAGAAAAATAATCACTCGAACAGACGGTGAAGTTCGGGAAATAAATGAATCAAATTTTTCGGGTTTAGTTCGGAATGAAAAACGGTTTAATAAACATTTGCTGCTAATAAGTAATGTTATCGATAATTACCATTATTTGATTTCATAATATGTCGATAGCTATATCAATTCCATACTATCAAGAATACCGGAAATGTCTTTAGGTGAGGGTAAATATTTCTTCAGTTCCTTCGGTAGTTTGTTGGTTATTTTATATGAAGCAACCCCAATCGGCTGTTTACTATCACGAAGGGCATATTCAACTACTAAACGGTCTTTATCTTTACAGAGTATTAAACCGATAGAAGGATTTTCATCTTCTAATTTTACTTTATCATTCAAAACAGAAAGGTAAAATTGCATCTTGCCGGCGTATTCCGGTTTGAACTCACCGATTTTAAGCTCAACAGCAAACAAGCATTTCAGTTTACGATGGAAGAGTAAGAGATCTATAAAATATTCGTTATTACCAACAGCAACCTTAAATTGGTTACCGATAAATGCGTAGTTTCCTCCCATCTCAATTAAAAATTTTCTGATATTATTAATAAGTGCAGTTTCTAACTGATGCTCACTAAGTTCTTCGCCCAATTCAAGGAAATCGAAAGTATATTCATCTTTAACCGCCAGTTTAGCTTGATATTTTAATTCAACCGGTAAAGCTTCGTCAAAATTTGTTTGGTTGAGCAAATATTTTTGGTACGATTTATTTTCAATCTGGTGAATAAGAACATTCTTTGTCCAGCCGAATTTCTTAGTCATTTTAAGATAGAATTCTTTTTCCAATCCATCTTTACATTTTCCATAATAATTACATTATGTGCCCACCCAATTTTTCGCACCATTGGTGCGAGTTTTATATTGTTTGAGTATTCCGCATAAAAATTCCTTATTCGCCACAAATTTGCAGCAGAAAACCCTTTTATGCCCGGAAATTCTTTCTGAAGGTCCAATGAAAGAGTTTCAACTACAGATTTACCCCAACTTAGAGCACTTTGTCTTTCAACAATTTTCCTTCCGACATCCCAATAGAGCTGAATTAATTCTTTATTTACTGATCGAAGAGCATCATACTGGGCTTGATGAATTCTTTCCTTAACTTCAATAAAGAATTTCTTGTATTCGGTTTTATCAAGCTGCTTAGTCATTTTTATCTCACTACTTCCTTTGTAGATTTTTCAACCGCATCAATTATCTGCTTGTAGCCGGTACAACGACACAGATTCCCGGCGATTGCATCTTTAATTTCTTCTTCGATCGGATTAGGATTTTCAAGTAACAATGCATAAGCAGACATTATCATTCCCGGTGTACAGAATCCACATTGAACGGCTCCGCTCTTCAAGAAATTTTCTTGAAGCGGATGAAGCTTTCCATCCTTTTCAATTCCTTCTATCGTTATAATCTCGGCACCATCACACTGTCCGGCAAGTACGAGACATGAGTTAACCGCTTTACCATTCATTATTACAGTGCACGCTCCGCACTCACCAATTGAACAGCCCTCCTTTGTTCCGGTTAGATTGAATTTATCGCGTAACAGATCCAATAAGCGAATGTTTGGTTCTATTTCCATGCTTGTATTTTGACCGTTGAGTACAAAACTTATTTTCATAACTAATGGAACGCAGATTGTTATGATCTGTATGATTTATCATGATCAATCAAAACAGATCATAAGGATCAGCGTTCTATTCCTTTTATTAGTTGATAACAAACTTGCTGAACAACCGGAATTTTATATTCACTCGACCAACGAACACCCGATACATCAAGAATTCTTTCTCCAAGTTTAATTGCAATCTCTTTTATTGTTGCATCATTAAAAATTTTACTTTTTGCAAATTGTTCTATCCCATAAAATCTTGTTCCAATCGGTGTAATTGCACCGCTTGCAATTCTTAATTCATCAATCATACCATCACGCAAATCAAGAAGGGCTGCTAAAGAAATTCTGCTTATCGAAACTGCTCTTCTACTTCCAAGTTTATAAAAATCACCATTATATTTTCCGGATGGAATTGGAATCATTATTTGTATAACTATCTCATCCGGGTTTAACCTTGTTCCATAAGGTTTAACAAGAAAATCCTGAAGCTTCATAATTTTTTCTGAAGTAAAGGATTTTATTTTTATTTCCGCATCATAAACTAATAGGGGTGCCACACTATCGGCACAAGGCGCATTGTTAATAAAATTTCCACCGAGTGTTGCCCGGTTTCTTATCTGTGCACTTCCAATCGTCTTCGATGCTTTAACCAACAACGGTAATCTTTCATTCAAAATTTGATTAGAAATTATTTCAGAAAATGCAGTTGCTGAACCGATTGAAATCATATTATCAATAACAGAAATCTCTTTGAGTTCGTTTATATGATTGATATCGATCAAGCGTTCGATATCTGCAAACCGGGGCGATTCAATATGAAATCCGGGAATAATATCCGTTCCGCCGGCAATAATTTTTAATGAGCCGTTGTTATTCTGAAGAAGTCTGCAAACTTCATCAACAGATTTTGGAAGCAATATTTCACGCACCGGAATCATAAAATACTTCCCCGTTTTAAACTTTCCGGATACAATTTTTTTCTGAGAAGAAGTTCTTCAATATTAATCGGCAAGTTGAAAAACCTTTGTCCGGTCGCATTAGTAATTGCATTTGCAATCGCAGCTGCGGTCAGTTCAAGTGTTGGCTCGCCCAGTGATTTTCCACCCCACGCACCGTATTTATCTTTACCCTCAATAAAATATGGATCTATTGCGTCAATATCTTTACTCGTTGGAATCAAAAACTGATCAAAATTGTTTTCTCTAATCTTTCCTTCATGAGTAGATATTTTTTCCCACAAACCGTAACCGGCACCCTGGGTTGTTCCACCATACACTTGCCCCTCAGCACCTAAAATATTTATAACTTTGCCCGGATCGTGAACCGCCCAGATATTATTAATATAGACTTCTCCGGTTCCAATATTCACGGAAACTTCGGCAACCTGACATCCATAAACATAAGTGAAGTATGCTGAACCATGTCCGGTCTCTTCTTCCCAATGTACTTTCGGTCCGGCATACCATCCAATTGCGGAGAGATTAACACCTTGTGTGTATGCTTTTTTAATCAATTCATCGAATGAAATTTTCTTTTTCTTACCATTATAAGTTACAGTACCATTAGCAAAGTGAAGTTCATTCGGGCTTTTCAATCTCCATTCGTTGACTAATAATTTACCCAGGCGTTTTTTTAATTCTTCACAAGCATTTTTTGTAGCGCCTCCGCCCATCAATGTCGCGCGTGATGCAACTGTTGGCCCGCTATCGGGGATGCGCGACGTGTTCTGCTCGAGATAAATAATTTTATCTGCCGAGATTCCCAATACTTCAGCAGCAACGATTGAATATGTTGTTTTCAAACCTTGACCATTTTCTGCCAGACCCGAAAGAAGATAAACAGTACCATCGGGTTGAATAGAAACATACGATGCTGCGGCATCTATTCCTTCCGCGCCAAGTGAACAGCCGCGATAGCTGAGTGCGAGTCCAATCCCCTTCCGCCATAACTTATCAGGATTAATGAAATCATCTTTATGTAATATCAATGAATTTTTTACATAAGATTGAGTCGGTGCTTCGTTTTTCTCAACTGATTTTTTATTTTCAACCCACTTACTACTGAATGAGGAAACATCAACAGCTTTCTTCAGAACTTTGTTAAGCGTTACTTCGTGACCTGATAATTTTTGTCCGCTTGCAGTAACCGAACCTTGTTTGAAGCCGTTTATTTTTCTGATTTCAAAAGGAGTTTTACCTACACGTAATGCTATTTCATCCATCATTGATTCAATTGCAAAAATCGGCTGCGGCGAACCGAAACCACGCATAGCACCGGTGTACGGATTATTGGTATAAACAACTCTAACATCTGTGTGCACATTCTTGATTTCGTACGGGCCGGTTGCCTGAACAACAGAGCGCCATGTAACAAAAGGGCTCATTGATGAATATGCACCGCCATCAGCAAGCAGATCAATCTTTATCGCTTTAATTTTTCCGTCTCTCTTAAAGCCGATCTTATAATTCAAGATGTATGGATGACGTTTGTACGATTCTATGATCGATTCCTCACGATTGTATTTAATCTTAATAGGACGATTCGATTTCAGAGCGGCAATCGCTGCACGCGCAGAAAGAATATTCATGATATCATCTTTACCGCCGAACGATCCGCCAAGTTCAGCTTGAATAATTTCAACCTTGTTCAATCCGCAATCAAGAACCGAAGCAACAACTTTTCTTGTTGTGAAAGGATTTTGAATACTGCCGATAATTTTTATTTTAAGATTTCCTTCCCCGGGAATCGCAGTAACACACTCCGGTTCAATGTATGCATGCTCTACAAGCTGTGTGGTGTATGTTTGCTCAATGATTTCATCGCTTTGATTAAATCCTTTTTCGATATTTCCTTTCCGCAAAGGATAATGTGTAATCAAGTTTGTTTTAAATTCAGGATGAATCAAAATAGCATCTTTATCGAGAGCGTTCCGGGGATTTTCGAGAAGGGGGAGTTCTTCCAATTCAATTCGGATTCTTTTTGCAAGCTGCCGTAATTCAGATTCTTTTTCACCAACGAGCATTGCAATAACATCTCCCGGGGTTACAATACGCTCATTACAAAAAACCGGCTGATCTTGCTTAATCGGTCCTACTTTCTTTTTGCCTGGGATATCATTCGCATCAATAATCAATTTGACGGAAGGATTGTCCGCTATCTCCGAATAATCAATTTTTTTAATTATTGCATGAGATGAGTTCGTACGAACCATAACACCGTACAGTTCGCCTTCAAAACGGAAATCATCAGCGTACTTTGCTTTCCCGGTAACCTTTGCACATCCATCCCGACGTATAACCGGTTTACCAACAATATTGAAATTTCTCTTATTCAATTTTTCATTTGTAGAGTGAAAATAATTTCTTCCCTTGTTTATAAATTTCTTTGGAAGCTTCAGTATCATTAATATTCACGAGCTGAAAATCCTTCATCAAAAAATTTCCCTCTTGAACAACAGTTTTTATATTCCTTTCAAGTGCACCATAAATGAAATGACCCCAATAATTTTCTTCAGAAATTGGAGTTGGAGGAATATAATCCCAAACAACAAAATCAGCTCTACTTCCTTCTTCAAGATTTGTGAAATCATTAAAATATTTTTTTACAAACGTGATTTGATCAAAATAAGATTTTGTAAAAAGCTTGAACGAATCTGCCATACTGTTTTGCTGATGTCTTAGTAAAAGAAAATACTGTTTCAAGGATTTAGCAATATTAGCGTGCATTCCATCCGTCCCGATCAGAATTGGAATTGTAACCGGGACCTCCGAATACTCGGGCAGACCGACCGCATTATTCATATTTGAATCGGGATTATAAACCAACGCGCTGCCGCTTTCGGCAATTTGAAAATATTCTTTTTCGTTTAGATATACACCGTGACCCAAAATACTTTTCTGGTTTAGAAGTTTATTTTTTACAAGACGTTTTACCGGGAAATGATCGGTGTATTGCTTGCTCAGTACGCGGTCGCTTTTATCTTCACACAAATGAATATGAATTCCCACTTCATGCTTTCGAACAAGTTCGGAAGCTTCTGCAAGTGTATCATCGGAAAGTGTAAACGAAGCATGAAGTCCTAGAAGAGATTTTAGATTGGTGCTCGAATAATCTTTCAAGAAGTTAATATTTTCTTCCAAACCTTTTTTTGCAAATGTAACACCATTTCGGTCGGTAGTTTCAAAACAGAGAGCGCCGCGTATGTTGTTTTCGATCAAGACCTCTGCAATTTTGCCCAAGCTTCCATCCGTTGAATTTGGCGAAGAGTGGTGATCAAAAATATAAGTTACGCCGCACTTTATTGCTTCTATTACGGACATCCTAGCCGATGCTTCGATCATTTCAAGAGTAAGTTTCTTATCAATATCCCACCAAAGATTTTTCAAGACTAGCTGAAAATTGCTCATCGGTTTATTGATGGGAAGTCCCTTTGCAAGACGCGAGTAGAAATGATCATGAAAATTAACAAGCGGTGCTGTTACCAATCTTCCGCCGGCATCATAAACGGAATTGCCGGAACCGGATTTACTCTCCAAATAGTCATTGAAATTTCTTTTGAATAGCCGTACAATTTTACTGTGCTCGATTTCCAGATCGCCGAAGACCGGAACAATTTTATCTTCCTTAATAGCCGCGATCCAGGCGTTGATAACTTTAAAAGAATTTCTCTTTCCCATTTTTAATTCACCTGGATAAACTTGCCGTAATCAAACGAATCTTCTACCGGAAGATCCGCATCAAAAATTTTTTTACCGCGTAAATATGTACAGCTGACCGCTGCGTTAAAAACCACATTCTCAAACGGAGTATACTTTCCTTTGCTTTTCATCTTTCCGGATGTGATTTTATTTTCGCACCACAAATCAATCAAGCAGAAATCCGCGTCAAAGCCGCTTTCCAATTTGCCCTTCTTCGGAATATTGAAATATGAGGCAATGTTAGTTGATACTAGGTTAATAGTTGTTTCAAGTGAGAGTTTTCCTTTTTGAAATCCCTCGCTGAAAAGAAAAGGAATCCTGTGTTCAACACCCGGAATACCGCCGTATATTTCCATGAAGTTTTGTGAGGATTTCTCTTGTTCGGGGTTACACCCGGCATGATCAGTTACGACAAATAAAATCGAACCATCACCCAATCCTTTCCAAAGTGCTTCAAGATCTTTTTCACACTTAACAGGTGGAGCTGTTTTTAAATAATTTTTAATTTTTTCATTCTCAAAATCTTTTTGTGTAAAAAAGAGGTAATGCGGACATGTCTCGGTAGTAAAATTAAGTTTCGATGTTTGAGCTTTCCTTATTTGTTCCAGGCCCATCCTGGAACTCAAATGTACCACATGAATTTTACAATTCACTTTCCTGGCAACAGAAATTAACTTATCGATTGCAACTGCCTCACTTCTTGCATCGCGGCTCTCGCAATAAGCTTTCCAATCATTTCTATTGGTATTTTTAAATTTCATTTCACGGGCCGAGACCAACTCTTTATCCTCGGCATGAACTGCTAACGGTTTCCCGGTTTTTTCAATTATTCGTGCCGCTATTTCCAATTGCCGTTCGGTGAGATCGGTAAACAACTCCATACCGGAAATAAAATAAACTTTAAATCCGGCAACCCCATTATGTGCAAGCTGGTAAATATTCTCTTGAATTTCAGATTCATTAAAATTTTTGCCCGATATTCCGCCCCAGAAGGCATAATCAATCATACTTCTACCTTGAAGTGATTTTAACTTTGTCTGAAAATTTTCAAGAGACGTTACCGGGGGAATCGAAGTGCAAGGCATATCTATTATCATTGTAACACCGCCGGAAGCCGCTGCTTTAGAACCGTGTTCAAAATCTTCACGGAACTCGAAACCTGGTGTATCGAAGTGAACATGAGAATCGATTGCACCGGGAATTGCAAGAAGATAGTTTTGAGTTTCGCCGGTTTGGGTAAAACTGTTTAAAATATTATCACGACTGTCTTTTTCTTTGAGATCGTCCCAATCAAAAAGTTGTTCTATCTTCGGCCTAATCTCTACAATCTTTGAATCATAAATTAAATCGCAAAGCTGAAGTTTGTTGCCGGCAGCCGAGACCAAAATGTTTTTAGTTATATTTTGATTATCACCCATAAGAAGATAAAATAGAACGCGGATCAAATCTGATTAAACAGATTAACGCTGATCATGTTCTATTTAACTCCGACTTTTTGATTAAACTCTTCTATCAATTTATTCCAAAGCGGTACAACTGAAAATCTTTCTTGCCAATAATTTTCATCGTACCATTGAGCGTTTAACTCTTCAACATCTTTTCCTTGCTGTTCTACCCATGTGAAATATTTTAGGTTGTGAATTGTTTTTTTATCGAAGTAACTAAGTTCTTTGAAATAATCGATGCTTTGATGTTTGATCACCGAATTCCAATCAGTCTCCGCTTTCACTTCGGAATATTTCCCAAAACTTTGATTCATCTCATTCAAGCGCGAGCGGTACATATCAACCGAGTCGGTAAAAATAGTAAAGATGATATCGTTCTCGTTCATCTCGTAATATTTTGCAAGTTTAACAGCAGAGAGGAGATTACAGATAGAGGAGATTCCTAATTCATTCAAGTTTTCAATTTTGTTTTCATCAATTCCTTGTTTCTGCAGCCATTGTTTCCCGGATGGTTCATTAAATAATCTAAGCAACCGTAATGTATCTTCATCATCAATTGCAGCAACGCAATCGGTGTTTTTAACATTATGAATCCACGGAACATGTTTATCGCCGATGCCCTCGATTCTGTGTCCGCCGAACCCGTTCATGAAGAGTGTTGGGCATTGCAAAGCTTCCGATGCAACAACTTTTACATTGGGAAATTTTGTCCTAAGGTAATCACCGGCACCAATCGTTCCGGCAGAACCGGTTGCACTGATATATCCGCTTAGTCTGGATTTTTCACTTTTTAAATGGTTAAAAAGTTTTTCAATTGTATAGCCGGTTACTTCATAATGCCAGATCGAATTTCCGAATTGATCAAATTGATTGAAGACAAGATATTCATTGCTCTGTGCTTCAAGTTCATGACACTTATCATAAATTTCTTTCACATTGCTTTCGCAGCCATGTGTTGCATAAATCTCGGCACCCATTTCCTTAAGCCATTCGAATCGTTCGCGGCTCATCTCTTCAGGCAAAATTGCAACAGCGTGCACCGAAAGCAAAACTGAATTGAAAGCGCCACCGCGGCAATAATTTCCCGTTGATGGCCAGACAGCTTTGTGATATTCGGGATTAAATCTTCCGGTGACAAGGTAAGGCGCCAGGCATCCGTAAGTAGCACCGACTTTATGAGCGCCGGTTGGAAAATATCTTCCAACAAGTCCAATCACTCTTGCTTTTATACCGGTTAGTTCGCTCGGAATTTCAAGATAATTGATATCGCCAATACCACCATTACTCTTATCATTCCGCCAATTAATTCTGAAAAGATTTCGAGGATGGGTTTCCTGGAGTCCAATTTTTGTTAATTCATTTTTGATTTTGTCGGGGATCGTCTCGGGTTTTTTCAATTGCTCAAAGGTAGGCAGAATAATTTTTTTTTCTTTACAGCGGCTGATAGTTTTTTTTAAGTAGTCACTGTTTTCAACTTCCCACTTCCATTCGTTCATTCGAACTCCTAACAAGAAATTCAGTAATACATATCAAATTTACCTAAAACGGAAATGAGTTGAAACTTCTTAAGGGATAATCAGTCGTTTGAATGAAGCCACATTAAAACTTTTTCGTTTGTCAATGGAGCATTATACTTAATTGTTTTTGCCGGGCGGAATGCTTTCATAGCATTGCTGATTGCAAAGAAAGCACCAATACCGTACATAAATGGCGGCTCCCCTATTGCTTTAGATTGAAATGGCCCATATGGATTTGGTATGTTTTCTAAAAAATGAATTTCAATATTTCGCGGTGCAAAATTTATATCTGGAATTTTATATGTAGATAACGCATCGGTGATAAGTTTTCCTTTCGAATCATAAATTATTTCTTCGAGTGTTATCCAGCCGATTCCTTGAACAATTCCGCCTTCTGTCTGTCCACGGTCTGTAACTTGATGCAAGCTCTTCCCGAGGTCATGAACAACTTTCACCGAATCAATTTCATATATTCCTCTTAAACAATCTACCGTAGCTTCAACTATTGCAGTGCCATAAACATGATAAGCAAAAGCGTTTCCTTTTGATTTATCACGGTCGAAAAATATTCCCGGTGTTGAGTGATGTGCTTGCGCCGATAAACTCACTCTTTTAAAATATGCTTGTTGAATTAACTTATTCCAACTCAATCCGGTCGGTTTATTATCAATACAAACAAATTCATCCTGAATTGATATTGTTCCGGCATCGGCTACGCTTAATTCATCGGCTGCTACTTTTTTCAATCTTTCTAAAATTAAATTGCACGCATCCATTGTTGCAAAACCATTCAAGTCAGCTCCCTTGCTTGCCGCTGTAGGCGATGTATTTGCTGCACGCGAAGTATTAGTGCTTTCAATTTTTATTTTCAGCGGATCAATCGAGAACACGCGCGATGCAACCGAGGTAATTTTTGCATTAACACCCTGACCCATTTCAACAGCAGCGGTACTTATACCGACACTTCCATCAACATAAACATGAACAAGTGCACTTGCCTGATTCATAAATGTAGAAGTAAACGAGATTCCGAAACAGATCGGCATTACGGCTAATCCTTTTTTCACTAAAACATTGCTGGAATTAAATTCATCAATCTCTTTACTGATATTGTTCAACTTGTAACGTGTTTCGGCTACTTCAAAACATTGCCGGGCATGACAATTTTCTACGAGTTGACCATAAGGAAATTCATCGCCCTCATTCAATAAATTTTTCTTTTGAATAAAATGCGGTTCAACATTCATTACGTTTGCAGCCTTGTGAATTGCCGATTCAACAACAAACATTGCTTGCGGTCCGCCAAATCCACGGAAAGCGGTAAACGGAGGAAGATTTGTTCTACAGCAATATGCCGTTGCTTTTACATTCGGAATGAAGTAGCTGTTTGTTGAATGAAATAAAGTCCTTTCTAAAATTGCTGTTGAAAGATCGGCGGCAGCACCGGCATTTTGATAGTAAACAACTTCGTATGCTAAAATTTTTCCTTCTTTATTCAGGCCTATCTTAAAATCGGAAGAATACGGATGCCGCTTTCCGGTTACTCTCATATCCTCTTGGCGGGGCAATATTAGTTTAACCGGTTTATTTAATTTAATTGACGCTAATGCAGTCATAACTGCCCACGGTGTTGCTTGATCTTCTTTGCCTCCGAATCCGCCGCCAAGACGCGGAACGTCAACTTCAATTTTATGCATTGGGATATTTAAAACACGCGAGGCAATTTTCTGAACAGTGGTGGCGCCTTGTGTCGAAGAGACAATTTTAATTCCTCCACCCTCCGTTGGATAAGCAAAACAACCTTGAGTTTCCAAATATAAATGCTCTTGCGACCCCGATTCAGTTTGACCTTCAATAATATAATCGCAATTCTTCCATGCATCATTAACATTGCCAAGAGAAAAAACTCTTGGCGGAATTATCAAATTCCCCCTTTCAAAAGCTTCTCGCGGATTAAAGACCGGTTCAAGTTCTTCAATTCCAATTTTGATCGTCTTAGCACCTTTGTGTGCCTGAATTTTTGATTCAGCGACAACAAGTGCTATCGGCTGCCCGATATAATGAACCTCTTTCGATGCAAACAACTCTTCATCGAGTATAACATTTCCTATTTGATTTTCACCCGGAATATCTGATGCTGAAATTATTGTTAAGACTCCGGGAACTTGCAGTGCCTCACTAAAATCTATTTCCTTAATCTTGCCATGAGCTATTGGTGAATAGAAAACATAACCGTAAAGCGTCCCTTCCGGGGTTAAAATATCATCGACAAATTTTGATTCACCTTTAACATGTTGGATTGAATCGTAACTTTTCATACCAATCCTTCTATTCTCACTGAATCAGGAAACAGTTTTATAAAATGAGCATATATCAACTGACGAAGCAGAAGCGATTTATATTTTGCCGAACCGCGTGCATCCGTGATGGGTGAAATTTCTTGCAATGCAATTTCAGCCGCTTGCTTTACAACATTATTTTGAACCGTTCTGCCCAATAAATAATTTGAGGCGGACTTAAGAAATAATGGAACCGGTGCAACGCCACCGGCAGAAATATTCGCTTCAATTATTTTGTTGTGTTTGTAGCTAATACCCATAGAAGTATTCACGCTTGCAATATCAAGATGGATTCTGCGCGAAACCTTTTCGTAATTGAACAAGAAATACCTTGATGGAACTGTTATCGAGACAGCTTTGATTAACTCACCTTTTTTCATCGCTGTTTTTTTATAACCAAGATAGAAATTACTTATCGGAATTAATCTTTCTTTTCCGCGTGATTCTACCAGAATTTCCGCATTAAGTGCAATGAGAATATTCGTCATATCCGCAATTGGCGAAGCATTAACTATGTTGCCGGCAATTGTTGCCCGGTTTCGTATCGGGAGTGAGCCGAATAATTTTAAGTTCCGGTACAAAAAAGGAAGGAATTTTTGAATCAATTGCGATGATTGAATTTCCTCGATAGTAATCGCAGCACCGATAATAATATTCTTACCTTTTTTGCGAATCTGTTTTAACTCTTCGTCTCCTGAAATAAAATTGGGCTTTGATTCAAGTATGTTTTCCCACTGCTGCACATATAAATCGGTACCGCCGGAAATAATTCGACCGGTTTTTATTCTGGATTTACCTTGTTTTCCATCAACAGTATCTCTTCTAATTTTTTCGAGCTTCTTACTTATATCAAGGAAATAACCTGGAAGAATGCCGGATGTTACTAAAAACTCAATTCTATTCTTCTTTTCTTTAGTATCATAATTCAATCTGGAAACTACATTATTAAACGCTCTCTTAATTCCGGCATAGCCGGTACATCTGCAAATATTTCCATCTAAAACTTCAACAGCTTTTTCAAAATCGTATTTATCATTCTGGAGAAAGTAGCCGGTAATTGAGACGACAAATCCGGGCGTACAAAAACCGCATTGAGTTCCGCCTTCATCAACCATCTGTTCTTGAATTAGATAAAGTGAGTCCCCGTTCAATCCTTCAATTGTAACAAGGTGTAGGCCATTTAGATCGGCTACCGGCATTAGGCAAGAATTAACCGGCTTGTATGAAACAATGTTTTTATGAAGGGTGCCGATTAATACCGTACACGCGCCGCAGTCGCCTTCGCGGCAGCCCTCTTTTGTACCGGTTAAGTGGAGATCATTCCTTAAATAATCAAGAACCGTTAACGCCGGATTAAGTTTATCAGAAATTATTCTGTCGTTTAAAATAAAACTGATATCGTTTTTCATTCCAATACCATGTCATTTTCAGTTTTATTTCTTAGAACAACATATAGGTTAATTTTTCAAAAAAGTTAAATGAATTTACTTCAACTTACCTATTTAATAGACCAATTTCATCTTTATCAACAGTCATAAAAACTAAAATTTACTTCATCTCTATTTTTATTTCGTGTTTAACGAATTCATCAGCTTTTCCTTCGGCAGTAAAAGAGAGAATGCCGTCTGTCTCTTTAGCCCCGTTTATTAAACCTACAAGATTTTCATTGATTATTCCGAGTTTGTATTCCTTGCCTGGCAAAACTTCCACCTGAACAGATAATTTTTTACCCGAATAATTTTGTGAAATGATTTTCAATTCTCCGTTAGTAGCGCCGATCGGGGTTGTTTCATCAAGCAAATAAATTTCCACAGAAGGATTATACCGAGCTACTACTTCATGTTTACCGCTAACAACAAAAGCCGCTTTAAGCTGAACTGCTTGTTCGTGTTTTATAACTTCAAAGTTGATCGACTTCCCGTCTATTGTCACGGAATTAATTTCTGAACCCAAAAACAGATCGGGCATAAATTCAAAATTGATTTCACCTTCGCCAGCTTTTTCAATTGTTAATTTCCATTCACCGTTTTTCAATTTGTTAGTCAGATTTAAAGTTGCTTTACCAACTTTTATATTTTTAATATCGAGCCATTCCCACTGCATAGGAAGTTTAGGTGCGAATGTAAGTTTATTTTCAAGCGCATTTATGTTCAATCCGAGCATGCCGGTCATCATCGGGAAAATATAACCGCTCGTACAAAAACCTTGATTGTGATAAGCTTCGCCAAGTTTTGTGTTAATATCTCCGGAAAATACTTCCGGAAATATTCCGAGTCCATAATCGAAAGCATGTTGCAAAGTATTACGAAGAAGTGAAAAAGCAGAAAGGTTAAAGTGATATTTATATTGAGATGCGTTTGCAAACAATGAATTAAATCCCCACACCGTCCCGTAATTGTAATTTGTCGGTTCATAAAGAGAGGATTTGTTTGAGAGGTTCCGCACGCCCCAGTCAGTCATCAAATCGCTCTCGTTAAAATGTTTGATAGAGTTTTCACATCTTGTTTTATCAAGGAAATCAAAAATCATAATTGACGTTGGGAAAATGTTTTTATCGCGTACTTTTTTCCCATCATCGCTTGCACCAAAACTGTAGTAGCCGAGATCTTCCATCCAAAATATTTTTTCAAGTGCTAAAACTGCTTTCGGTAAAAGCACGGACGAAGCTTTTTCTATTTCCTTATCATTAACATATTTTGCCATTAAATTAACTTCTTTGATTCCTTGAGTCCATAAACCTTGAGTGTACATGTCGTTATTAATTTTAACGAGCGCACCGAATTCAAGCACTCCAAGTCCGGCACCTTTTAAATCCATCAAACCGTCGCCGTTGCTATCCTTGGTCAAACACCAATTATAAGCTTGCACAATTGACTTCCAGTTTTTTTTGATAAACTCAACATCCCCGCTTTTTCTAAAATAATCTCCCATTGCAACAAGATACCATGGTGTTGTATCGGCATGATTGTACCCGTAATGATAATCGTTCCACCAATCAACAAGTCCATCGCTTTGTGAAAGTTCGTGAGCCATTTTTCCTATCTCGGTCGGTTTTTCATCCTTAGATTTTTTTCTGATCGGGAAGTTTTCTTGTCGCTGCCACTTTTGCGTAAAGATCAGGGCATCTTTAACGGTTTGATAATCACCATAACTATTAATAGCAAGTGAATTGATGAATGCGTCGCCGCCGAAGTACCATGCAAAGCCGGGGCGCCCTCCGCCGCCGCTCAATCCGTAACCGGCGACCAATCCTTTGCCAAGTGTCGGATTCTCAACCATCAAATTACTAAGTGCAACTTTCCCGAATTCGAATGCAAGATTAATTTTTTTATCCGGTGTTGTAATTTGAATTGTTGACTCACAAAGATTTTTATAGTGTTCGTAAGTTTTTGTGTAATACTTTTCCACATTCTCCATTAAATCTTTATAAAGTGCAAAAACAGAATCGCGCGGTTGCTTATGCATTCCCGCAATTACAATCGGGTAAAAATTTTCGTTTGCTTTGTTCGGTTCAACTGTAAATTTGAACTGAATCGGATTATCTGCAAACATATGAGCCGGCGGTGCTGCCATCTGCTCGGCTATTGACGAACCGCAAACAAAAATTCCTCTCCGCTGCGATTCCGAAATTATGTAAGCTTTCAAGTTATCATCCCAATAGCTGTACTGTCCGCCAATTCCAGCCGGCCATTGCGGCTGCATTACAGGCGTAAATCCGGGCACAATTGTTAACGGTGTTGTTGTATAAACATCGAGCAGAATTACTGCGCCGGGTTTATCGTATGGAATAAAAATTATTTCTTTCACTGTGAATGATTCGTACACAAATGTAATAGTCGTTGCTTCGGGCGTTACGGAAATCTCTCGTACAATATCTTTTGATAATATTGGCTGCGTAGTCGTGCCGATGAAAAATTGAAGATCGAAATTTCGTAGTACCTTCCATGGCCAGATCCACATTTCAAACGAGCCGTTCTCAAATCCCATAAGTGCGGCTTTCGTTCCGATCTTATCCATGTACTGATGTGGCTGAGCGGTGCGAGTGAGGATCAAATCGTTTTGCCTTAACTCGAATTTTGGAGTTTGTGCAAAAAGTGGAAGTGATATTAATGCTATTAATAGTATGGTTGATTTAATATGTTTCATTGCTTATTAGCCTTTTTATTATAAAACTTAATAGCACACAGATTGAACAGATGTAACTGATTATTTCTGATCTGTTCAAATCAGTTCTATCAGTTGAATCTGTGTGCAATTCATTATTTGTATTTCTCAATCAACACCCTCGCTATTATCGAATCCCAAATGTAATTTGGTGGAGAGTTGAGCACTTCATTATCGGGACTGTACGACTCCCAAAAGTTGTGATTCTTTTTCAGTTGTGTAGTAACTGCAAGTATCATTTTATCGGCAAGCTGATTTGCAATTTCATTATACCCGTATTTCTTCAATCCATCGAGCACCATGTAATTCCACAAAAGCCAGACGGGTCCGTTCCATTTGCAGCAGTAATCAACATACGGAGTGTACCACCCATCATCTGCAGCGAGAGTTGGTATTCCATACTTACGCCAAAATTTTCTGGTATCGAGTAATTTCTTCAAAAGTTTTTCAGCCCTCTCTTTCGGTGCAACTTCAGCCCACAGTGCAAGAAAACCGATAATTTCCTCGCGACGCAAATCACGCGTCAAAAATTTGAAAGTATGATCTTCTTTGTTGATCGAAAAATAGAATTGTTTCTCTTCATCCCACATTCTTTCGTTAACTAATCTCGAAATTTGATCGGTTTTATCTTTCCATTTAATTGATTCTTCATTCAATCCAAGTTCATTTGCTATTCCGGAAAGTGAACGCATTTCCTTAACAATCATCAAAGTTAAATCCAAACATTCCAGTTCATCGGAAATATCTTCTTTATCAATATCTAGATATCGTTCGGCACTAACCTGAAAAACGGCGTTATACCAATCGCGCACATTTTCAATTATTCCGTAAGGTCCCCATTCAAATGTTCCGTCTTTATCAAGATCGCGATTCGCAATCAGCCAGTTTGTGTATCTAACTCCACTTTTATATGCATCCTCTAAAAATTTTTTATCGCGGCTGACTTTATAAATCTCCCAATTAATCCAACTGAAAAACGGTGCCGATGTAGTTGACATATCTTTGCCGAGCACTTTACTGAAGTGCGGATAATCTTGCAACCCTCTTGGACCGTGGCGGTAAGCAATTAATCCGTCATCGCGCTGCTGTTCCATGTAAACATACTGCGAACCTTGAGCAGATTGGGGATCGAGATACGCATAAGCAAGCATACTCAATGATTCGTGAAGAACTTGATGTCCGTGCCCCCAACCCCATAATGGCTGTCGTGAGAATACGTAGAAGTTGTGGCTTGTTTTTTCCCCCGGGGGATAAAAACTTCCCCTTGCCAAATTAAACGAACTTAGGTAAACAAGTTTCTCTTGTTCAGATTCAAAATTTATCCGCGGAATTTTTGAAAACAACTTTACGTTATCGTCCACAAATTTTTGAAGCGGCTCCGTTTTAAGTTTCTCTATTTTATTTGCCAGCTCTTCTAAATTTTCATTTTGATCGTGCCAGCCGCGGAAATAGCGTACATTAATCTCTTCGCCGGGTTCCAAAAGAAATTTTCCGTGCAACGAAACAAAATTAACATTTCCTTCCTTTTTGTGATTGAGTGAATCATTTCTATTCTTTGCGTAAAAATCTGTTTTAACAGTGATATAAAACCTTTCCATTCCGCCTTTGTATCCGCCGAATGAATATGGAGTGAAACTCGCGGCGAAATAATCTCTTATATCGGTTGGGTAAGGAGCATTTTTATAGAGTGAACTTATCAATCTGTATTTTGATTCGTAATGATATGTTATATAAGCATTGCGAAGTGAATCATAACCTTTGATTAATAAAGAATCATTCCCAAGTTCAAGTATTGGATAGAGTTCAATGTTATGGTTGATATCGTCAACATTTTTAATCTGTAAATTCACGAGAGCAATAGAGGAACTATAAACAAAGAATGTTTCTTGAACTTTAATTCCACGGAAAGGCGAGTATTCAATAACAGCCATATCAGGAAACGACGAAGTAACAACCGGCTTTTCAAAAAACTCGCCGGTATTCATTACAACAACTTGATCTACTTTCCATAAGCAATAAAACTTCCCGGCCTGATCACCGGAATAATTTATCGGCAGATGATCCGAATAATAATCCATCTTGTAACCCTTGTCTCCATACAGCCGTGATCGCTCCATTGCCGAAGTATAAGTTGTATAGAGAGGATCATTTTGTTTTGCATTGAAACTTAGATATGGATCCTCAACCTGAAGAAGTTGTGCTGATAATGCTGAAAACCATAAGAAAAAAATGAGAAACTTTTTCATAAAAACATCCTTAATGGAACGCGGATACCGCAGACTTGCTTGCAGCAAGCAAGTTTAGCGGAACTTGCCTGACGGCAGTCAGGTTTTCGCCGATCGCTTATATTATCTTTTTATTTCTTTCACTGTTCTAAAATTTATATAGCCGGTGCACGAAATTGAGTTAAATCAGTTAATGCTCGGTTTGGTTTTTTAATTTTAAACTTATTGCCTTATTCAAATACTTATCCGTACTCTTTTCAAATTCAATAGCAATTTTTTCAATCTTACCATCTTTCCAAATTTGCAATTCATTTGCAGTTTCGCTAACACCTTGAAGCGAGATAATATATTCATTCCCCCAAATTCTCTCAGATAAAATTCTAAAACCTTCCGAGTGAGAATTTGGTTCAGGTACAATAATTTTCGGCAAAACGGAAATACCGCCGGAGTGGTTAATTTCTATTTGAGTTGAGTTGTTAAGTATAAATGAAAAAGGAATCGTTCTATTGTCATATTGTTCTATTATTACCGGACTGTTATTTATTTGTGCCGAAATAAATTTTGTGTCTAATGGAAATGCCGGATTAAATTCAACTTGTATAGGCTGAGATGAGTTCGAAGTAAATAAAAATACGGTTTTACCATTTCTCTTATTCATTTGAAAATCAACGTATGTATCTCCGATTCGAATTTTCTCTACTTTTACGAAATCCCAATCAGCCGGAAAACACGGAGACAATGTTATTATATTGTTCAGTGCATCAACCTTCAATCCGAGCATTCCTTCAATTGCCGGTTGAAGAACCATAGTTTGGCTCCAGCATTGATGCGAACAAACTCCGGATGGGCGGTATTCCTCACCATGCAAAACCTCTTCAACAAAACCGAGCTGCCAATTTTTATAGACAAGAAGATTATTCATTATATGAGTAAATCCTTGAACGTAATTTCCATATTTAAATTCGGCAAGTGCTGTCCAGCCCGTGAACAGAGGCCAAACGGAACCGGTATGATAACCGCGCGGATTGTAGATCGGCGAATCATCACGTAAAATTCTCACGCCCCAATCGGATGAAAAATAATTTTCAGCATAATCATCAATAACACTTTTCGCTTTCAAGCTATCGAGCAGATCAAAATAGACCGGAACAGCTGAAAGAACAGTTTTTTCAGAATTGTAGCTGCCATCTTTCAGTTTTGAAAAACTCAAAAACTTTTTCTCCCCACTCCAGAATTGCTCGTTTATAATTCTCTTCACTACTTCATGCTCATTGCTATACATTCTGCACTCTGCATTCTGCATCAATTGTTCTGCCATTACACTTGCCAACCGTAACGCTTCAGCCCAGCAAGCAGCAAGATAAACTTCAGTGTGTGCTGTGTATAATCCGCCTCCTTCAACCCACCCATGACCAACGTTTGTATTTTCGATTAAGTGATCTTTATCGGTATCAGTTGAAAAACAGAAATCAATTGCTTTTTTAATATGCTGCCATGTTTGCTTAATAAATTCCACATCGCCGGTATGGAGTAAATATCTCCCGGCAAGAATTATGTAGAGCGGCGTTGCATCCGATGCGTCGTAATGAACTGCCCCGGAAGTTGTAAGCTCGTGAAAAATTTTTCCGTTGAGATCCTGGTACTTGTTAAAAAACTTTAGCTGTTCTTTTACTTTTTCAAAATCACCGTAATCGAGAAGTGCAAACGAACTCCACACCGCGTCACGTCCAAAATACCAGCCATAACCGGGCCGACCGTTAACTTTATGCCCGCCATTCCAACCTTTTGCTGTCGTTGAGTAACCGGCCGTAAGTGCTTTTCCTAAACCAGGAGTATTTACAAAAAATCGATCGGTTCCAATTAACGACCATTTGTATCCTTCGTTAAAATTTCCGTCCGGCGTTGTAATCACTAATGAATTATCTAAAAACTTTTTAGCGTATTTGGATGTTTCCGTGTAAACCTTTTCGGGGTCGCTTAATGAAATTTCAAAACTCTTCAGCGCTGCTTCAAATCCTTCATTTGTCGCGGCTATAACAAAATCAAGATTATCATTCACTCCGAGTTTGTATTGAGCGGATGCACCGGCGATAAAATCTTTTGTATCGACTGATTTAAAGAGTGAATCAGATTTCTCAAAATTTTCATACCGACCGATCATGTGCTGATGCGGTTTCCGGTTGGCACCGGCAACAACAAAATGATCTCCGCTTTCATCCTTGATTAAAAATGAATTGAGTGAATCATTCCAAGTATAGTAGGTTGAACCCAATACTCTTTCCGAATAGGGCCACATAAAACGCAAATTACTTTTAAACTTTATGATCAGCTTTGCCGGGTAATCTCCGCGATACTCATAATGAACAATTGCCGAAGGTTCATCATGAGAGGCAATAATTATTTCGGTCAAATAGGAATTCCTTAATTTATAAATGCGTGTAAACGATTCCGGTCGTACTTCTATTTTGGGCCGTTCATTATTCAGCCAACAAATTGAATCTATATTCAAAAATTGAATTCCAACTTCATAATCATGCAAAGCCATAAACGGATGAGCCCAAATTTCATCGATACCTCCTTTTTCTTTCCCCATTACAAGCATCCGCTCGCCGGCAACATTCCAGAAATTGTCTGTTCCAAATTGATTTTTGATTACGGGAAGATCACTCGAAGTATTCCATGATTTTGAAAGGGTATGAATCGCATTTGAAAGTTGAGAGCCGAAAGCTGAAAGCTGAATTACTTGATTAGATGAATAATTCCAGTAATACTTTTTTTCGTTTTGGATTTTCCCGGCAAGATAATTCAAACAATTGTCTGTGAATAATTCCAGATGTTTACGGCTATTATTTGGAATTGAAAAATAAGTGTACGCACCAACAGCAAGAACTGTTCCTTTTCCAATTTCGTACTCAACTACAAGTTTTGAATCTTCTTTTAAAGTAATGTACGACCAATCAACGGCAGCAACCTTTCCATTCCGTGGGATTGAATTACCAAAAAATCCGACTTGCCGCGTTTTCATATCCGTAGTTGGATTGAACATGTAAGCGCCTCCGTTCAACCCGGAAAATATTGGGTGCGACCGGAATGAATGTAATCCAAGTTTTCTTCCGTAACCTTCATCAATTGCATCGACATATTGTACAGTTGGGATTTCGGTTTCAAATCCCAATAGATTTAAATACAGCAATGCCGCCAGAGTGAGAAAAAGTTTTCCGCCGTTCTCTACAAATGTTTTGAGTTGTGTAATAATTCGAGGATCGGTTTCTTCTTTTGTAAACTCTACTGAATCGGCACGGTGAAGCCAGAGTATATTATAATTGAGAATTGAGAATGAAGAATTGAGAATATCTTCGTGATTTAAAAGTTTAGGTTCAAAATCTTTATTGTCTTCCAGAAAATTGTAAGCAGATTGAAGCTCTTTGTCTTTTGAGTACAAATTGTGAAGGTCAAGAATGCCAATTTTGGTTTGTGAAAAACCGATAGAAGAAAATAATAATAAAACCGTCAGAATATATTTCATCTGCTATCTCCGGTTTACTTGGCGCTCCGCCGGGCAGAGCGCCACATTAAAAACTATTTACCTCCAGCCGGCAAATTCTCATTCAAATAGTTCGTAAGCAGAGTAAACAAATGCCGTGTTGTGTTTTCACCTTCATAAATTCCATGAGTACGGTTCGGATAAGCCATCATTGTAAATTGTTTGTTGTGTTTGATCAATTCATTAACAACAACTTCTGTATTTTGAAAATGTACATTATCATCACCGGTGCCGTGAACAATTAAAAGATTACCTTCCAATTGGTGAGCATAAGTAACCGGTGAACCTTGCACATAAACCGAATCATTCTCAGGAAGCAAACCCATGTACCTTTCTTGATAAATATTATCATACAACTTTTCATTACCAACCGGGGCTACAGCCATCCCGGTTTTGTAAATTTTGGGATAACGGAACATTAGATTTAGAGTCATAGATCCGCCGCCGCTCCATCCCCAAACGCCGATTCTTTCCGGATCAATAAAAGAAAATTTATTGAGAATTGTTTCGGCAGCCTTTGCCTGGTCACTAGAATTCAGCACTCCAATCTTTTCATAAATCGATTTGCGGAATTCCCTTCCGCGCGGCGCCGGTGTTCCGCGGTTATCAACACTCATCACTATGTAACCTTGCTGGGTTAACATCACATTCCATAAATAGTCCGTACCTCCCCATCCATCAATAACAGTTTGTGCTGCCGGCTCTCCATACAAAGTGAATAGAACCGGGTATTTTTTTGTTGAATCAAAATCAACCGGCTTCATCATCCAGCAATCTAATGCTACTTCACCAATATCGGCTTTGAAAAATTCAACCGATGCTCTTTTCAATTCTTTCACTTTGCCTAATAAGGTTTTGTTTTCGACCAAACTTCGTACAGATTTATGCGAAGGCAATTCAACTAAATCTACTACCGGCGGTGTATTAGCCGTTGAGTAGGTATGAAATGCAAAGTTAGCACCGTCCGAAATTTGATAACTATTTGTACCGGGCAAATCTAAAGGTGTTATTCTTTTAACTTTTCCTTTTCCATTCAACGCTGCCTTGAACAAATATCTTTGCGTAGCATTTTCCGGTGATGCTCTAAAGTAAACCCATCCGTTCTCTTCGTCAATTTTCTGAATATCTATTACATCAAAATTATCCGGCGTTAATAATTTTTTCTGCTTACCGTCGTATGATATCAAATAAATATGCCGCCAGCCGTCGTTTTCACTTACCCATAAAAATTCTTTACCGTTGTTCAGCCATTTCATATAATCATTAACATCAATCCAGGCGTAATCTTTTTCGGTGTGTATTGTCTTTGCGTCCCCCGTTTTAATATTGCACAACGTTATTTTCAATTCATTCTGCTTTCTATTCAAATGCTGTATCCAAATTTCATTTGAGTTTCCATGCCAATCCATCCGTGCGATGTAATTATTGCGCGGATCGCCGGGAACATTCATCCACTTTGTTTCGCCCCCATTTATACTAACAACGCCAACTTTGCAAGCAGAATTTGTCATTCCTACTTTTGGATATTGAACCGGGATAACTTTTGAATAAATTGAATCTGTGTTATTGATCATATAGAAAACGCCGATACCCGATGCATCAAGCTGCCAATATGCAATGTGATTGCCGTCGGGACTCCACCTGAAACCATCCCGGCAATCGAGCTCTTCTTCGTACACCCAATCAAATGTCCCGTTGATAATAGTCTCGGAGCCATCGAACGTTAGCTGTGTAATTTTATTCGTTGAAAGATCTTCAACATAAATATTATGTTCTCTTACATAAGCAACTTTTCTATCATCCGGTGAGAACTTAGCAAACATTAAAGTTGAAGGTTTTGCATCGCTGCCGAGTTTTTTCAATTCATTTGTTTCCAAATTCAAAACCCAGTAATCGCCGCGTGTGTTATAACGCCAGACTTTTGCAGTGTTTGTAAAAATTAGAAGCTGTTTGCGGTCGGATGACCAGATATAGTTATTTACTTGTAAAGGTTTTTCTTTTCCTTCCGGTATGAGAAGCTTAGCAGAAACCATAATTTCTTTGTTACCGGTAATGGTTTCATACTTAACAATATCTCTGCTTCCGGGAATTTCTTTTGATGGTTCAAGAGTTGTGTAATACTTCCCGTTGTCAATCCACCGGGCCTGACTAAATCGCTCGCCGGAAAATTCTGAACTATTAAAAAGGCGATCGATTGTGAGCAGCGATTTATCTTCTTCTTGTGCTACAGCTACAAAAGAAAAAGACAGAACAATAAAAAGAAAAAATGTTCTACGAAATGATCTCATAATTCCCCCTCTTTTCAAAAATGAGTTTTTATAACTAACATGAATGTGTTTACAATTTAGGTTCAATTTTCTTCATCGCTCTTTCGCTTAGGGCAAGAATTGTGAGCGAAGGATTCACGCCCGGGTTTGCAGACACCATCGATCCATCGCACACATACATATTCTTATAACCAAACACATGATTATCTTTATCGATCACACCTTCTGAAGAATCTTTACCCATAACAGCTCCGCCTAAAATATGTGCCGTAGTAGGAATTCCTAATATAATTTCCGACAGCAGTGCGCCGGGAGTTCCATTCACAATTTCCCCAAATCTCTTTGCCAATTTATTTGCTTCGGGTAAAAATGCAGTGGGCAGCACACCTTTATCAATACCGGATTTCATCCTAAGCCAGCCTTTTGAAAACTTAAGCGTACCGCTAATTGTTCTCATGTACAAAAGGATTTGAGTTTTCTTAGCCCAATCCCAAACAAAATAAATTTTAAAATATCTTACCGGGTGCAGAATAATCTCTTTAACTGCATTGAATAATCTTGCGAATAAATTATTCCCTATCGTAAGAGGAGCTAATTGAAGCCGCCAAAATCCCGATCCCGAAGGATAACGCACCGGTTCTATATGGCTATATTCGTCTGTGTGTAAAATTGAACTGATAGCAATGCCATCGGAAAAGACAGTTTCTTTTTGAGGGGCAACCACACCCATTAAACTTTCGGAATTGGTTCGAACAGAGGAGCCAACTTTATCAGATAGATTTGGTAAAGATTTCTTTTTCAGATCGAGCAAAAGCGGAATTGTACCTAAAACACCGCCGGCGAAAACAATTCCTTTTGTTTTATAAGAACCTTTCTTCGGAAAAATTTTTGTTGATGATTTCCATTTTACCAAATAACCATTACTACCATCCGGAGATTCAATAGTATTTATATCATAAACTTTTGATTCTGCTTGAATAACAGCACCTTTCTTTTGTGCAAGGTGTAAATAATTTTTATCGAGGGTGTTCTTTGCATTTTCTTTGCATCCGATCATACAGCCGCCGCAGAACGTACAACCGCTCCGTTCGGGACCTTCGCCGTTAAAATACGGGTCACTTACAACTTTTTTCGGGTCTCCAAAAAAGACTGCAACATCAGTCGGTTCGAAAAATTTTTCTTTGCCAATTTCCACTGCCAGTTGCTTAAGTACATTATCACCATTTTCTAAACGCGGATTTTTAGTTACACCAAGCATTTGTTTTGCTGTTTGGTAATGTTCTACCAATTCATTTTCCCAATCGGTAAGGTGTGACCATGATTCGGATTGAAAAAATTTTTTTGTGGGAATAGGAAGTGTGTTTGCATAAACGAGTGAGCCACCGCCAACACCAACACCGGATAGGATTCCAACATGACGGTAAAATGTAATCTTGAAAAAGCCAAAAAATCTAAATAGCGGGATCCATAACCATCTTTTCAAATTCCAGTTTGTCCCCGGAAAATCTTTAGAAGTGAACCATTTTCCTTTTTCTAGGACAAGAACCTTGTAGCCCTTTTCCGAAAGCCGCAATGCAGCAACGGAACCGCCGAATCCGCTGCCGATAATGATGTAATCGTAGTCAAAATTGTTTGCTTTGGTATTCGACATAACCGCTTAATCTATATTAATTGGCTTACCCGTTCTTCAATTAGTTTTTTATATTTCATTTGTTTATCGACTGACAAAAAACTTTTATCAATTAAATCTTTCCAATCGTTTAAAGCTTCTGCGCATTCTTGATATATAGAGTTTTTGGTTTTTATATGTACACCAAATTTGTCGGCAAGATAATCAAAATCTTTCCTATTTATTTTATTCTTTTTGCCATTTATTGAAAGTGCCGACTCTTCACTATCATTCGGTATCAATAATTTAGTGGAAATGAGATCATAAGCCGGGCTTAGCTTAACATCGTCATATTCATCACGGATGAGTGAAAAATTTTTAAGATGCATGTCAGCGTTGCCGGTTAAAAAGGAAAAAAGAATCAATTCAAACAAATTAATAAGATCATTTCCGGGGAAAGATGAATATTTCAAAATAGATTTACCAATCTGCTCGATTGAACCGGAATATTTTCGTTCCGTCAACACTTCCAGTAATTGAGCGAAATCCTCTACATGTAATTTCTCCTTTGCAGTTCTATCGAATCTTTTACTTATGTAAGCCAGCTCTCCCGATTTCATTCTTATCAATGAATGGTCAGCGGTTTTTATTCCAACAGCTTCGGCAAGCTTCATTGTTAAGTCTTCGATCTCCGGCATTTGCGGATAAGCATTATGAGGCGGTTTCAAAATATATCTTCCCCATAAACCGACGATTGTTAAACGCACTGGTCCTTTTTTATTTTTTTTCACATCAACGGATAATTTAGGTTGTACTCCGGTTACCGATGTACTTCTTCCGAGAATATTTAACGCCAGTTTTTCTATATCCGGGAGATTAACATCTAATGTAGGAGGAACAGATGAGCCAAAAAAAATCTTGCTGCATTTTGCATGAAAATCTTTTTCCGGTTCTTGAAGCGCTTCGTAACAGTATAAACATTTTGTATTGGTCATAGATTTTCTTCGGTTGTTCTTTCTACGCTTACAGCACCGATTGTATCTTTACAAAATGTTAATAACAATTCCATTCTATCGCGCGGATTTATTTTCCAATTTGTTTGGGCAATATCGAGCAGCCATCCTTCGGGAATGAGTCCGTCAAAAAAAGGAATCATAGTTTTGCCGACGTACTCCTTTTCCCGTAACGGAAGAGTTAAACTCACCGGTTTTGCTTCTTTGTTTGACAAATATTCTTTGTCGTAAATAAAACTGATCCCGTTTTCATCTTCCCTGATTATTCCGGCAAATAAATTTTTGTAATATACTTTCCCGATTTTACTCATCACTGTTCCTTATTTCAATTTTCACCGGACCTAATTGATGACCGAACAAAAATAAAACCTGGTTAACTTTATCAAGTTGAAGTGTAGATTTGCCTTGCTCAAGTTCGCGAACAAAGCGTAAACCTACACCGGCTCGCTTTGCAAGTTCAATTTGAGTTAACCCAAGTTTCTTTCTCTTTTCTTTAACAAAATTCGAAAGTATTTTTGATTTCTTCATAATTTTATACCCGAATGGGTGTAAATATTAATTGCCGTGTTAAATTTATAACCTTACGGGTATAAAAACAAGGAAAATTATTGAAAGGAACCCCGAGGGGTACAAATTAGAAAATGGTGGTTACCTTTCAATAGAACACTTGAACACTGTTACTATCTACGATAATATCTTTATCTAATATTAGATTTAGTAATTCCGGAGGAACTGCTATTCTGTGCCTAAATTAGGATATGTTCGAAATAGAAATAATGACAAAAAAATTTTTTGTTATAAAATTTGACAAAATTATTCTTGTCATAACTATCTGCAAACTAAACGTCTTATTCAAGCTATAATAAACTTCTTGAATTAATATATATTCTTGGGCATATTGAACATTGATTTATTAACTCAATGTTGAATTTAATGCTCTCCAGCTACCTAAAGAAATTAAAGGATGAGTTTAGCCAGGGCGACAGCCGCGAAGAATCCTTTTACGATTCCCTGAAACATTTAATAATTAAGTTTTCTGAAACCGAACGTAAAAAGAAAATACATGTTACCATACTCCCAAAACAGACCGAAGCCGGCAATCCTGATTTTAAAGTAACTGACGGTCAGCACAGAATCATCGGTTACATCGAAGCCAAGAACATAGGCATTGATCTTGACAAAATTGAAGACAGCGAACAATTACAACGTTACATTAAAACTTTCCCTAATGTTATCCTTACAAACTTTACCGATTTCCGTTTGTACCGCGATGGAAAAATAATTGATAAAGTTTCTGCCGCACGCTCTTTTGTAATTAAAAAACTTGGCACAACACCGGTTGCTGAAAACGAAGAGAAATTCCTTTCGCTTCTTGAACGATTTCTTTCTTATTCAATACCCAGATCATTTACTGCAAAAACGCTTGCTACCGAACTTGCTAAGAGAACACGCTTCTTAAAAGATCAAGTTATAACTGAAGAATTGAATAAGGGTGACAAAAACTTAATTGGTTTTCATAAAGCTTTTAAGGAGTTTTTAATTTCAGGAATAAACGAAGAAGAATTCGCCGATCTTTATTCACAAACTATTACTTACGGATTATTCGCTGCCCGTTTACGTTCAGAAAAAGAATTCAACAGAAAACTCGCTTTTGATTACATCCCAAAATCCATTGGAATTTTGAGAGATATTTTCCGTTTCATTTCAAGTTCAGACCTTCCAGAACAAATGGAATCTATAGTTGATGATATCTCCGATGTTTTGGAAGTTGCTGACACAAAGAAAATTTTGGAAGATTATTTTATTCAAGGAAAAGGGAGTGACCCGGTTTTACATTTCTACGAAACATTCCTTGAAGTTTACGACCCGGCGACACGGGAAAAACGAGGAGTTTATTATACACCGGAACCGGTTGTATCTTTCATTGTCCGTTCGCTTCATCAAATCCTAAAAGATAAATTTGATATGTCTGAAGGACTTGCACATAAAGATGTTACACTACTCGATCCGGCTGGCGGTACTTTGAGCTTTCTTGCCGAAGCAATACAATTGATTGCAAAAGAAATGGAAGAAAATTATGGTAGGGGAATCGTCCGTCCTCTAATAAAGGATCATGTTCTTCAAAATTTTTACGCATTTGAATTGATGATGGCTCCTTATGCAATCGGGCATATGAAGATGTCCTTTATGCTGGAAGAACTTGGTTACAAAATGAATGATAATGAGCGTGTTAAATATTATTTAACCAACACGCTCGATATGCAAGAACTTGATGAATCAAAATTTCCTAATATGTCTTCCCTTTCTGTTGAAAGCCATGAAGCCGGGGAAATAAAAAGAAAAGAGCCAATACTTGTTATACTTGGCAATCCTCCTTATTCCGGTCATTCTTCAAATACCGGTGAATGGATTTCTGAAAAGATAAAAGAATATTACCAGGTTGATGGAAAACCGCTGGGCGAGAAAAATCCGAAATGGCTGCAAGATGATTACGTTAAATTCATACGCTTTGCTCAGTGGAAAATTGACCAAGCCGGAAGCGGCGTACTGGGTTTTATTACTAACCACAGTTATTTGGATAACCCTACTTTCCGCGGAATGCGCCAAAGTTTAATGAACAGCTTTGATGAGATTTATATCCTTGATCTGCACGGCAACAGTTTGAAAAAAGAGAAAGCACCTGACGGTTCTAAAGACGAAAATGTTTTTGATATTATGCAAGGTGTGGCTATTACATTTTTTATTAAAAATAAAAAAGAGTACAAGAGCAACAAAGTATTTCATTCTGAAATTTATGGTGGTATATATTCAATCTTAGTTGAAATTCGATTTTAGAAAAAGAGACTCCAAATAATCTTAAAATTGTTATTGCAGATAACAAAAAAACTAAAAGGAGTCTCCGAGATGAAAAATAGTGAAATCAAC
>JBFMBS010000031.1:0-48329 GCA_040755055.1 Bacteroidota bacterium
ACTACTCACTGAAGCAGACAACACTATTTCAAAGAACTAATTGTTTCCGTAAAAAGAATTATTTATCAAAAAAAACACACACAATACTTAAAAATATGTTTTACTAACTGTATTTTTCAGATGGTTCTAATAAATAAATTAAAGTAGAACGATGAAAATCAAAATTATATTTCTGCTGATTTTTGCTTTTGCTTCCATCAATCATTTTCAAACGACAAAAGATTATGCGATCAGACCCGTTCAACTAAAGCATGTAAATGTTGATAAAGGATTTTGGTACGATAGAATTGCAACAAATAGAAGTGTAACTATTCCGTATGTATTTCAAAAACTGGATGAAACCGGTAGAATAAACAACCTTTTATTTGCAGCTGGGATTAACGATGGAGAGTTCTGCACCGCATATGCCTTCGATGATTCCGATGTTTACAAAGCCATGGAAGCAGTTTGCTATTCATTAGTAACGTTTCCAGATAAAGCGTTTGAAAGTAAACTTGACAGCTTGATTTCCGTTATTGAGAAAGCACAAGAGGAAGATGGCTATCTCTATTCAGCACGAAGAGTACCATCGGAAAAAGTTAAGAAAATGATTGGACCGGAACGATGGTCGAACTTACAATGGAGCCACGAGCTGTACAATCTAGGACATCTTTACGAAGCCGCTGCTGCACATTATCAAGCAACCGGTAAAAAAACACTGTTAAATGTTGCGATTAAAAGTGCAGAATTAATAGAAAAAACATTTGGTCCGGGTAAACTTCAAATACCGCCGGGGCATCAAGAGATAGAAATAGGTTTGGTTAAACTCTATAAGGTAACCGGCGAAGAAAAATATTTAAAACTGGCAAAATTTTTTCTTGATATAAGAGGACGCGGCAAAGAATTAAACGGACGCGATTCATGGGGCGAATATGCTCAAGACCACAAACCGGTTATCGAGCAAGACGAAGCTGTGGGTCATGCTGTACGTGCATCGTATATGTTCTCGGCAATGGCTGATGCCGTTGCATTTACCGGTGATGAAAATTATAGGAATGCATTGAACAAATTGTGGGAGAATGTTGTAAGTAAAAAGATTTACATAACCGGCGGTATCGGTGCCAAAGGGTCGGGAGAAGCATTCGGAGATGAATACGAATTGCCTAACATGAGTGCCTACAACGAAACATGTTCATCAATCGCAAACATGTTGTGGAATTATAGAATGTTTCTCCTTTATGGCGAATCTAAATATATTGACGTCTTTGAAAGAACATTATACAATGGATTTCTTTCGGGTATCGGGATGGATGGAAAATCCTTTTTCTATCCCAATCCGCTCCAGTCTTACGGTACACATGTACGGAGCCCGTGGTTCACGTGTGCTTGCTGTCCGCCTAACATAGCAAGATTCATCGCTTCGTTTCCATCTTTTATCTATGCAGTTAAAGATGAGAATGTTTTTATAAATCTTTTTGCAAGCAATAGCGCAGCAATTGATGTTAATGGTAAAACTGTGAGGATAAACCAGGAAACAGATTATCCATGGGGAGGTGAGATTAAGATAACTGTTAATCCTGAAGCTGACGGAAACAAATTTAAATTGAATTTAAGAATTCCCGGATGGGCAAAAGGCAAGCCGATCGAGAGTGATTTGTACTCTTATGTGAATGAATTTAAAGGTGAAGTAAAAATATTAATCAATGGAAACATTAACGATTACACTATGCAAAATGGTTATGCTGTAATTGAAAGGGATTGGAATAGAAATGATGAAGTGAGTTTAATTCTCCCTATGCAGATCAATAGAATTATTGCAAATGGAAGGGTAGAAAGCGATAAGAATAAAGTAGCGTTGGAATACGGCCCGGTTGTTTATTGTGCCGAATGGCCCGATAGTAAAGACGGTTATGTAAGAAACCTACTTCTAACGGATGAATCCGAATTGAAGCAAGAATACAAAGCCGATTTATTAAATGGTATAAACGTAATAAAAGGGAAAATTTTTGGGTGTAAAGTTTCTGAAGACGAAAAAACCATTATACAAGAAGAACAAGACTTTAATGCAATTCCATATTATGCATGGGCACACCGCGGTGCCGGTGAAATGAATGTTTGGCTTGGTAGAAATGAAAACGGGTTAATTCCCGTAGGCAAAAAAACTATTATTACCAGGTCTTCAGTTGCTGCATCGAACGGAAAAAATATAAAAGCAGTAAATGATCAAATTGAACCGGCTAGTTCGAATGATGAATCGGTGCCGTTCTTTCATTGGTGGCCCAACAAGGGAACTAAAGAATGGGTAGAAATAAATTTTGACAAACCGGAAGAAATTTCCCAGGTAGAAATTTACTGGTTTGATGATACCGGTGATGGCGAATGCAGAATACCGAAAGCATGGAAAGTATTTTACATGGAAGGTGATAAGTACATTCAGGTTTATGCACCGGACGGCTATGAAATAGAGAAAGATGGATTTTGCAAAACGATTTTTGAGACGGTGAAAACATCAAAGATTAAAATTGAAATCGAATCGCAAGCAGAATTTGCCGGCGGTATTCATGAAATAAAAATAAAATGACATCGAAGATGTCACCCAGAGCGCAGCGAAGGGTCTATAACAATTCACTTTAACACAAGGAGATGACGTTATGTACCGCGTAATCAATGATTTTTTAGAAGATTGGAAATATGAAAGTGAATCAACAATTAAATTATTTAACAATATTACCGAGGAAAAGAAAGAACAAAAAGTAACTCCCGATGGAAGATCACTTAGCTATTTGGCATGGCATATTACTAACAGCATACCGGATATGATGACGAAAACCGGTTTGGATTTTGGTCGCCTTGATGAACAAGAACGCGAACCGGAAAAATTTGAGAACATTATTTCAACCTTTCAAAAAAATTCTGATACTTTATACGAGCAGATTAAAAATAAGTGGACTGATAATATGCTTGCGGAAGAGTTAAACTTATGGGGTGAAAATTGGGCTAAAGGAAAACTTCTTAAAGTATTGATCATTCACCAGGTGCATCACCGTGCACAGATGACGGTATTGATGAGACAAGCCGGTCTAAAAGTACCCGGTGTTTATGGACCATCGAAAGAAGAATGGGCGGCAATGGGAATGGAACCGCAAAAATAGAACAAATAGTAAGTTCTTTTTTTCTTCGGACGATGATTTTTTATTAACAGTTTCCTATAAGGATTAAAGTATTGTAAATTGTCCATAGATTTATTTGGATTATTTCAATGAAGCTGCTTTTTTTTATCTTGGTAAACCAGTTACTGGTTAATGCCCAGCCGAATCTTGATAGTATAATGAGAAATATCTCCAAAGATCCGGATACGACTAAAATCAGAATATTAAACGATTATACCTGGACCTACCGCAGTAAAGATCCTACCGCAGCTTTAAGAAGCGGACAAGAAGCACTTCGAATTGCACTAACTATTGAAAATAAAAGTCTGCAAGCTAAATCGTTGAATCTTATCGGTGTTGTTTACAGAAATTTGGGCGACTACGATAAAGCAATAACATATTACAAAGATGCTTTACGCAACGCCGAAGCAGCAAAAGATAGCCTTCAAATTGCTTTTTCGAACAACAATATCGGTGGAATTTATAGATTAATCGGAAATAATCCATTATCGCTAGAGCATATACTTCGTGCACTCAATATCTTTGAAAGATTAAACAACAAAGAAGGAATGGCTTTTTGTACAATCAATATTGGGCTTGTTTATAAAAACCAGGGAGATTTTGTAAAAGCTCTCGAATATTTGAATTACACTTTGAGAATCAGGAATGAGATAAATGATAACAGTGGAAAAGCTCTTACGAATAACCTGATAGCAGAAGTTTATTTTGATATGGGCGAATATAATCTTGCACTCGATTATTATCGTGAAGCAGAAAGTGGCTACAAAAAAATTGATGATCAAAAAGGTATTGCTGCGGTGTGGGGCGGTATAGGTGGAGTTTATTATTCTCAAAATAATTTAAAGGATGCTTTGAAGTATAGACTTCAAGCGCTGGACCTTTCGCACAAAATACAATATAAAGAAGGCCGGATAATTAATCATAACAACTTAGCTCTGATTTATGCTAAACTTGGTGATCTGAATAAGGCAGAATTTAATCTAGCCGAATCACAGAAATTAACAAGCGATATGAAGGCGGCATACGTAATATTACAGTCGTATCGTTTCTGGTCCCAGTATTATGAGATTAGAAAAGACTATATAGGAGCTTTGAAGTATAACAACAAGTACATCATGCTCAAGGATTCGCTTTTGAATCAAGAGAATATTGCTTTAGTAAGATCGATGGAATCTATTTACAAAGCAGAAAAAGCAGAGAAAGAAAAATCTGTTTTGGAAAAGGACGTTGAGTTAAAAGAGAAGCAAAGAAATTATTTGATTGTAATTGCTCTTTTGATTCTTGCAATTGCGGTTGTAACTTATAACAGATACCATTCTAAAAAGCTGGCAAACGAAAAACTGAAAGAGCTGAACGCTGTTAAAGATACTTTTTTCCGTTTGATAGCACATGACCTTAAGACACCTTTCAATGCAATTTTTGGTTATACGGAAATACTAAAAGAAGATTTTAGTGATTTGTCCGATGAAGAGAAACTCTCTTTTATTGATGATATCGGCAAAGCTGCAAAACAAAATTATCAGCTTCTTGAAAATTTACTGATATGGTCGCAGTCCCAGGCCGGAAGACTTGAATTCAATCCGGAACGGATTAACATGAAAGAGATTATTTCGGAGAGTAAAGATTTACTTATTCCATCTGCAAAGAATAAAAATATTGTTCTTAACGTAGAATGTGAAAATGATATATTTATAAGGGTTGATGAACAAATGATAACCACTGTTTTCAGAAATTTAATATCCAACGCAATCAAGTTTACTCATGTAGGGGGTCATGTAACCATAAATGTCGGCAGTCAGTCTAATGGTGTAAAAATATCGATTGAAGACAACGGAATTGGAATGGATGAAACGACTGTAGAAAAATTGTTCCGGATTGACCGCATCGAAACGAAAAACGGAACTCAAGGTGAAAAAGGAACCGGTCTTGGTTTAATACTTTGCAAAGATTTCGTTGAACGCCACAACGGTCAGATTTGGGTTGAAAGTAAACCCGGTATTGGGAGTAAGTTTATCTTTACTCTCCCGTTTTGATATCGACATTTTACCACTCTCTTTATGTCTAAAAATTAAATCAGGATTACAAATGTTTAACACAATAAAAGTAATTTGCTTTCTGTTAGTCATAAACGTTCACAACTATACATTTTGTTTAGGAGTTGAAAATCAAAGCAGTTGGCTGAAAAAAGAGGATCCAGATTTTGTACTTTTTTACACGTCAATTGATTCTGCCGTATCAAATGAAATATATCAGCTCCTTACACACGGTTTCGATCAAATTATCAATTACTTCGGGAAATCATATAACAAGAAGTTTGATGTTTATATTTTTCCATCGCGCGAAGAACTAGATAAACAATGGAGCAAAGATTGGGGCATCCCGGATTTCAAATCTGAGTGCTGGATGGCTGCAAGCGGTGTTGCATACAGATTAGATATCTTATCACCAAGAGTTTGGAAAGCCGAAGCATGTGAACATAACCCGGATGATAAGAAACATGTTCAAGAAATAATTACTCATGAACTTATGCATGTCTTTCACGGGCAGCAAAACTCCCATCCTGATTTTTCCGGTATGGATGAAATCGGCTGGTTCGTTGAAGGTATTGCCGTATTAACAGCTGGCCAGTTAGACAATGAGAAGTTAAATCAATTAAAGAATGCCTGGAAAGAAAACAGACTTCCCATTAACTTAGAAGATGGGTGGAGCGGTAAGTATAGATATGCGATCAGCGGCTCTCTTGTAAAATTCATAGAGGAGAGGTGGGGTAAAGAAAAATTAATTGGTTTGTTGAAATTGACAAACGAAAATGAAATTCTAAAAGAATTTAATTTAAGCGAAGAACTTTTTTTATCGGAATGGAAAAAATGGCTGAACTTTAAATAAACTGATGTTCTTTTCAGCTACAGAGTCCCTCTTATTCTCCCCGAAAAATTTCTTATATTTGCCCCCAATATTCTTACGGTTTGATGAGTGAATTATCTTAAGATATATTTAACGACAAGGATTTAACGTGCCGGTCAAAATTGAAAAGCCGACAATAATTGAAGCCGCCGGTAACAAACCGAAAATTATCGAAGAGTATATCGGCAGAGTAAACTCGCACACAAGTGATGTGAGTGTTGCAAGAATGAAAAGTCCGGGCGGATGGATTGAACCGGGGCAAACACCCGGGTTTGATGAATACACGATCGTGCTGAAAGGTCTGTTGAGAGTGACAACAAAAAATTCTGTTTATGATCTGAATGCCGGCGAAGCAATCATTACTAAAAAAGGTGAGTGGGTTCAGTACAGCACTCCGAATCCCGAAGGTGCGGAATATGTTGCTGTTTGTCTTCCGGCTTTTTCACCGGAAACTGTTCACCGCGACGAGTGAAGTTTTTATTCGCATAAATAAAAAAGAAATCATTAATAAAGAGTTATGCAAATTGCGGCTAAAGCCGTTTCCATTTCTTTTGTATTATTCCACGAGATAAATCTCGTGGCAATTTTTTGCTGCTGATTATTTTTAATTGCCACTATCTTTAGATAGTGGATGTTTATATACTCAACAGCTCAAGACTTTAGTCCCCATTTGCATAGCTACTAACGTTAAAAAAGTTTTAAATAAGAAGTGAGGTATACCATCGCAAAGGGACAAAACGAAACAGTAGAAAAAATTGTATCACTTGCAAAGCGGAGAGGATTTGTATTTCAATCATCAGAAATTTACGGCGGATTAAACGGCTGCTGGGATTACGGTCCGCTTGGCGTTGAACTCTTGAAAAATATAAAAGAGGAATGGTGGAAAGCCATGACTTACCGCGAAGATGTTGAAGGATTGGACGCTTCGATATTGATGCATCCGCGTGTTTGGGAAGCGAGCGGTCACGTCGAAAATTTTACCGATCCGATGATCGATTGCAAACAATGCAAAGCAAGATTCAGATTGGATACTTTAACGGAATTGATCTCCGAAAAAAATAAAGACAAATCGCTCAGAGAACTCGATCCGGAACTTTTTGCAAAAGAAGGTTCACTCGATGATAAATTTACTGCTGTGCTTGAAGATCAGGGCAAGGCAGTTAAGCTGCTGGAAATTTTGAGCTGTCCGCAGTGTGGCAACAAAGGCACATTCACACAGCCGCGCAAATTCAATTTGATGTTCAAAACATTTTTGGGACCGGTTGACGATGCTGCCAATATTATCTATCTGCGTCCCGAAACTGCCCAAGGTATTTATGTTAACTTTTTGAATGTCGCAAATTCAAGCCGTCAAAAACTTCCGTTTGGAATTGCACAAATCGGGAAAGCATTCCGCAACGAAATCAATACAAAAAATTTCTTGTTTCGCACGCGCGAGTTTGAACAGATGGAAATGCAATACTTTGTTAAACCCGGCACTGATAAAACACATTACGATGAGTGGAAAGAAAGAAGAATCGAGTGGTTCAAAACATTGGGAATGACTCCAAATAAATTGCGCTTCCATGATCATCCGGCGGATAAACTTGCTCACTATGCAAAAGAAGCAACCGATATCGAATACGAATTTCCGTTCGGCTGGGGCGAGATTGAAGGAATTCACAACAGAACCGATTTTGATCTCGGAAGACATCAGCAGTATTCTGGAAAATCCCAGCAATACTTCGACGACGAAACAAAAGAAAAATATATTCCGTACATAATTGAAACCTCTGCCGGTGCAAGCCGTTCGTTCATGGCTTTTTTGGTTGATGCATATTACGAAGAAGAAGTAAACGGCGAACTTCGCAGTGTGCTGAAGTTTCATCCGAAACTTGCGCCGATAAAAGCCGCAATACTGCCGCTCGTTAATAAAGACGGAATGCCGGAAGTTGCGCGTAAAATTGAAACAGACTTGCGCCCTTTCCTAAGAATTTTTTATGATGATAAAGGCGCAATCGGCAGACGCTACAGAAGAATGGACGAAGCCGGAACACCGTTCTGCATTACAATTGATACGCAGACTTTACAAGATCAAACTGTTACAATTCGCGAACGCGATTCTATGCAGCAAGTACGTGTTGCAATCAGCGAGTTGTTGAATTATTTACTTGAGAAGTTAAGATAGGTTTTTGTAGAGACGCGATTTATCGCCTCTTAAAAAACGGAGACGCCATGTATGGCGTCTCTACTTCAATGTATTTTATTGGATAAAGATGACCCGGGAAAAAATTGAGATGGCTGAATACAAAAGCACAAATTCATCATTCCATATTTTTAAACCCTCACCCCGATTAAGTAAGTATATCGAGTTTTATTATCAAGGAGAGTCTGAATCGGTAGATAACGTCGATGGTTATGCGAGAGTAGAAGCAATTTATTTGCCGCTGAATGCAGTTGAAATGGCATTATCCTATCACGGCTCATCGGTACGGTTAAATGGCAGTGGAAAAAAGCATGAATCATTTTGCAGTATTATCGGCACGCATTCTATTCAATCTAATTGCTTTATCGATAAAATTACAAAAGTAAATAAATCAGTACATGTAAGATTTAAACCCGGTGGGTTCTACAAAATCTTCGGCATTTACCAGAGTGAACTCAAAAATATTTTCTATGGATTTGAAGACGTTTTTGGTAATGAAGGGAGACTATTTGAAGATAGAATTAATAATTCAAAATCCTTACGCCAAAGGATTGAAATCACGGAAGAATTTATCCTACGACAATTACATAAAAAATCGAAACAACCTAAAAACGATATTACTTCAGCAGCAGTAGATCTTATTGAAAACAGAGGCGGTTCAATTAAGGTCAACCAGATTGCCGGTCAATTAAATATTTCCGAGCGTACTCTTAGGTGGGAATTTCTTAACCGTATCGGTCAATCGCCTAAGGAATATCTTGAGACTTTTCGTTTCAGACATATTTTAAATGAAATGCTGTCACGAAAATCCAAGGTAGGAAACAAAGGATTCAACTGGGCGGATTTGGCGCTGAATTACGGTTACTATGATCAGGCGCATTTTATTAATGAATTCAAAGCAGCAACTTCTATTACACCGGACTTCTTTCTGAAGAATGAGGGTAAAACGTTTATCAAAAGTGTCAACTTTATTATCTTTTTGAATAAACCATCTATCACATCCCCGGCACTTGATTCTTTTAAAGATGATTTTGTACAAATTGAAAAGCTTGGTTCATTCTCGCGTTAATTTTTTCTACTTGCCGGTTTTTCCAATCTTCTTTCCTTTCGAACTAATACTTTAGAAAAGTCAGAATAATATCTGACAGACATTTCATTGAACTTTGAGGTTAGTTAAAATTTCGAATGGTGTCTATGGAACGAAGCACCATCAATAAAAAATTGGAGCTCTTGAAGCTTGCCCGAAAATTAAGCAATGTGGCTGAAGCATGCCGGTTGATCGGGTATTCGCGCGATAGTTTCTATCGTTTCAAGAAACTGTACGAGAATGGTGGAGAAGATGCACTGCAAAACATTTCCCGGCGAAAACCTAATCTGAAGAACCGGGTGGATGGGAAGATTGAAATCGCCGTACTTGGCTTCGCTCTGGAGAAACCGGAATGCGGTCAACGACGGTGCTCGGATGAACTCAAGAAACAAACTGTGAGTGTTTCCCCTTCAACCGTAAGAAACATCTGGCTTCGACACAACATTGAAACATTTGAGAAGCGAGTGAACGCCTCCAAACAAAGTTCAATGTTACCCTCATCGGAGATTTTTCCTCGCAAGAAGGAGACCTTGAATCAGGATTAGAACAATGGTTTTATTAACTCAAAAAGAAAAAAATATGAAACACTTCAAACAAATTTTGATTTATTTATTGCTACTTCTCCCCCTGCATTTGTTTGCCGAGGGAACTAAAACAAGTTTTGAATTAGTAAGTAATACGCATGGCTCACCTTCAGGCTCACAAGGAACACTTGTCTTTAATTTATATGCGCAGGATATAGATGGAAATAACAATGGTTATATTCTAATCCAGGAAAAATGTTTTTTAGATGCTGCTTTTAAAGCGCAGGTAATTTCTGTAAGCTTTAGCGAGCAATATTTTCCTTCACTGGATTATAATTACACGCAAGATTTTGATCATGCATCAGGAAGAATAAGATTTATTTATTCTTATAAATATCCTCCTGCTGGGGCGAAGACGTTGATCACCAAGCAGAAGATCGTTAAAGTTACAGTGGTTTATACACTATTGGATACTTCTGGTGCAATTTCATTAGGCGGAGTTACAGATTCACCGGAGTCAAGATATAAATATCATAACGCATATTACACTGAAGGTCAAATAACCAACCGAAGCATATCTTCAGGTTTACAGAGCATAGCTTTAGCCGGGAAACCAATAGTAAATACCAACAGTATTACCGACTTTCAAGGAACATCTCTCACATGCGGCGGCGAGGTTACCAACGATTGCGCTTCTACTGTTACTGCTTATGGAGTTTGCTGGAATACTTCAGTTAATCCTACAATTGATGATAATAAAACAATTGATGGAAGCGGAACCGGCGCATTTACAAGTTCTGTAACAGGTTTAACAGAAGGAACGATTTATTATATTCGCGCTTATGCAACAAATTCTTATGGTACTTCTTATGGCAGTGAAGTAATTACTTTGTCAAACTCTCCCGGTACCACTCTTAATTTTGACGGCTCGAACGACTACGTAAATATTCCGGATAACAATGCTCTTGATTTTACCAACGGCGGGACTTATACAATTGAAGCATGGATAAAAATAGAAACGTTCGGCGCTTTGAAAGGAATAGTTTCCAAATATCAGAACTCAGGCGCTTATGGATATTTCCTAAGGTTAAAAAACTCAGCTAATGCCAAAGGATTATGCATCGATGGCTATGAAACAGCAGACAATATTCTTGAAGCAAATCAATGGTACCATGTAGCAGCCGTAAATGCTGGCGGAACACGTCATCTTTATTTGAATGGAGTAGAACAAAATCTCACAAGCGTAGATCCGTGCAATGTTCAGGCAAACAACAATGCTTTGTGTATCGGGCGGGATTTTGGTCAGGTTGTCGGCAACAGATATTTTGACGGCTCAATTGATGAAGTAAGAATCTGGAATGTTGCCCGCACAGAACAAGAGGTTCATGAGAATATGTATAAAACACTTGATAATACAGGGGACGGATTGGTTTGTTATTGGCAGTATAATGAGGAGGGTGGTGAAACTTTACACGATGCAGCCACAGGATATAATGGTACATTAACCAACATGGATCTGAATAATGTCTGGGTTAATTCTCCTATTCCGGTTGGCGGCGGCACCGGCAGCAGTAGTAATAATTTTACAAGTGGAATGACAACTCTTGGAAACTTACAGTTGACAACGACAGATCCATTTGATAATTCTGTTAACCTTGTCTGTTCGGAAATAGAACGCCCGCCAAATACAACTTCGGGAATAAGCGGTAGTAATATTCTGAATAAATATTTTGTGATAAATGCCTATCCTTCCGGTGGTGCGGCGGGTAGTTTTTCTGTCGATTTTACATTTACATTACCGGCAGGATTTATACAAGAATTAAATCAAACAGAACCGGGTGACTTAGAGCTTTACAAAAGGGATAATAATGCTATAAGCGGCTGGAGTCTTGTAACTACAGCTACATCAGCAACCGCAACAACTGCAACTTTTCCAGGCATTACTTCATTTAGTCAATTTATAATTTCCAATATACACCCACCGGTAGTTGCAACAAATGCTGTTAGCGATGTAAGCGCCACAACAGCTATATGCGGCGGTGATGTTACTGATGAAGGCGGCGGTGCGGTTACTGCTAAAGGAGTTTGCTGGAGTACATCTGAAAATCCAACAGCATCATTAGATACAAAAACAAATGATGGAAGTGGAACAGGAAGTTTTACAAGTTCAATAACCGGATTAAGTCCTACTACCACGTATTATGTCCGTGCTTATGCTATAAACGGTTATGCAACTTCCTACGGAAGTCAGGTGACTTTTACAACAATATCAGGTAAGCCCACTGTTACTACTTCGCCGGTTACTAATATAACTACTTCATCAGCCGAAAGCGGAGGTAATGTTACTGATGGCGGAAGTTCTACTGTAACTGACCGGGGAATATGTAGGAGCACTTCCGCAAATCCAACTGTAGCAGATAATCCGATTGAGTCTGGAAGCGGAACAGGACCATTTACAAGTTCAATAACAGGTTTAGCTGAGGGAACTGTATATCATATTCGTGCTTATGCAACAAACTCTTTCGGCACTTCTTATGGCGATGATATATCATTTATAACCTTATCTACTTCACCGGGTACTGCACTTTGTTTTGATGGTGCACAAGGTTATATCAATATTCCGGATAATGACGCATTGGATTTTTCAAACAACAGCAGCTACACAATAGAAGTCTGGATAAAACCGGAATCATTTGGTCCATTGAGAGGGATAGTTTCTAAATATCAGAATGCAGGTACTTATGGATATTTCTTAAGATTAAAAAACTCAGCTAATGCCAAAGGATTATGCATTGATGGATGGGAAACAGAAGATAATATTCTTGAGGAAAATCAGTGGTACCACGTAGCAGCCGTAAATAATGACGGCACGCGACATCTCTATTTGAATGGAGTAGAACAGAACCTTACAAGTGTTGATCCTTGCAATGTTCAGGCAAATAATGATCCAATCCGTATCGGTTCCGATTTTGGCGGAAGATTTTTTAACGGCAAAATAGATGAAGTCCGGATTTGGAATGTTACAAGAACTCCTCAGCAAATACGTGAAAATATGCACAAAACACTCGATAACACTAACGATGGTCTTGTTGCTTATTGGCAGTTTAATGATGGTGGCAGTTCAACATCATTGAGGGATGTAACGAACAATAAATTAACCGGAGAGTTGAGGAATACCAGTGAGTGGATGAGTTCGTCAGTTCCAACTGGCAGTGGAACGAGCAACAGCCAGAACAATTTTTCTGAAGGCACCACATCAACACTTGGAAATGTTCAATTAGAAACTACCGAACCTTTTGATGCATCAGTTGATCTTGTCTGCACAGAAATAAACCGCTCGCCAAATACAACTTCAGGCATATCCGGGAATGTGCAAAACAGGTACTGTGTGTTAAAAGCTTATGGAATACCGGGTACTTTTTCTGCTAACTTAACATTCACTTTACCCGAAGGAAGTATAAGTTCAACTGACCAATCAACGCCGTCCAACTTAAAACTATATCGCCGGGAAAGTAATGCGGATGGTGAATGGACTTTGCTGGCATCAGCTTCATCATCAACATCAACAACGGTAACGTTTGAAGGAATAACTTCGTTCAGCCAATTTATTATTGCAAGCGAAAGCTCGCCGCTGCCGGTAGAGTTGATCTCTTTTACAGCTAAGCAAGAAGCAAATGCAATCAGATTGGAATGGAAAACAGCAACGGAAGTGAATAACTACGGGTTTGAGATAGAGCGAAGCGAAATTCTGAGCGGAGCGAAGAATCTCAATGGCAAGGGAGGCGCTTCGTTATCGCTCCGTGCGAGCTGGGAAACGCTCGGTTTTGTGAAAGGAAATGGCAACAGCAATTCACCAAAGTCGTATTTGTATGAAGATAAGAATCCACCGTGTGGAAAACTTCAATACCGTCTCAAGCAAATAGATTTCGACGGAACGTACGAGTACGGCGAGGTTGTTGAAGTTACAGTTAATGCGCCGGCGAAGTTTGAGTTGATGCAGAATTATCCCAACCCGTTTAATCCAATGACAACAATTGGTTACACAATTCCTAGTGCAGAGACGCTCCATGGAGCGTCTTTACAACACGTAACGTTAAAAGTTTACGATGTGCTTGGAAGAGAGGTGGCAACGCTTGTTGATGAATTTCAGCGAGAAGGCATATACAACGTTCAACTATCAACTAACAACTATCAACTCACAAGCGCAATTTATTTCTACAGATTACAAACAGAATCGTTTTCTCAAACAAAAAAATTAATGCTGCTCAAATAAGAAATCAAGAAAGTATTACTACCGGCGGTTGATTTTTTGCGTATTATTTTGGACAATGTTCTTTGCAGTAGTATTATCCAAAAATGTACTTAACACCAGTATTATCAATCTAATTGATACGCAGACTTTGCAAGATCAAACGGTTACAATCCGCGAACGCGATTCGATGCAGCAAGTGCGTGTTGCAATTTCGAGTCTGTTAAATTATCTGCTTGAAAAACTGAGATAAAATGTCTTAAAACCTTGAAGGTATATTATAACCTTCAAGGTTTCGACTCACACATCAAAATTAAGTACCCCCTTTCTTTTAACTTTTCCTATTTTCATCCGTATCATAAATAGTAATTAATTAGAATAGATGAATTCAATTATCAGTAGTGAAGAGAACTTAATTGCAATACTTAAGGAAGTTGAATTAGGTAATCTTTCTGCATTTGGAGTGGTTGTGAAAAATTATCAGCATTATGCTTTCTCGGTAGCTTTCAGGTGCCTCTCGAATGAGGAAGATGCAAAAGATGTAGTTCAAGAAAGTTTTATTAAAATATGGAAAAATATCGGAAGCTTTAACGGAAAAGTAAAATTCACAACATGGATGCATAAAATTGTAATAAATCTCTGTTACGATAAACTGAGGATGAGGAAACGGGCTGTTAAACGTAATGAAGAATTAAACGAGGAAATAATGGAAAGCTGTGAGAATCTGGAAAAATTATATGTGAATAAAGAACAAGCTGAAATAATAAAATATATATCCGATAGATTACCTAAGAAACAACGATTTGTTTTTGTGTTAAGGGATTTGGAAGGATTGACAACAGAAGAAGTTTCGCAAGTACTTGATATTTCAATTCAATCTGTAAAGACAAATCTCTCGCTTGCACGCAAAGAAATTAGAACCAGACTGATTAAATGGAGAACCTGAAATGAAATGCGATGAAGTCAAAAAAATTATTTTGGAATCGGAAAACTTTGAATACGCCAAATTACAGAATAGAGAATTGTTAAAACATATTTCTTCTTGTCATGAATGCAGTCATTTTTTTGTAAATGCTGAAAAAGCGGATAATGTTATTTCTAGACTGAAAACGAGTACACCGATTCTGGAAGACCCGGAAACACTTACCAATGAAATTCTTAATAATATAAGATTCAGCATAGTTCGGAAAAAACAGAGTCCGTTAACAGAAATTATATTTAATTGGCTTCTGATTAAGCAAGTAAGGTTTGCTCTTTACTCAATCCTACTATTCTTTATAGTTCTCTATTTTTATGAAGAAGCTACTGCTCTTAAGAGTGTTATTAAGCTGGAAGAAAATCTTAATAAAGCCGGTAAACATTATGAAGCCGGTTTTGGTGATAATCTGCCGAACCTCTCTTTTATCTACGATATCTACAAAATGATTGTTGGTGAGAAAAAATATATGAACATATCCAAAGAATGGATGGTTGTTAATAAAAAACTTATTCAGCAAATATTAACCAAGTATAATTCTTTGGCGCTAGACAGAAAAAATGAAATTGAACATTTGAGAAAGAATTTATCGAAAGAGCAGAATGAATTCCTCGATGAAATATTAAATATCGGGCAAAAAGAAAAACAATTTTGAACGGAGATGATAAGATGAAAAATCAAAAAATATTATTCATGGCAGCTAATTTTTTATGGCTCTCACTTTTTGTATCGGGCTGCAAAGAGTACACAACAAAAACAAAGATAAATAGTGATGGATCATGCGAAAGAGTTGTAATAGTTGAAGGAGATACAACCGGAATAGCACTTTTGCCTTTCCCGGTCCCAACGGAGAAATCATGGAGCATCAAAACAAAAAAATCCTATAGAGACAGTTCAAAATTTATTTTCACCGCATCTAAAATTTTTAATGATGTGAATGAACTCAATGAAGAGTACAGCGATTCCGGGAAAATAGGCGTTGCAATTAAATTTGATAAAAAATTCCGATGGTTTTATACCTATTATGAATACGAAGAAACGTACAAATCATTTTTACCGTATAAAATGATACCGCTAAATGAATATTTAACTGAATCAGAGTATAAAAGTTTTTTAAATGATGATACAACAAAAGCACTGAAAGAACGTTTAGGAAAATATGCCGGAGAAAATTTTCTTGAATATTTTCTATCCAATTTTCTGGAAAAATGCAAACAGTATAATATCGATGAGGTTAATGAAAGATCAATCAAAGAAAAGAAACAAGTAATTTTAGAGTATATAGATCATAATGAAAGTGATGGTAGTAAATTGACTCTTTTCTTAAAAGAGACATTCAATTCGGATGCAATATTAAATCTTCAACCGTTTGTTGAAAAAATGTTAAGGGAAATTAAGAAGAAAATGGAATGGATTACCGGCGCAAGCGGTGCTTATACTAATCAAGTTACCATGCCCGGAATGATACTTTCTACAAATTCAAAATCCATAAACGGCAATACGGTGGAGTGGAAAGTATATGCCGAAAGATTTCTTTATGATGACTTTGTAATGAAAGTAGAATCGAGGAGCGCAAATTTAGCTTCATTTATAATCACTGGAATTTTAACGGTTGGTTTGTTAATTGCTCTGATTATACCTAAATGGAAAAAACGTTAACAGTTTCTTAATGATATTTTATCTTGAGTTTTATTAATGGAGAGGATAAAAAAATTATTTTCTATTAAACCATTCCGTACAGCTGTAATCATAAACCAAATTTTCGGATTTGAAATTATAAACCGGTACATCATACTTTTCTCCCATCAACCAGAATTGGCGGTAGGAATCAATTTCCATTGTGATACATGGGCCAAGTGCTTCGGGATATGTTTTTAAAGGAGCACCGGAATTTAGTGTTCGCATAATATCCGATAATGCTTGGTCACCGGCGTAATATCTTATTAATGCACTCAAACTTCCGTTGGATACTACGAGAGATTCATTCTGGCTGCGCTTGAATATATCGCGCATAAGATCATCAAGTGATTTTATACCGCCTGAATTTTTGATGATCAGGTAATTCAAATTATGAGCAATTATATCGCCACGCAGATACGGTAAACGCATCATGTCACTGTCGTTCCAGAAATCAGTAACAAGCCGTTCATTTTTTTCTTGTCGTACAGATGAAGTAAAGTAACTACTCAAAACTTTGTTGTATTCGGCAACATATTCATTTAGTGAAATTAGATTTGCCCGTAATAAAGTTAATCTTGCATAGTAATCGCTGATGCCTTCTTTGAACCAGTATATTAATTGTTCCGGTTCTGCAAATTGAATTTTTTCACCAAGCCAAGTATGAAAAGTTTCATGGGCAATAACACGTTTGAGCCGGTAATCGATAATTCTATCACTGGAGAGGAAAAGTCCGTAAGAATTTGTTCTGCCGGTACCGCCTTGATCGCCGCTGCCCTCAATAGGAAGAACCGTTACAAGGTAGAGCGGAAAATTATGGTCACGCCAAAAATCCCTTTGAACCCTTAATATTTCTTTTACAGTCTCGCAAAATTGATCGTCGGTAAAATTCCATTTGCCGCGTATAGAAACATACACCGGGTAGTTACCGATAGTTTTTTTAACGATTCTGAAATCACCGCCGGTAAAAATTGAGTAGCGCAATTTCCAAAAAGGAATTTTAATTGACTGTGTTTTCTCATTCACGCCAAAACTGTTTGCCATATTCCAATTGGAAGGCATATGGTTCCAGCTGATCTTTAATTTATACTCAGCCGAATTATCCCACGAAGGTACAACGAAAAAAGTTTCTCCTAGAAAATGGAAATAACTCCTATTTAAAACCACCATGTATTGGTTACCGAGTTCAATCCCGTAATTTCTTATTTCTTCTACCTGGTAATAAATTTTAACATTGGCACCAGGCGGATATTTTACAATTTTGATTTCCGGTTTTTGTGTATCGGATATGTAGGAATTTTCGGAAAGAACCTTTAAAAATTTTATTCCCTTTATGTTATTTTGTCCCCCGTATTCACCGGGTAGAATAATTTTTGTTTCACCGGATTTATCACCTTTAAATTCCATAACGACGATGAATCTAAAAGTGTTGATATCGTAAAACGGCTCAATCGAGTAGGTTATATCATACTGGGTATTATCTTTGTTTTTATTTTGAATTGTTTCATGAATCTCTATTGAAGGTTCTTCAATAAAACTGACCTGGCTTACCACTGAACTGACGTGTGCAAGAAAAAAAATCAGAGTGAAGAAGGATAGTCTATATGGTTTAGCGTTTCTGATTTTCAAAATTCCTTCAAAATTGCCCGTATTATTACGAAAATCTTATCTGAAATGAAATACATTTTCTCGGCATATTGTTTACTTTTCACGATAGTAGAAAAACACTATAATAACTGTCATAGTTATAGTTCTAAATTAATAATGAAAAAGTTTCAATCAAAAGAAACAAAGTGCTTGATTATTTCATTGATTTACCAAACTTTTACATAAGTTAAATCGTCAATTTTTCCGGCAAATGAAAAAAAAACAGCACATTGGAATTAGCTCAAACCACGAAGATTAAAACAACCTCAATTTTATCACAATTAACGGGTAATATGATGAAAAATAAGTTAGTGATATTAGTTATTTTATTTAGTTACTTAGTAGTTAATGCACAAACCAGGAAGATCGATTTCACACAATATGACCTTCCAAACGGGATGCATGTAATACTCCACAAGGATAATGCATTACCTATCGTTGCAATTACGTTAACCTATCATGTCGGTTCCAAGAATGAAGATCCCGAAAGAACCGGTTTTGCACATTTCTTTGAACACCTGATGTTTGAAGGATCGGCAAATATTGAGAGAGGTCAATTCGATAAGCTGAATCAGGGTGCCGGCGGCACAATGAATGCATCAACTTCGCAAGACCGTACATTCTACTATCAAATTTTTCCTTCCAACCAGCTTGAGCTCGGTTTGTGGATGGAATCCGAAAGATTGCTTCAATTAAAAATTGATAGTATCGGTGTTGAAACACAACGTAAAGTTGTTAAGGAAGAACGTAAGCAGAGATATGATAACCAACCATACGGATCGATACTTGAAGAAACATTTGTAAGGGCTTACAAAGTGCATCCTTACAAATGGCTGCCGATTGGTTCCGTGCAATATATCGATCAGGCAAAGACAGAAGAGTTTATGGAATTCTATAAACAGTTCTATGTTCCGCAGAATGTAACGCTATCAATTGCCGGCGATATTGATATAGCAAAAACTAAAGGGTTAATACAGAAATATTTCGGAGATATTCCCAAAGGTGCCGGCAGTATCAAGAAAGTAGATTTGGTAGAGCCGCCGATGAAAGCTGAAGTACGCGATACGGTTTATGATAATATTCAGCTTCCTTTAGTTTTGCAAGCTTATAGAATACCGGCTCAAGGTACACCGGATTTTTATGCACTTGATATGCTCGGTACTGTTTTAGCCGGCGGACAAAGTTCGCGTTTGTACAAATCAATAGTTGATAAACAACAGAAAGCCGTTAATGTAGGATCAATTCCTTTTCCGCTCGAAGATCCGGGTTTATTTATAGTGTATGGAATAACAAACGTCGGGATTTCTGCGGATGATTTAGAGAAATCGATTCAGGAAGAAATAAACAAAGTAAGGAAAGAATTAATTGCCGAGAATGAATTCCAAAAGTTGCGCAATCAAACAGAAAACGATTTTGTGAATGCCAATAGTACGGTAGTTGGAGTTGCGACAAGTTTAGCGAACTATCATGTTTACTACGGTGATGCAAACCTTATCAATACCGAAATTAACCGTTACCTGAAAGTAACCCGGGAAGATATAAAACGTGTTGCGAATAAATACCTAAGTCCCGAAAACAGAGTCGTTTTGTATTATCTGCCCAAATCAGCTAAGAAGTAAATTTTTTAAATACGAAAATATTAAGATCAGAAAGTGAGTTTGAATAAAAGATTGAAAAAATTATTGGAGTAACAAAATGAAAAACAAAGTTTTGATTTTATTTTTAATTCTATTTGTTTCGGCAGCATCATTTGCCCAGTTAGATAGAAGCAAAAAACCGGCTCCTGGACCGGCGCCTGAAATAAAACTCGGTGATTACGAATCATTTACATTAAAGAACGGGTTGAAAGTTTTTGTGGTGACAAACAAGAAAATTCCGAAAGTTGCTTTCAGCCTGATTATTGACCGCGACCCGATATTAGAAGGGAAAAATGCCGGTTATATCAGTACAGCCGGACAGTTATTGCGCACCGGTACTAAAACACGAACTAAGGACAAATTAGATGAAGAAATTGATTTCATCGGTGCATCTATCAGCACCTCATCTACAAGTATATATGCGCAATCGCTCAAAAAGCACGTTAATAAACTTTTAGAATTGATGTCTGATATTGTATTAAACTCAAACTTTACACAAGAGGAATTTGATAAGATAATTAAACAGACTTTATCGGGTTTAGCAGCAGAAAAAGATGACCCTAATGCTATATCAGGTAATGTTAGAAATATACTTTACTACGGGAAAGATCATCCTTACGGCGAACCGATGACTGAAGAAACTGTTAAATCAATTACTCTTGATATGTGCAAGGAATATTATAACACGTATTTTAAACCAAATGCTACCTATTTAGCAGTTGTTGGTGATATAACAAAATCGGAAGCACAGAAACTTGTTGAAAAATATTTTGGTAAATGGGAGTCAAAAGATGTTCCGACAAAAACCTATGAGACACCGAAAGCACCGGTTATTAATAAAGTATCGTTAGTAGATCGCTCCAATTCGGTTCAGTCTGTTATTTCACTTGGTTACCCGATAGAACTAAAAGTTGGAAGCGAGGACGCGATAAAAGTTTCGGTACTCAACACAATTCTTGGCGGTTCATTTGCCTCAAGACTTAATCAAAATTTGCGCGAGAAGAATGGTTTTACTTACGGTGCCGGTTCATCTTTCAGTTCTGATAAATATATAGGATCATTCTCCTCTTCAACAACCGTAAGAAATTCTGCAACGGACAGTGCAATTACCGAAATGCTAAATGAAATAAAAAAAATACGTACTGAAAAAGTTTCTGAGGATGAATTACAATTAACTAAAAATTATATGACCGGCAACTTTGCCCGTTCACTGGAAAATCCTCAGACAATTGCAAACTTTGCTGTTAATATTGAAAGATATAACCTACCGAAAGATTACTATAAAAATTACCTTAAAACTTTAAACTCAATCACATCCGATGAACTTTTAGCAACTGCAAAAAAATATATTAAGCCGAATAACATGCAAATATTAGTTGTTGGTAACGGTGAAGAAGTAGCTAAGAATCTAAACCGCTTTAGTGTAAGTAATAAAGTAGATTATTATGATTTGTACGGTAACCCGGTTGATCCATCTGCAAAGAAATTACCGGCCGGACTTACTGCCGAACAAGTTTTGAATAAATACATTGAAGTTGTGGGCGGTAAAGAAAATATGCTTAAAGTAAAAGATAAAACAACGAAGCTCTCAGGCACAGTCCAGGGAATGAATCTTACATTAACAATTTCGCAAAAAGAACCAAACAAGTTATACCAGTTCATTGATGCCGGCGTCTTTCAGCAGAAAGTATTGTTTGATGGTGTAAAAGGTAGAACTGAATCGATGGGGCAAGTACAAGATATGCCGGCTGAACAATTGGAAGAAATGAAAATGCAAGGCAGCATTCACACAATTCTAAAATACGATGAACTTGGTATTAAAACAGAATTGACCGGGATGGAATCGATTAACGGCAAAGATGCTTATAAAATTGCACTTACTTCGCCAAGCGGTAAAAAAAGTACTTACTATTATTCCGCTGATTCGGGATTATTAGTTAGAACTGTTAGCAGTGTTACTACACCACAAGGAACATTCAATCAGACAACAGATATGGACGATTATCGTGATGTTCAGGGTGTAATGTATCCTTTTAAACTTTCCCAGAGTTTCGGTCCCCAAACTATTGAATTAACGGTTTCTTCAGTTGAAATTAACACCGGACTTAGCGACTCATTATTTGAAATAAAGTAATCATATCATTAAAGCCGTAGGAAACTACGGCTTTTCCTTTCTTTTTGTCCAATTTTAGCAACTTTTAATTTTTTTTAAAAAATTTCTGAAAGAGAGGAAACTTTTATATAATTGGAAACGACTTATACAAAAAATGTTTCCATCGGAACCATTTTAGAACTAAGCGTGTTTTAATAGAAAAGTTATCGAAAAGAGGAAGAAATGAGTGAACAAGAAGTAAAACAAAGAATACTAATGAAAGCCGAAGAAATCTTCTCCGGGATCGGGTTTACTAAAACAACGATGGAAGAAATTGCCGATGAATTGGGGATAAGCAAAAAAACCCTTTATAAGCACTTCACTAACAAAGAACATATCCTGAAAGAGATAATTAAAAATGCGAAATGTGAGGTTAGAGATTTTGTTGGAAGTTTGGTCGCAAATCAAGAATTGGAATTTTTTGATAAGATCAAAAAAATAATGGAATATTTTGCCGAACGAGCACCCAAGATGAATACCCAGATGATGCGTGATATTTTTAAGAATCACCCGGAGATATGGAAAGAAGTGCATGAAGAAATTGAGGGTAAAGCCCAGAATCATTTTTCTATGCTGGTTGAACAAGGAATCCAAAGCGGTTTCATAAGAAACGATATAAATCCAGAACTTATCACTATGGTCTATTTTGGTGCCATTCACAACATTTATAAAACAGAAATGCTGGCAAAACTTCCGGTTTCTACTGAACAGATACCGTCTTATGTAGCGAAGATAATTTTTGAAGGTATCTATTCCGACGAAGGAAGACAAAAATGCCGCGAGACATTTTTAAATAAAAAAATAACGGAGAATAATTTATGATCAAAGATAAAGCCAGGACTTTTCTTGTCCTTATTGGGTTAATGATATTCAGTGTTAGTTTAACAGCTCAAGAGAAATTGAAATTAACAGTTAATCAAGCTGTTGAGTTGGGATTAAAAAATAGTAAGACACTTCATTCATCTTCGATGAGGGTACTATCTGCGAATGCAAAGTTGAAGGAGATAAATGCAAGCCGGCTTCCATCAATAAAACTCTCTGCTTCGTACAGAAGACTAAGCGAAGTTGATCCGTTCAGCATTGCAACACCTTTCGGTACATTTGATATTTCCCCGAGTATATTGAATAATTACTCAACCCAATTGAGTTTAATGCAGCCTCTATTTACCGGGTTTAGACTTTCGGGTAGTTCGGATCTTGCTGAATATTCGGCTAAAGCAACCGAGGAAGATTATAATAAAGATGAAAGCGATCTAGTCTTCAATATTAAAAGTGCTTACTGGAGTTTGTACAAAGCCGGACAAATGAAAATTGTTTCCGATGAAAATGTTTTGCAGATAAAATCTCATCTTGAAGACGCAAGAAATTTATTAAATGCCGGTATGTTGACACAGAATGAGGTTTTGAAATTAGAAGTTCAGCTTTCGGACGCGCTCTACAAACAGATAGAAGCGGATAATTCAGTAAAACTTGCCTCGGTAGCGTTGTGCAATGTAATGAGTATTCCGCTTAACACGGAATTTGAAATTGTATATTCTGCCGAAGTAATAACTAAAATTTTTGATGATTTGAATTCATTATTGGAAACCGCCAACCAGAACAGACCCGAATTAAAAGCAGCAGATTATAGAGTCAAATCGAGTGAAGCCGGAATTACTATTGCCAAATCATCGTGGTATCCCCAGGTTAGTTTGTTTGGTAATTATTATTACAGCAGACCTAACCAAAGAATTTTACCAACTCAAGATAAATTTGACGGAACGTGGGATGCCGGTATAAGTCTTAACATGAATATCTGGGATTGGCTTACAACATCGCATCAAACCGAACAAGCAGAAGCAACTCTTGCACAAAGCAGCGATATGCTGGGCATTATTAAGGACAACATTACCTTGGAAGTAACTCAGAATTATCTGAACCTTAATCAATCAAAAAGAAAAATTGAAATATCACAATTAGCTGTAAAACAAGCTGAAGAAAATATGCGCGTTACTAGTGAAAAATATAAATCGGGTCTTGCATTAACTTCGGATACAATTGACGCCGAGCTTGCTTTACTAATGGCAAAGACAAACTATGTTAATTCTATTACCGATTATGAATTGGCAAAAGCAAGATTGGAAAAATCGATCGGTCAATAGTTTTTTTGCGGAGTTTACTCTGCTGTTCTAAAATTAAAAAAGAAATTTAAATAGGAGATAATAAAATGAAGAAATGGAAATTAGCTACCGGTACCGGATTGGTACTTGTTGTTATCATGGCTCTGTTGTTTTACAACAAACATAGAATGGCTCAGGCAACACCGAAAGGAATTCAGGATGTCTATTACGTTTCGGTAGAAACAGTTCAACTGAAAACTCTTTCTGAAGCGTTGAGCATCGTCGGAATTATCAATGCAAATAACGATGTGAATATAATTTCCGAAACACAAGGAAAAGTTACACGTGTTTTGGCAAATGTAGGTGATTACAAACCGGCTGGTTCAGTCATAGTAGAAGTTGACGACGAATTAAAAAAAGCTGCTTTGATGAGCGCCGAAGCAAATTTCGAAAAAGCAAAAAAAGATTACACTCGTTTTCAAGATTTGTTTAAACAAAAATCGGCAACAGATGCACAACTGGATCAGGCAAAACTCGGAGCTGCTGTTGCAGAAGCACAATACATTGCCGCAAAGAGACAATATGAAGACACGAAGATTAAAACTCCTATTTCCGGTGTAATTACTGCAAGATATGTTGATGTCGGATCGATGGTAATGGGCGCTCCGCAAGCTACACTTGTTGCAAACGTTGTTGATATTTCCAAACTGAAAGTTAAACTGAATGTTGCCGAAGGCGATGTATTCAAATTAAAAACCGGCGATCCAGTTTCTATAACAACAGATGTTTATCCCGGAAAAACTTTTAAAGGAAAAGTTGAAACAATTAGTTCGAAAGCAGACGATGCGCATACATACCCGGTAGAAGTTTCTTTTATGAACGACCGTGCGAATCCTTTCAAAGCCGGAATGTTTGCAAGAGTAAATTTTATAAGTCTTGCCGATAGAAACTCGATTGTTATTCCCCGAGAATCTTTGGTTGGCAGTGTTAAAAAACCGCAAGTGTATGTTGTCGAAAAAGGAATTGCAAAACTTCGTGATCTTGTTGTAGGAAATGAATCTGGAACAGATGTACAAATTCTTCAAGGATTGATGGAAGGCGAGACGATTGTTTTAAGCGGTCAGAATAATCTTGTTGACGGTGTTAGAGTAGAAGTAGTAAAGTAAACCAAGTTTGAAAAGAAGAGGAATTAGAAAATGACAATTACCGAATTATCAATAAAAAGACCCTCACTTGTTATAGTGGTTTTTGCCGCGTTAATTGTTTTGGGGTTGTTCAGCTACACTCAGCTTAAGTATGAACTTCTGCCGAAAATTACGCCGCCCATGCTAACTATTACAACAATATACCCCGGTGCTTCCCCCAACGAAGTAGAAACCGGCGTTACTAAAATTATCGAAGATGCTGTTTCAGGAATGGATAAAGTTTCGGAAGTACGTTCTACTTCTCAAGAAGGAATTTCTTTCGTTACGGTTGAATTACTGCAATCGGCAAATACGGATTTTGCATTACAGGATGCGCAGCGAAAAGTTGGGCAAGTTGAAGCAACATTGCCGGATGGCGCAAAGACACCTACTATTTCCAAAATAGCTCTTGATGAAGTTCCGATTTTGAGAATAGGTGTTTCAGCCGATATGGATTCAAAATCTTTCTATCACTTTATTGAAGATAAAATCCAGCCCCAGTTATCGCGCCTTGCCGGAGTTGGGCAGATTGCACTTGTAGGTGGTGAAGAACGCGAGATAAAAGTAAACCTCGATTTGCAAAAATTACGCGCTTATAATTTATCCATTTTACAAGTAACGCAAGCTATCAAAGCTGCCAACCTCGATTTCCCGACCGGGAAAATCAAGGACAGCGACGGGCAGTTCATCGTAAGAATTGCCGGCAAATTAACTGCTGTTGATGATTTAAAAAATCTTTCAATAGGCGAATCAAAACTCGGCGGCGAAATTAAACTTTCAGATATTGCCGAAGTTGAAGACGGTATTAAAGAATATTCAAACATTCTGCGTCTCAACTTTAGAAATACCGTTGGTGTAATTCTGCAGAAACAATCCGATGCCAACGCAGTAGAAGTTGCAAATCTTGTTAAGAACGAAATTAAAATTCTCGAAGACTTGCACAAAGATAAAAACCTGAAATTCGAGATTGCCCAAGACGGTTCGTTGTTTACAATAGATGCAGCGAATGCAGTAAAAGAAGATCTGGCAATTGCAGTTATTCTTGTTGCTATTGTTATGTTGATGTTTTTGCACAGTGTGAGAAATTCCGTGATTGTGTTAGTTGCAATTCCCTCGTCTCTTATATCAACATTCATTGCAATTTGGGCGCTTGGCTACACATTGAACTTAATGACATTGCTCGGGCTCTCGCTTGTTGTCGGTATTCTTGTTGACGATTCAATCGTGGTGCTCGAAAATATTTATCATCATTTGGAAAAAGGTGAAAAAAGCAAAGTTGCAGCTTTGCGTGGAAGAAACGAAATCGGTTTTGCCGCACTCGCAATTACACTTGTTGACGTTTCGGTTTTCTTACCGCTCGCAATGGTTGGCGGACTCATCGGTAACATTCTCCGCGAGTTCTCTGTTGTAGTTGTTGTTTCTACTTTGATGAGCTTGTTTGTTTCGTTTACAATTACTCCGATGCTTGCTTCGAGATTTGCTAAACTGGAAAGATTAACCTCAAGAACTTTGCTCGGAAGATTTGCTCTCTGGTTTGAACAGAAATTTAACGGGTTGACCGAATATTATATTCAAGGATTAAAGTGGACTTTGAAGAATAGAGGTAAAACTGCTCTTTTAACTATTGCAGCATTCTTTGCTACTTTTGCATTGATACCGCTTGGTTTTATCGGTGCCGAATTTATGACACAAACCGACCGAGGGGAATTTGCCGTTACACTTGAACTTCAACCTGGCACTTCAATCGAACAAACAAATATGGTTACGCAGCAAGTAGAAAAAAAGATTGCCGCGATGAAAGAAGTTGAAAGAATGTACACAAATGTCGGCGCTTCAAACGAAGGATTGATCGGGTTCTCATCGAGTAATACTTCAGAAATAAGTGTTACGCTTGTTTCAAGAAATCAAAGGAAAAAATCTACAGATGAAATTGGAGAGGATATTAAGAAAGCTGCACTCGAAATTCCCGGTGTTAAAGTTCGTGTTAACCCGATCGGTATTTTCGGCGTTGCAAATCAAACACCGATTCAATTGTTAATTAACGGACCTAACTACGATGAAGTTGTACAGACTGCGAACAAACTTAAAGATATCGTTAAAAAAATTCCGGGTACTGCCGATGTCCGTCTTTCTGCCGAAGAAGGAAATCCGGAAACCCGTGTTGAAATCGACAGAAGAAAATTGATCAGTTACGGATTATCAGTTGCCGAAGTAGGTCAAGCATTGCAAGTAGCATTAACCGGAGACGATGATTCGCAGCTTCGTGAAGGCGATACCGAATACGATATTAGAATTGTGCTCGATCAATTTGACCGCTCGAACACAAATAATCTCGGCAATATTAGTTTTACAAACCGAAAGGGTCAGCAGATTTATTTGAAGCAGTTTGCAAATATTTACCGTTCGACCGGTCCAACAAAACTTCAACGCCAATCAAGAAGTGCCTCTGTTACAATTTTTTCACAAGCACTCGGAAGACCTTCGGGCTCGATTTCCCAGGATATCGAAAAGGAATTGAAGAAATTTAAATTCCCATCCGGCATAAATTATTCATGGCAAGGTGATGTTAAAAATCAGAAAGAATCTTTCGGCAGCCTGGGACTTGCAATGATTGCGGCAATATTGTTCACATACATGGTGATGGTTGCGCTGTACGATTCGTTTGTTTATCCATTTGTAATTTTATTTTCGATACCGCTTGCGATGATCGGTGCACTTCTTGCGCTCGGCTTAACGATGAAATCTCTCAGCATTTTTACGATACTCGGTATTATCATGTTAACCGGTTTGGTTGCTAAGAACGCGATACTTCTTGTTGATAGAACAAACTTCATGCGTGCTCAAGGCGAAAGTGTTATCAATGCTCTCATCGATGCCGGCAGAATGAGAATACGCCCGATCTTTATGACAACATTGACAATGATTTTTGGTATGATGCCGATTGCATTATCGAGTGCCTCAGGTGCGGAATGGAAGAGCGGTCTTGCATGGGCTTTGATCGGCGGTTTAACAAGTTCCCTTTTCTTGACTCTTATTGTTGTGCCGATTGTTTACACAAAAGTTGAAGAGTACAGAATAAAAATTCCGGCATTGTTCGGAAAAGTGAGTGAGCTTTTGAAAGGTAAGAAGAAAGGTTCAGTGCCCGATGCCCTTAGCGAAGACCTTGGGTTGAGCAAGTGATGATTAGATGAATGATGAAGAAGCCGTCCGCCAACTGGTGGACGGCTTTTTTATTTTGCGAAAGACAGAATAATCAATAGACCACTGATGAAACGGATTCAACTGGTTATCACTGATTTTATCCGTGCAAACCTGACTGCCTTCAGGCAAGTTCGCTCAATCTGTGTTTGATCTTGAGCTTGCGAAAGATCATCCGTGTGCTATTTCTTTTTTATCTTTGTTTAAGCTATTGTTTAAAGTGAGGTATAATGTATTCCGTAATTGTTTTCGATTTGGGAAATGTGATTCTTTCGTTCGATTACTCGAAAGTAATTAATCATTTTAACGGTATAAAACCCGGCTTGGGCGATAAGTTTTCTAAACTTTACACAGAAAATTATGACTTCCATCGTTCATTCGAAAAAGGAAATGTAACTAAGGAAAAATTTCTCTCAGTTATGACTGAATGGCTTGAGCATTCCGTTACTGCTGATGAATTCTGCCGGGTATTTTCTTCTATCTTTACACTCTCCGATCATGTACAGCAATTACTTCCAATCCTTAAAGAAAAATATACTTTATGTTTGTTATCAAATACCAACGAGATTCACGAGGAATACGGTTACCGGCATTACGATTTCCTAAATCATTTCGGTAAAATTTTTCTTTCTCATAAAATAGGAGCAATTAAGCCCGAAAAAGAAATCTACAAAGCAGTTGAAGCATTTACTAAGAAACCTTCACACGAACATTTTTTTATTGATGACATAGCTGAATATGTGGAAGGCGCAAAATCTTGCGGTTGGGATGCAGTGCAGTTTGTGAACTTTGAAAAGTTAATAGATGATTTAAGAAATAGAAAAATTTTGTAATGAAAAAGGTCGTTAATTGTCATTCGATGGTCATTCAATTGTGCGATGAATGGCTATCAACGACTACTGACTTTCTTTTATCCATATCTTCCAAACATCCGGCTGATAACCAACCGTAACTTCTTTTCCGTTTCTAACAACCGGAGTTTTGAGAAGCAACGGATCATTGAGCAGTTCTTCCTCGATATTAAAAACCATGTACTGTAAATTTCTTTTTTTAAATTGCTTGCTTTCCCTATCTAATAAATCATCAGGCAGAATAACACGCGTAATGTTTTCAAATTCACCTTTGGATAATCCTTTTTCGTTCAAATCGCGAAAATGGAAAGGTATTCTTCTTTCCTTGAAGAACCGTTCGGTTTTTTTTGTTTCATTACAGCTTTTTGTACCGATTATTTGGATATTCATAGCTACCCATTAATGTAGTGCAAACTGAATTCATTGTTTGGGTTTAGCAAAAACCCTATTTTAACACCCCTAAAATAACAAATTGAAAAAATAAGGGGTGTTATGAAAACAATTAAATACCTTTTAATTACAATAACAATAGGAATTATGTTTATGTCATGCAGCACCGAGCAGAAACAATCTGAAGATAACTTCAAGTATGTAACAGAACAATTTGCTGATCTCAGAATCCAGCGCTATCAAATTCCCGGTTTTGATGAATTAACACAAAAACAAAAACTGCTCTGTTATTTTTTAACCCAGGCAGCACTTTCCGGGAGAGATATTATATGGGATCAAAACTACAAACACAATCTTTACATCAGGAGAACCCTGGAGGGCATTGTTAAAACATATAACGGTGATAAAAATACACCGGAGTTTGCAAAATTTATGGAATACACCAAACGTGTTTGGTTCTCTAACGGAATTCATCATCATTACTCATCAAGAAAAATTATGCCCGAATTTACAAAAGAGTATTTTGCACAGCTTATAGGAGGATCCGATGAATATGAACTGCCGCTTCAGAATAATGAATCAATCGATGACCTGATAAATAAATTGGAACCAATTTTATTCGATCCAAATGTTGATGCTGTTAAAGTTAACCTCGATCCTAAAGCAGATCTGGTAAAAACTTCTGCAGTAAATTTTTATGAAGGTGTAACACAGAAAGAAGTGGAAAACTTTTACAAGGGAGTTGTAATACCTAATGATCCGCATCCTATTTCATACGGGTTGAATTCCAAATTGTTAAAAGAAAAAGGTAAGGTTATCGAAAGACCCTGGAAGATTAGAAGTATGTACAACGGCGCAATAGAAAAAATTGTCTTCTGGCTCAACCAGGCTATTACTGTTGCAGAGAATGAACAACAACAGAAAACTTTGAAGCTTCTTGTCGAGTATTATCAAACCGGCGATTTGAAAAAATGGGATGAATATAATGTGGAGTGGGTGAAAGATACTTCTTCTTTGATTGATGTTGTGAACGGCTTTATTGAAACATATAACGATCCGCTCAGCTACCGTGCAAATTATGAATCGATAGTTTCCTTTAAAGATTTGGAAGCTACCAAGAGAATTAAAGCGATCAGCGATAATGCCCAGTGGTTTGAAGACAACTCACCAATTAGACCAGAGCACAAAAAGAAAAATGTTACCGGTATTTCGGCAAAAGTTATTACGGTTGTAACGGAAGCCGGGGATGCTTCTCCTTCTACTCCAATTGGAATTAATCTTCCTAATGCAGATTGGATTAGAAAAGAACACGGATCGAAATCCGTTAACCTAGGCAATATAGTTCATTCATATAATAAAGCGGCTGAGACAAGCGGTGTGCTTGAAGAATTTACATACTCACAAGAGGAGATTGACCGTGCAAAAAAATACGGTGCACTCGGCAGTGATCTTCATACTGATATGCACGAAGTTATCGGCCACGCATCGGGTCAGCTAAACCCCGGTGTTGGTCAGCCAAACGAAACTTTGAAAAATTATGCCTCGGCGTTAGAAGAAGCACGCGCCGATCTTGTTGCACTCTATTTTGTAATGGATCAGAAGTTGGTCGATATAGGTGTTATGCCTTCGCTCGAAGTAGGCAAAACAGAATATGATGCCTATATACGCAACGGATTGATGACACAGCTTGCACGTATCCAACCCGGTGATAATATTGAACAAGCACACATGCGTAATAGACAAGCAGTTTCTAAATGGGTTTATGAAAAAGGGGAAGCCGATAAAGTAATCGAGAAAAAAGTCAAAGATGGTAAAACATATTTTGTAATTAATGATTATCAAAAACTTAGAAATTTGTTCGGACAGCTTTTAGCAGAGATGCAAAGGATAAAATCGGAAGGTGATTACGAAGCCGGTAAAAACTTTATAGAAAATTATGGAGTTATTGTTGATCAGGAAATTCACAAAGAGGTTTTGGAACGCTACAAAAAATTGAACATTGCACCATATGCCGGTTTTATTAATCCCAAATTAGTGCCGGTTAAAGAGGGCGAAAAAATTATTGATATAAAAGTTGAATACCCGGAAGATTTCACGCAACAGATGCTTGAGTATGCAAAAGAGTATTCGTTTTTAACGACGTATAATTAAAAGTCCCATCCCGCCAACGAACGGCGGGCAAGCCCAACCCTTCCCCGAAGGGGGAAGGGCTTTTCAATCTTTTGGGTAGGCACTTATATTGTTTCCGCAATTCTTCTGTAATGATAACCGTAAACCGCAAGAGTCATAGCAAGCGAAAATTTTTTCGGTTCTCTGAATAAACTGTAAACAAATGTACGCCAGAAATATTTCTTACCTTTTTCCAGCACGCCAATAATCCATACAAGCCGGAAGAATGCTTTCATTTCAGTTAATGTTGGTATCGAAGATTTCCATGAAGGTACCTTGTAATTGTGTAAGAAAGATTTAATCCGTTTGTAGTATTCACGCGGAGAATAAATTGTATGTATTATTTCCGAATATCCCCTAATTAAATCCTTATAATTCATCTTGGGAATTATATTGGTAGTGCCGTCCATATTGTTGCCGTTGAAGGTTTCAAGTAAACGGTTTTCTTTTTTTAAGCGGTTATATAAATGAGTGCCGGTAGGGGCGTTTAGCAAGCCAACCATGGCATTAACAATTCCGCTGTTTTGAATGAAGCCGATTTGCTGTTCAAATATATCGGGTGGATCGTTATCGAAGCCGATGATAAATCCGCCTGAAACGATCATTCCTTGCTGCTGTAATTTTTTTACTGATGATACAAGATCGCGGCGCAAATTTTGCGTCTTACCGCATTCACTTAAACTCTCATCGTTCGGTGTTTCGATTCCTATAAAAATACTTACTATAGCAGCTTCTACCATTAACTTAATTAACTCATCATCATCGGCAAGATTGATTGAAACTTCAGTGATAAAACTGAACGGATATTTTTTTTCTTTCTGCCAATCAATAATTGCCGGAAGAATTTCGCCTTTCAACTTTCTTTTGTTGCCGATAAAATTATCATCAACAATCGATACACTTCCTTTATAACCGGTTTCGTAAAGACGATCCAGTTCTTTAATAAATTGTTCTTTGTTTTTTGTACGCGGACGTCTTCCGTTTAGCATTGTAATGCTGCAAAACTCACAATCATATGGGCAGCCGCGCGAGTACTGTAAACTGAGAGAAGCGTATTTTTTCTTCTCAAGTAATTCCCACATAGGAATTGGTGTTTTGCAGATATCCGGGAACCGGTCGGTTGTGTATATAGATTTCGGTTCACCATTCTCCAGATCTTTAAGAAATAACGGTAAAGTAATTTCTGCTTCATTTAGAACAAAATGATCAATACCTAAAAAGTCCTGGTACTGAGTTGTAAAGAGAGGACCGCCGGCAACAATCTTTGTCCCAAGTTTATTGCACCGTCTAATAATTTCTTTTACCGAACTAATGTGAACATTCATACCGCTCAAAAAAACATAATCAGCCCAAAGCAAATCTTTGTCACCCAGTTCTGAAACATTTAAGTCAATTAATTTTTTCTCCCACTCTTTGGGCAGAAGAGAGGCAACGGTGATCAAACCCAAAGGTGGTTCAGCAGATTTCTTAGAAACAAATTTAAGTGCATCCTTAAAACTCCAGAATGTTGAAGGTGTTTCGGGATATAACAATAGGATTTTCATAGAAGATCTTCCTTGTATGTGAGACAACGCCGGATGCTGATTTAACTTAATAGATAGATTATTTGCCTATAAATTATCTGAAAATTTTTATCCACTATTTGTAAAAGAAATGTAAAAGATTAATGCACATAATTTGACATTTAAGTTAATTATGTGATTTTTGTAATAGGTAAGTGATAATCATTTTGTTTGATCTTATAAAAAATCTTTTAAGATGAAAAGAAAACATTCTCTGCTTTTTTTAATTCTTGCTTTTATCTTCGCCCAAATTGCCTGGATGGGATTATTAGGATTATGGATCTACTGGTATGTCTCTAATTACCTGATCTTTAAGCAAGTGGGCGATAAACTTTCACCTCAAATCGCTTTAGATAGCCCGAATGTTTTCGTTTTTGTAGGGGGGATAATCTTAATTGTAATGATCGCAGTTGCAATGTTTTTCATATTTCGTAATCTTACCGTTCAAATGAAATTGACAAGACTCTACGATAATTTTATTGCCAACGTAACACACGAATTAAAATCACCTTTATCGTCAATTCAGCTCTATCTTGAAACACTGAACGTTAAGGATGTATCTACAGAAAGAAAAAAAGATTTTTTGGCTTTGATGATGAAAGACGCAAACCGTCTGAATAAATTGATAAACTCAATTTTAGAAATATCGCGTTTAGAACAAAAAAGAATTGCTCACAACTATCATGTTTTTGATACGAACGAAGTAGTACACCAATTAGTTGAAAATTCAGCGGAGAGGTTTCGAATTTCGAAATCGGCGCTTACCGTTGAAGGCAGTATACAATGTAAATGTGTGCTAGATAAAGATGCAATGCAGATTGTTTTTGATAATTTAACGGACAATGCGATTAAATATTCAAGAGACCCGGTGCAGATTACAGTTAAAATCTCACAACATCCTAAAAAGGTACTGATAGAGTTTGGTGATAAGGGGATCGGCATTCCGCAGAAATATCACAAAAAGATTTTTCAGAAATTTAACCGTATTGATAATAAAGATATTCCAAATGTTAAAGGGACGGGACTCGGCTTATACTGGGTGAAAGAAATTGTTAAATTACACGGCGGAAAAATTTCTGCATTTAGCGAGGGAAAAGAAAAAGGAACGAATTTTACAATTGAACTTCCAATTTACCGGACATCGAAAAGGTTTTATATAAATTCTCTTTTAAGAAGGACAGCTAAAAAGGAAAAAGAAATGGAAAAAACCGATGGAGAGTAACTCATTCAAAGGAAGTAAAATATTATTAGTTGAAGATGAAGAAACTCTTGCTGTGGGACTCGAATTCAATCTTGCCGATGAAGGTTATATTATTGATTGGGCTAAAGACGGCAAAGAAGCACTGGATAAATTTAATTCGAAAGAATATGATTTGATAATTCTCGATATCATGCTGCCATACTTTAATGGATATGAGATTGCCGAAGTAGTTAGAGGTAAATCACCCCAGATGCCAATCTTGATGCTGACAGCCAGGAAGGAAGCGGAAGATAAAATTAAAGGATTGGAACTTGGTGCCGATGATTACATGACAAAACCGTTTCACCTCGAAGAACTTCTGCTGCGTGTTAAAGGAATGCTGAAAAGGAAAGTGTGGTACAAAACTTCATCTATGGTGGAACCGGTTTATCAATTCGGGAAAAACAAAATCAATTTTGAAAACCTCTCATGCAGCAGCGAATCGAAACATTTTGTCTTAACTCAACGGGAAGCGATGGTTCTTAAATACTTAGTCGAAAATAAAGGTAGGATTGTTTCCCGTAAAGAACTTCTTGAAAATGTTTGGCATATAAGTTCTGAAATTGAAACACGTACTGTAGATAACTTTATTGCGCGTCTAAGAAAATATTTTGAACATGATCCGAACGATCCGAAATACATAAAAAGTATTCGCGGAGCGGGTTACTGTTTTGAAGATTAACTCTGCAGATTGGTATTACATCGCAACACGGACTAATAATATTCCCGGCGTTGAAAAACGATACTTGATTTATGAACCCCGATTATCCCGTTAAAAACACGTGATACAAAAAACACAAAAACATAAGGACAGGCATGGATTTTAGATTTTAAAACATCTTAAATCCTAAATCCATGTTATGCGTTCGTAAATCAATCGTCTCCCCATAGGGTAGGCAGTTAATTAATTCCACACATTCCGTTGGCACATCCGCCGTATGATGGAACACCACAGCTTCCATCGGAACATGACGAGCCGCCGTCAAAACTTGATGAACTGCCCATTGAGGCGCTGAATGATGATAATAATTTTTTGTAGTTCTTTGATTGGCACTCAGGGCAAATTACTTCTTCTAAATTAGCGGATGATTTATGAAGCACTTCAAATTTTTTTCCGCAATCGTTGCATTTGTATTCAAAAATGGGCATAGCTTAACTCCATGAATTTATGTGCGAGAGTTAGATGTTAAATTAATCAAATAAGATTCAAATTAATTTATTACAGTTGTTAATGATCCGATATTTTCAATCGAAGCAGAAATTTTATCACCTTTAACAACTTTACCTACTCCTTCCGGTGTGCCGGTAAAAATTAAATCACCTTTTTCCAAAGTCATTCTTGCAGAAATATACTTAACAATTTCAACCGGAGAAAAAATCATATTAGCTATTAATGAATTCTGTTTTACCATGCTGTTTACAGAAAGAGAAATTTTTTCATCTCCTTTTAGTTTATAATCTTTCTTTAAAACTATTTCTCCTAATACTGCCGCTGTGTCGAAACATTTAGCTAGCGTCCACGGATCACCTTTTTTCCGGAATTCATTTTGTAAATCGCGCAAAGTCATATCCAATCCGATTGTATAGCCATGAATAGCTTTCTCCGCTTCTTCGTCGGTTGCATTTTTAACATCTTCACCTATGTACAATACAAGTTCAACTTCATGATGAAGCTCGTTCGAATATTCCGGATGAATCACGGACTCACCCGAGAAAATTACATTAGATGCCGGTTTCAGAAATATTATCGGGAATTCGGGCACTTCATTCCCGAGTTCTTTAGCATGTGCTGCATAGTTACGCCCTACACAGACCATTTTACCAATAGAAATTTGTTCATTACTGTTTTTAAATTTTAGATATTTCATACCGCCTCGTTAGATGCAAATTCTTGATACTGGATTCTGGACACTTGTCCGTAGGACTCCCTTGGAGATGCTCGATTCTGGAAAATATTTCTAAACTCCAATACCAGTATCCAAAATCAAGCATACAGTATCTTGTATCCAGCATCCAGGTTACGTTTTTTGTTCTTTCTTTTTAGCAGCCGGAAACAGAATATTGTTTAGTATCAATCTATAACCGGGTGAATTTTTAAACAAACTTAAATCTGTTGGCGGATCGCCCACTGCATGTTGATAATCTTCCGGATCGTGTCCGCCGTAAAATGTAAAAGTGCCTCTGCCGAAATTCCCGTGGATATATTTTACTTGATCTGTCCCGGCTCGTTCTGCTAATATGTAAACCGAGTTTTTAATAAACTTTCTCCTGAACATAGTGGTTTGACCCATAAAACCCGGAATAACATTAACATGATTCTGAACGAGCATTGTCGGGACCGGGTCGTACTTAGCTGAAAAATCAAATAACGTAAAATAATCATTTCTTTGATCGCCGATTTCTGCAATTTGAATATCGATATCGCTGTATTCATAAATAAGGGGATTCATTTCCAGTCTGAAATTTTCAAATGCAAAAGTTTGTGTAAAGTCTAACTTGTTTTGAGCATCGGGGTCAGCCGGGTCTCCATCATACATGCGATCAACGATATCTACGTTAAGAGCGGCGAGAGCAATATCATAAGAATCTGTAGCCGAACACATTGCGAACATGAATCCGCCTTGACCAACATAGTTTCTAATCTGCATAACAACAGCTTTCTCCATATCAGAAACTTTTTTGAATCCTAATTTTTTTGCTTCATTTTCATAAAGGGTTTGCTGCTCGATGTACCATGGTGCACCGCTGAACGAAGCATAAAATTTTCCATACTGCCCGGTAAAATCTTCATGGTGAGAGTGGAGCCAGTCGTATTTTTCAAGATCGCCGCGTAAAATTTCTTCCACCCAGATTTTATCATACTTAACTTCAGCATAATTGAGAGCAAGCATTACGGCATCGTCCCACGGTTGAAAACCGGGAGGGACATAGACGGCAATCTTAGGTGCTTTTTCAAGCCGAACGACATCCATGTTTTGTTCTTCGCTTTGAACGAAGGAATAAATTTCTACTGCCTCTTGGTTTGTTAATGGCTGGAACGAAACGTTTTTTAACCGGCATTTTAATGCTAGATCATCCGAATAATCGAACATAAACGAGCCGCCTCTATAATTAAGAAGCCAATCGCCGGTTTTCCCTTCTAACAATGTATTGAATGCAACACCGTATGCCTTTAGGTGATCTGTCTGGCTGAGATCCATAAAGATCAATAATTTCGATTGGGCAGAACTATTAATGGCGGCGATTAATAAAAATATTATTATGAAATTTTTCATTTTTGTGTTTGTAAGTTAAAACAAAGTTAATTCCGTTGTTCGAGATTTTCAATTCAATATTGTATTTTGTATTAGATACTTGGAGAATTAATGACTCAAAATAATAAATTACCTTTTTGCTCAAACTGCAATTACCAATTTAAAGATGCCGATAATTTTTGCCCGGTTTGTGGACAGAAAAATCATGAGACGAAAATACCGCTCAAACATTTCTTTGAAGAATTTATCGAACATGTATTCCATTTGGATTCAAAAATATTTATTACACTTAAAACATTGGTCTTTTCACCCGGCAAACTTAGTATTGAATATAATAACGGAAAAAGAGTAAAATATTTCACACCGCTGAGGTTATACATTCTAATCAGTTTTTTGTTTTTCTTCTTACTTAATCTTTTAACGCCTAAATCGATTGAAAATCTTAAAGACGGGGTACCGAAAGAAAAATTCAGTTTGAATTTTTCGTTTAAGGGAATTACTACCGGTGAAATTGCTCAATTAAATGAAGCTCAGTTCGATTCATTGTTGACGGAACGTAAGATTGAGAGATCATCCTATAATATCTATATGTTGAAACAGCTTTACAAAATATCAAACAGCAGCAGATCGGAATTTATACATTCGTTGATAAAAAATATCTCTTATATGATGTTTCTTCTTATGCCCGGTTTTGCGCTGTTAATTTTTCTTATCTACAAAAGAAAAATGGAATATTATACCGAAAGTTTTATTGTATCAGTTCATTTCCACAGCTTTGCATTTTTATTCTTTTCGGTCATGCTCTTACTTAGTCTTCAAAAGACAATCTTTTTTCTTTTAATTACAATTATCGTAGTGCCCGTATATAATTTCCTGATGCTGAAAAAGATTTTTCGGCAAAAAAAATTAATTACATTACTTAAAACTTTTTTGATAGGAATTTTATACTTACTGTTATTGGTACTGTTATTCAGCACTACAGTTGTTATCAGTATTGTGCTGGTTTGAGGTGAATGTTAAAAGGAAAGTTATACAACAATATATTTATCTGTTGTAGAGGCGACTCGGTGAGTCGTCTCAAATATTTTTTAATTATCGGAGACGACCGACCCGGTCGCCTCTACGTGAAAAACTCTATGCAGTTTTTCTATCGCTTTCTATGTAGAGAGGTTTTTCTCCTTTTGTTACAACCTCACGCGTGATCAAGCATTTATCGATATTATCTTGTGTCGGCAGTTCATACATAATATCAAGCAGAATTCCTTCTACAATTGAACGCAAAGCACGTGCACCGGTTTTCCGTTCTATCGCTTTTCTTACAATTTCTTCAAATGCAAGCTGATCGAACTCAAGCTCAACTCCTTCCATCATAAATAATTTTTTGTATTGTTTTATAATGGCATTCTTCGGCTCGGTAAGGATGTTCTTCAATGCTTTTGTGTTAAGTGAATGAAGCGGAGCCAATATCGGGAGTCTTCCTACTAATTCGGGAATTAGACCGTACTTAACCAAATCCTCGGGCTGAACCTGGGTAACAAGGTTATCTTTATCCAGACCTTCATTGCTTGTAAGATCGGTATCAAAGCCGATAGTATTTCTATTTATTCTTGAAGCAACAACATTTTCGATGCCTTCAAAAGCACCGCCGCAAATGAACAAAACATTTTTCGTATTAATGTTGATTAAACTTTGTTCCGGGTGTTTTCTGCCGCCGCGCGGTGGAACGCCGGCAACCGTACCTTCTAAAATTTTCAACAATGCTTGCTGTACACCTTCGCCCGATACATCGCGCGTTATAGAAACACTTTCACTTTTACGCGCTATCTTATCAATTTCGTCAATGTACACGATTCCTTTTTGTGCTTTATCAAGATTATAATCGGCGGCTTGAAGTAACCGGACAAGCACAGTCTCAACATCATCACCAACATACCCGGCTTCTGTTAAGGTTGTTGCGTCTGCAATCGCAAAAGGAACATCAAGAATTCTTGCCAATGTTTGTGCTAGTAAAGTTTTTCCAACACCGGTAGGTCCAATCAAAAGAATATTGCTCTTTTCAATTTCAACTTCGTCCATTTCGAAAAGGGAAGAACTTGCATTAATTCTTTTGTAATGATTGTAAACAGCGACGGCTAAAATTTTCTTTGCCAATTCCTGGTCTATAACATATTCATCCAAACTCTTTTTAATTAGGTCGGGAGTTAAAGTAGCATTATATGTTTCCTTTTTGTTGAATGACGCCACATTGTTTTTGAGTATATCAACGCTGGTTTTAATGCAGATGTCGCAAATATACACGTCGGGCCCGGCAACCATGCTTGTAACTTCGCTGCCATCTCTTCCGCAAAAAGAACATTTAACACTTTTTGGTTCTCTAGTATCGTTCATTTTCAGCCGTTATTTGTTGTCAATAAGTTTAAAGATCTACGCGCACGGTCAAAATATAAGGAGTTCGGATATTTTTCAAGAACTTTCTGGTAATAGCCGATCGCTTTCTTAGTATTTTTAATACCGTAATGATATATGTTAGCCAATAAAAAAGTTGATTTATCAGCGAAAATCGATGATTTAGACTTTTCAACTAAACTATCCAATATCGGTATTGCCTCATAAAATTTATCTTCACTGATAAATATATTAGAAAGTTTATAATTTGCAAACTCATTTATAACAAATAAGTTAGGATTATCAGCTAAAGTTTTGAATTCAATCGCCGCCTCTTTAAGCTTATTTTGAAATAGAAGCAGATCGCTTTTTGCGTAGCTGAGTAGATTTAATGAGTCCTTCTTAGTTGCACTGATGAGAGAAGAGAGCTCAATTGCATCGTTGGAAAAATCCGTTCCCAAATTTTTTGTTACCTCTTTGAAGTTTACCAATGACGTCGAGAAATTTCCTTCCCAAAAGTTTATACGCGCTAAATGGTAATATGCTTCGGAAAGATCGCCCCGCTCGCTTCTTTTATTTTGGACAACTGATTCGAGAAATGATTTGGCTTTTTCAATGCTGTCTGATTTGATTGCAATAATACTCCGCGATAAATAGGAGGGGCTTGAATAAGCCGACTGTCCGGCTTTTTCGTTTATAATGCTGTATAAGCTGTCTGCCGACTTTAAATCACCCAACCGTTTAAATGTTATCTCAGCAATTCTGTAAAGAGCTTCAGCATAAATTGCATTGCCGGGATATTCTCTTGCTATTCTATCATAAGCATTTATTACATCATTGTATTGCGACCGCTCATATCGAAGCACCGGGTTAATCGGCTTCCAATTAATTGTATCAATAACAGATTGATCGACACTTGCTTCTAAGGTACGCGCATATGCAATCTTTGCATTTGGAATAAATTGTGATTTTGGAAAATTGTCTATCAAGTATTTGTATCCTTTTGAAGCCGGCAAGTACTGACGATTTCTGTAAGCGTCTTGTGCAAAAGTAAATAGTGCATTACCGTTTGATTTAATCAGTTCCTCGTATTTCATAATCGCTTCAAATCCATTTTCATAATCACCGATACGTGCATAACAGTATGATAACAGATCATATAATGCCGGTTGACTATATTCATCGATGCAGTTATTTATTGCTTTGATTGTCAAATCCGAAGCAGTAGCCCTATCAATAAACGTAGCAATTCTTGACTTAACTATTCCTATTTGATCGGGACGTTTTGACAACATGCTGCAATATTCTTTTACGGCATCTTCAAAGCGCATGTTGGCAGTATAGATGTTCGCAAGATCGAGTGAAAAAATCATCGGATCTTCTGCAAACATTTTCCCACGCATTAATATTTCGATTGCTTTATCAAATAGACGGTTCTCAATTGCATAATTTACAATCACACGATAAACAACAAACGAAGCCGGGTCTGTTTTTATTCCCCGTTCCCACGAGTCGTATGCTGATGGTATGTTATCCAGCATATAATAAGTTGAACCGAGCATTCCATATAGATTGATATCTTTTGGTGTTTGCTTAATTTGGTCTTCAAGCAATTGAATTGATTCGTTGTATTTTTTCTGTTTGATCAAAATTCTATTTAGTGCGTCAAAGAACTGGTAATTCCACTTCTGCTGGTTCATTAACTCGCGGTAGGACGATTCGGCTTTATCGAACTGTCCAGTTTGTTCATAGCTTTGAGCAAGCCGGAATTTATTTTCGATGTTGTAATCTATTTGTGCAGTTAATTCTACGCAGAATACCATCAAAAAAAATATGTACAATGTTGCTTTCATCTAGTGCAGATACTTTTCATCAAAAATATTTCCAATTGAAAGAATAGAATCGGGATCGAAGATTAGTTTTATGCGAGCCATTTCTTTGATAACATTTTCCCCGTACATACTGTATAGATAATCCCTTTTGAGTTTACCGATACCGTGTTCGGCTGAAACAGTTCCTTTTTGTCCGGCGGCTTCGGCACAAATTTCAGCATAAATTTTTTTCGCAAGTAAATATTGGTCATGGTTCTCCGGCAGCATATTCAAATGAGGATGTGAATTACCAAAATGACCATAAACAACATACTTGAGATCAGCATCTTTAACTTTTCTTTTGCACCAATTATAAAAATCCCGGAATCTATCGTTTGGAACAGCAACATCAGTCCCAACCTTTTTCAAACCGCGCTGTGTGATGTATTCGTTGACCTTCCATGAAATAGCATGACGGAAATCTTTGAATTTTTCTTGTTCTTTTTTATCAACAGCAATCCATGATTCTTCTTCCATTCCGTTGTGTTTTATTATCAATTCAAGCCATGCACTGGTAATATCATCGCCGGAAACGATCAATTCTTGCTCGAACCAGACAGCAGACTTTGCAACTGCCGGAATATTTGGATAATCTTTCTGAAGAAATTGGAGAGAGTATTCATCAAAGAATTCCAATCCGCGTGCATCAATCAGATTATCGCTCTTGGAGAGTTTCCTGGCTTCATCAATAAAGTTTAATGCATCGTTTTCACTGTTAAAAAACACGACGCACGACAATACTTCATCAGTGAAATCGATTAACTTTAATTTTATTTGTGTAATAATTCCGAGCGTTCCTTCGGAACCGATAAAAAGGTCTATCAAATCCATATTCTCTTTGCAGAAATAACCAGCGGTATTTTTTGTTGCCGGCATTTCGTATTTCGGTAACTCAAAAGAAATTATTCTGCCGTTCTCTGTAGTTAACAGTGCCTCGTAACCATTTGTCTTGTATTGTCCTCGCTCGATATTTATTACGTCTCCATCTGCAAGTATAACTTTTATAGCAAGTATATAATCACGGGTTGGTCCGTATTTAAAGGTCCTTGCACCCGATGAATTAGTAGCAACAGTAGCTCCGATAAAACAATTTCTTTCGGTCGGATCCGGCGGATAAAATAATTTCTTTTCTTCAACAAAATCTTGTAAGTCCTTTAATATAACTCCGGGTTGAGCAACAACATATTTTTGAGTTTCATTTAATTCTAAAATTTTATTTAATCTCCCGGTAAAAATAACAATGCCGCCTTCGGGTACACGCGAGCCGGTTAGCCCGGTACCGTTGCCTGAAACTGTTACCCTAATTTTATCCTTCGAACAACTTTTGAGCAGTTCTATTATTTCTTCATCACTTTCAGGAAAGCAAACCGAATCGCAGTAACCGGAATAGTTGGAAGCATCGCTTAAGTAACTTTGAATTTCGTCAATGTTATTTTTTATTATCATATGTAACTGTTTTGTTAATTAATCAATCTGTTTGTTGTGTCTTAACATAATTTCTTTCCATGTATCGAAATCGAGTTGTTCCGATTCTTCGATAAGCATGATTGGAATATCGTTTTCAATTTTGTAACGCCGGCGTGTTGTTTTATCAACCGAAACTAAATAATTGCCGTCGAGAACAAGATCGGCTTTGGTTTCGGGACAGCAGAGTATGTCCAGTAATTCTTTTGAAATCATTATTCACCTCGCGGTAAAGTTTTTGACATAAATTCTTAAATTTGCTTTCAATTGTAATAAAAAAAGTGAACAATTTTAAGTTAATAATAGGTAACTAAAAATGGAGAATCCGAATACTTTTAATTCCGTACCGGTTTTAGAAACGGAGAGACTGATACTAAGAGGATTTAACGAGAATGATTTGGATGACATTTTTGAATATGCTTCGCAGCCGCAAGTTACAATTTTCTTGCCCTGGAAAACTCATGAGACCAAGAATGATACAATCGACTTTTTGAAAATGTCGAAAGAAATGTTTGAGAAACAAGACAATATCGATTTTGCCATAGAACTTAAGTCCGAAAAAAAACTTGTCGGCGGAATCTCCATTAGAAAATGGAATGATGAAAACAAATGTGCTGATATCGGGTATGTGCTTTCACCAAAATATTGGAACCAGGGAATAATTACTGAAGCAATTAAAAGAGTAATTAAGTTTGGATTTGATGAATTGAAGTTAAACCGCGTAGAAGCACATTGTGATGAAAATAATACCGGTTCCTATAAAGCTATGGAAAAAGCCGGTATGAAATACGAAGGGACTCTACGCAAGAAAGTTTTTATGAAAGGGAAATTTGTTAATATGAAATTTTATTCAATTTTAAAAAAGGAATACTGAGAGGTATATATAAAGTTAAAACCCCGAATGTAGTTGAAACATCCGGGGTTTATGCTATTTTACTTCACCAGTATCATCTTGTTGGTTTGTGAGAATTTGCCAGCTTTAAGTGTATAGAAGTAAATTCCGCTTGCAAGTTCTGATGCATCAAATTTTACCTCATGCCTACCGCTGTTTTGTACACCTTCAACCAATGTCGCTACTTCTTTACCAAGTACATCATAAACTTTTAATGTAACGTGCTCTTGTTGTGGTAAATTAAAACTAATGACAGTTGTTGGATTAAATGGATTCGGGTAGTTATTTCCCAGGTGATAATCATTTGGTGTTCCGTTACTTTTGATCTTAATTTCTTCAAAGGTCTTTTTACTTAAATTTGGTATATCTTCATACATAACATTATTAACAAAATATTTTGCATCTCCATCAACTTTACAGTTTACTCTTAAATAGTAAGTCCCTTCTTCTAAATTACTGCAATCTATTTTGTAGAATAATTCATCGTCAGTTATTGTGCTTTCTTCAAACTTAGAAATATTGAATTCTCCCTTGGTTGTCTTTCCGTTCAAGTTTACAAGTTCTATTTTAAATTGAGCGTTGTTTTCTTTCCATTGTTTGTATTCCTCGTTATCGAAAGCATAGTACAAATTACTGAATTCTAATTCACTTTTAGGTGTAAGATGAAAATATTCAGTTGACATTATTTCATCCATTTTCTCTGAATTTTCTATCTTCATTGTATCAACAAAATCTTTGAATTTAATGTTTTCACCGTCAACTTTTACGCCGCCTAAATAGTAAACGAAATTCTTTTTGTCTTGCTGAACAACAACAGTTCTTCCATAATTTATGCTTTGTTCATTATTCACTTTTTGTAAAGTTTGGAAGTTATAGTTTACCGGCTTCACTGTATAAATACTTGATATTGGTGATTTGAATACAACTGATTTAATATATGAAAAATCGATTCCATTACTTATTTGTATTTGTCCGTTACCACCACTTTCGGGTAAGGTCATGATTGAACTATACAGCCCGTTTTCCAATTTAACAAACTTGTGTTCGTTGTATATATTACACCAGGCAATTATACTTCCTTCGCCTCCATCCCTTCTTGAGTTGTTATTAGTATATCGAACGGTGCTATTGCCAAATGAGTTGAAACCTGACCACGTACTGCCAACTTTTCTTCTAACAACTGCAGAAGGAACTGACGTATTAAAACCGTTCCAACTTATTACGGGATTTTCGGCTTGAACTGAAATGGATGGTGATTGATTGTTAGTGAACCCCGAAACAGAAGAGACTATACTAGTTTCTTGAGGTGAATAAGAGTCAATCCCGGCTGTGAATTTTACATATCTTATCTCACTTGTTCCGTTCTGAAATGCTAAAAAATTAAATTGGTTGAGATAAACTAGACTTGCATTAGTACTACTCGTTGTTGAATAGTCTATCTGAAAATCTGTCCCGATTGTCCAACTACTACATAACAAACCTGAACAACGTACATTTCTTGCACGTAAAAGAGAAGTTGAAGTTGGTTTGAAAACAACCAACGCTCCCTCACTACTATATGCAGCTATAACCGCTTGTGCATTATAGCCGTATGATGATAGCGTATAAACATCTGCTATCCAGCTTCTTACCCCGTTGTTAAATCTTGCTACACGGATACTTGGAATTGCATCGCTTTGATATACAATAAAAACAATATTAGAATTCTGTGAAATTGAACAACTCTTGGTGTTGTTAGATATATCATCAACCTTTTGTTCTTGAAGCCATGTTGTTCCACCATCTGTACTACGAGTATACCAAACTTGATTCATTGATTCGTATACCATGTGCAGCTGTCCGTTGTCAGTTCTTACAACTTTTCTTTGGCTGTTTGAATTAAAACCATAATTGTCGCCTGAAATTAAATTGCCTTTGTAGTTTGCAGTAACAACAGCGTTAATGTCTTTAAATACTACGCTGGTAGTTAATGAATTAGCATTGTTTAACTCCGCTTTGTCAGAAGCTGCTCTCCAGAATTGGAAATTAGCTGGATAACTATTTATAGTCTGTGTTGCCTGAGTACGGGCAGAGTAGTATGGTTGACCTGAAACGATTTGTTGATTTAAAAACACTCCTTTTTCAGTTGCGCCAGCTTTTCCAGTTGGTTCTAACGGTGATGTTGACTGAATCCAATAATTTCCGGGTTGAGTACCATCACTTTTAACATACCAAGGATCTTGAAATTCTAATGTACCCTGACCTGAAAATGGTACCCCTTCAAGTCCAATTTGAATCTTAGCATATTTTAAAGGGTCAAAATTTGCAAATTGATTGTTATCATTGGTAATGCTAACACTTCTTATTAAAAAATAATCATCATTTGCACTATTCCATTGATTGTGTTTATAATTCAATCCGCTGCTTTGATAATTTGAAAACCGCTCATTATTAGTTCCTATATTATAATTTCCATCTTGTGTCAAAACAAAGCTCCCCGAATTATAATTTTGGCTGCCAAAATGAAGAGTTCCGCCAGCATTGCTCGAATTAATAGAATTCTCTAAGTAGACAGCATTGTAGAGTAAATCATATCTATAATCCATTAGAGTTTCGTTCATTCTCTCCATTTGATCTTCTGTAAACGTAGTTCTGCAATTATCTTTTTGCTGTGTTATCATCATATTATCAGTCAGAGGAGAATAATTGGTTTGGTCACAATTATCTACGTATGATGAGTGATAAACGAACTGACAGTTACTATTTATATTGTTAATGCCCGCTTTGTCTGAATATGGATCAGCCGGAGTGTCTTTTAGTAGATCTCCAGTCTTATCCCAATTTGTACAAGGTCCTGTCCTGGCAATATTTTCTTTGTCGTAATTGTTGTCATCTTTAAAATAACGAAACCAAGTATGGAATAGATCAAAGTAATGACCCATTTCATGAGGTAGGGTAGTATTAGGTGAATCATTCTGCACTAATATCCCTTGTGTCTGCCACAAGTCGGGAATATTTACGCGTGCGCTGAAGCTAGATAAACCATAAGCTCCTAATATTTGTGGGATAAAATAAATATTTATACAGCCAGGTACATTATTTATTTCTCTTAATGCGTTCGGTTCTGTTAAATCGAAAGGATTCTCGATAACCGCATAGTTACTATTTTGAATTTCATCAGTTTTAAATACAAGAATTGAAACATAGCTTGTTCAAAGTAGAAATTTAAAGCGCTAATCTTAGCATTCAATTCTGTTTCAGAGATACCACCGCTTCCATCAGAATATTTAACTATATGAATAGCAAGACGAAGAGGAGGAGTAAAGCTGCTTCTTTTATAGAGACTGAGATCTCCGGATTGTGCTTGTTGTAATGTAACTCCTAAATGAAGTTCTGTTGCGCAATCATTTTCTTGACCATAACCTTTAACTAAAGTAAATACTAATAATAGAAAAATGAGTTTTAGCAATTTCATATTTGGCATAAAGTCAAACTTAGTTGAGATTTCATTAAAACCGAGACCCCTTATTTTAGTTATGCCACTTTTTGTTGTTTAATGTTTAGTTCGGATTTTATTGCCGTCCTCAATAGATGTAATTTATCA
>JBFMBS010000032.1:0-47628 GCA_040755055.1 Bacteroidota bacterium
GCAATAATAATGTCCTTTGTTAAAGCACTCCTCGATAATCGTTTAAAGTACAAGATGATAGAGAAGGGCGTTACTGAAGAAACTATTCAGCAAGTTCTTTCGCCCGACAGAACAGAGGCAAAGCACAACTCGTTTAAATGGTTCTTACTGCTTATGGGAATATCACTCGGTATTTTTATATCATCTGTTTTTCAATTTGGTACAATTTCGATAGGAATAATCTTGTTTACTACATCAATCAGCTTTTTTATCTACTATATTTATTTAAAAAGAACTATCGATAAATAAGCGACGATAAAGTGCAAATCTCATGCTGTAGGAATATCAACTATTTTTAACCGCATATAGAGAGAACTCAGGACTCAGCCCCCCGGATAACCGGTCAACGAAATTCTTTTGATCAAAAAATAATTATCTATTTCCTCTCGAAGTAACTATTTTCTAACATTGCATTTCAACAACAAGGAGGAAATATGTTATTTATTATTGCAATACTCATTATTGCCGTGGCACTGATCTCTTATTTTAATCTTAAGAAGAACGGACGAATACAAGAGGCAAAATTTGCTACCATCGGAATTGCCGCTGGTTTTATTATTGCTTTCTTGCAAATGTTTACGATAGTTCCGGCCGGAACAGTAGGAGTCGTAGATTTTCTCGGAATGGTAAGCGACAACACGTTAAAATCAGGTGTTAACTTTGTTAATCCAATGGCTAAAGTCATAGACTTTACAATTAAAACACAAGAGCTAAAAGAAATGATGAATGTTCCTTCTAAGGAAGGATTAAGTGTTCAATTAGAAATAAGTCTTCTTTACTCCCTTGATCCTGATAATGCATCCAAGATCTACAAGTCGGTCGGTGAAAACTACGGGGAAATAATCTTGATACCGCAATTCCGTTCTGTTGTGCGCGGTATAACGGCAAAGTACGAAGCGAAAGCACTCTATACAGCTTCGCGTGAAGTGCTTGCACACGAAATAAAAGGTGAACTTGAAAAACTTGTAGGACCACGCGGCATTACTATCGAATCGGCACCGATGAGACAAATAATATTACCGGGCGGACTAACTGCCTCAATCGAAGAAAAACTTAAAGCAGAACAAGAAAGCCAGCGTATGGAATTTATCTTAAAGCGCGAAGAACAAGAAGCAGATAGAAAAAGAATTGAAGCAAAGGGTATTGCCGATTTCCAGGATATTGTTGCTCGCGGAATAAGTACACAATTATTGCAATGGAAAGGAATTGAAGCAACCGAAAAATTAGCGAACTCTACTAATGCAAAAATTGTTATTATAGGAAGCGGAAAAGACGGATTGCCGATTATTCTTGGCAATCAATAATAGGAACTTTGAGCGAAAAACAGCGGTTAAACAAACCGTAATAGTTTTTCGCTCTTAATTTTTTTATTTAACAAAATTCTTGCTTATTTTAAAAGTGTGAGAAAGATAACTAACATATTATTTGCTGCGCTCTACCTCTTTATATCAACGGGTTTTACAATAACCGTCCATTATTGCGGTGGTGAAGCCAGTAATGTAAGCCTTGTAAGAACTTACGGTGATAAAGACCCTTGCGGATGCGGCGGATCTGCATGCGAAAAACCTTGCTGCACCGATGAAGTTCACACGATAAAATTAACAGACTCCCAGAAAGCCGAAGCAAAGTTTGTTCAAAATTCTTTTGAATTAATAGTTGCTGTCTTCCACGCGGAAGACATACTATCTCACGGATATTATAAACCGCAAATTCTCAGCACAAATTTTTCGGGCGATTCAAGTCCGCCATCTTTATATCTCTCTAACCGTACTCTTCTGATCTGATTCCTCATCTATCCAATTCTTAATTAAAGAGTGATTGTATAATCAATACAACCATTACGCCCTTTTGCGTATGGTTCTTGATCATACTTTCATCATATACTATTTCATAATTCACATTAAAGAGAATTAATATGATCGAAAAAATTATTGATTGGTCGGCAAATAATAGATTCATAGTGATCTTAATTTACCTGATAGTGATTGGATTCGGAGTCTATAGCGTAGCGAATTTGCCGGTAGATGCTATCCCGGATCTATCCGAAAACCAGGTTATAATCTTTACTGAATGGATGGGACGTTCACCACAAATAATCGAGGACCAGGTAACATTCCCGATTGTATCCGGCTTGCAAGGTTTAGCACACGTAAAAGCAGTACGCGCAACTTCAATGTTCGGCATGTCTTTCGTATTTGTAATATTCGAAGATGGTGTTGATACCTACTTTGCACGTACGCGTGTTCTTGAAAGAATGAATACAATTCAGGCACAGTTGCCTTCCGGGGTTGTTCCTTCGCTCGGTCCCGATGGAACCGGAGTTGGGCATGTTTACTGGTACACCGTTGAAGGTAATGGATATGACCTCGGCACATTACGCGCAATTCAAGACTGGTATATTCGGTACAAACTTTCTTCGGTACAAGGTGTAGCCGAAGTTGCAAGCATCGGCGGATACGTAAAACAATACCAGGTTGATATTAATCCTAATGACCTCCGTGCATACAATTTATCCGTCTCTGATATTGTTAATGCAATTCAACGAAGTAATAATGAAGTCGGCGGAAAATTATTAGAGGTTAGTGATGCCGAATATTTTGTTCGCGGTCAGGGATATATTCAATCGAAAGAAGATGTTGAAAATACGGTAATCAAATCTTCAGCGAACGGGATACCGGTATTAATAAAAAATGTTGCTTCCGTATCATTAGGCGGCGATATACGTCGCGGTGCACTTGAAAAAAATGGTAAAGGTGAAGCTGTTGGCGGTATAGTAGTTATGAGAACCGGTGAAAATGCTCAACGCGTAATTGAAAGAGTCAAAGACAAAATAAATGAAATAGCACCCGGACTTCCGCCGGGAGTAGAAATTGTAACTTCGTATGATCGAAGCACACTTATCAAAGAAGCAATTGGAACATTAGATAGAGCTTTAATTGAAGCTGCGATAACTGTTTCAATCATGGTTGCTATTTTTCTTTTACACTGGCGAAGTATAGTAAGAATACTAATTGAAATTCCTATCGCTGTTCTGATCTCATTTATTTTAATGTACACTTTCGATATCACATCAAACATTATGAGTCTCGGCGGAATTATCTTAGCAATAGGAGTAATAGTCGATTCATCGATTGTCCTTGTTGAAAACGCATACCGAAATATAGCCCGTGCAATAGAAGAAAAAGGAAAACTAAGTAGCGAAGAGTACAAAAGAATCTCGATAGACTCTGCAAAACAAGTAGGCAGAGCTATTTTCTTTTCCGAATTGATAATTCTTGTTTCATTTCTCCCGGTATTTCTCTTAACCGGTCAGGAAGGCAAGCTTTTTAAACCACTTGCTTTTACAAAATCATTCACAATGATCGGAGCCGCTATTGTCGTTATTTCCCTCATCCCGGTTCTAATGACAATGTTAATGAGAGGCAAGTTCAAGCCCGAGGAAAAAAATCCTACGACAAAATTATTCATCCGGCTTTATGAACCGGTAATACACTGGGTACTTAAACATAGAAAGACCACTATCGCTATAAACGTAATAGCATTACTAATTACTATTCCAATGATTCTAAATACCGGTAGTGAGTTTATGCCGCCTTTAGATGAAGGATCGATTCTCTATATGCCGGTAACATTGCCCGGGGCATCTATCGGCGAAGTGAATCGCATATTGCAAGAACAAGATAAAATTATCACGTCGATTCCGGAAGTTCATCATGTACTTGGCAAAACCGGCCGGGCAGAAACAGCAACGGATAACGCACCGCTTAGTATGATAGAAACGATAATTCTATTGAAACCGAAAGATGAATGGAGAGAAGGCGTTACTAAACAAGATATCGTCGCCGAACTTGATTCAAAATTGCAAATACCCGGTGTTCGTAACGGTTGGACACAGCCAATCATAAACAGAATTAACATGCTTTCAACCGGCGTTAGAACTGACATCGGCTTTAAGATTTTCGGACCTAATCTCGACACACTCGAAACATATGCAATCAAAGCAGAAAAATTATTGAAGAACATTAACGGTGCTGCCGATGTTGTTGCAGAACGTGTTCAGAATGGGTACTACTTAGATATACAGATCAAACGTGAAGTTGCTGCACGCTATGGTGTAAACATTAGAGATCTTCAAGACATTATTGAAACTGCAATCGGCGGACAAAATCTTGGTACAGTAATCGAAGGAAGGATGCGCTTCCCTATTCGAATGCGTTATCAAAAAGATTACCGGGATAACATTGAAGAACTGAAAAGTTTAATTGTTCCGGTTACTTTATCAAATCCCATGGCTGCTAAATCTTCAACCGGTTCAATGAATACCGGGATGGGAACAAGTAACCGCGGCGGAATGTCTTCTATGAATAGCGCTAACCAAGCATCTGTAATCCCGGCATCTACAAGCATACAAAATGATTTTTCCCTTGTAAGCACAAACCAAAATGATGTTGCTTATTTACCCCTTTCCGAAATCTCAGACATAAATTTAGTAACCGGTCCTCCAATGATAAGCAGTGAAAACGGAATGCTGCGCTCGATTGTTTTTATGAACACACGTGGACGAGATATGGGCAGCGTGATGGTTGATGCAAAAGAAATTATTGAAAAAGAATTAAATCTCCCGGATAGTTATTCATATACATGGAGCGGACAGTACGAGAGCAAAGTTCGCGCGCAACAAACAATCCAAATAATAATTCCGGTGGTATTCCTAATCATTTTTGTGCTTCTCTTTTTCACGCTTAAAGATTACCTGGAAGCCGGTGTAGTTATGCTCTCCGTACCTTTTGCTCTAATTGGCGGAATGTACATGATCTATATACTTGGATACAATTTCTCCGTTGCAGTCTGGGTTGGCTTCATTGCACTCTACGGTGTTGCGGTTGAAACCGGAGTTGTAATGGTTGTTTACCTTCATGAAGCACTCGATAAAAGATTAAGAGCATTTCACAAAGGAGAAAGAGGACACATTACAAAAGATGATATTTATGAAGCAACTGTCGAAGGTTCGGTGTTAAGGTTAAGACCAAAGCTAATGACCGTTGGTACTTCTATGGTTGGATTAATCCCGGTCATGTGGGCAACCGGCACCGGTTCGGATGTGATGAAACCATTAACGGCACCTTTAATTGGCGGCTTGCTTACTAGTGCGGTTCACGTTCTTGTAGTAACGCCAATACTTTTTGCTATGATGAAAGAACGTGCCCTTAAAAAAGGAAAACTCGAAATCTCTAAAATGGCAGATTGGATGAAGGAGGGAGAATAATAATGGAGAATTTAGAATTGAGAATTGAGAATTATCAAATGAAAAAAACTTTGCGAAGCTCTGCGAATTACTTTGCGTTCTTTGCGTTTAGTCTTTTCTTTCTTTCAATGAATAAGACAAAAGCTCAGTCGGTTGATTCATTAGTAGCGGAAGCAATAAAAAATAACCCACAGTTGAAATCATTACAGTATAAAATAACGGCTTCGGAGAAAAGAGCTGAGTCGATCGACAATCTCCCGGCACCGAACTTTTCGGCTGCTTTTAATCAAATACCCACAAGTTCAATCGATGTTTTGAATCAATCTATTTCAAACGACTTTGCCGTTTCTCAAATGTTTCCCCTTGGCGGCAAGTTAAATGCTATGGCAGAGGTAGAGAGAAAAAATACTTTGATCGAAGGAAATAGTTATGAGATTTACAAAGTCAATCTTACTGCCGGTATAAAAATGTCTTACTATACATTATGGCTGATCGACAGAAAAATTGAAGTGCAGAGAAAAAATATTTCTCTTTTGAACGACCTCGTCAATTCTATAGAAGCTTCTTACTACGCAAATAGAATTAACCAGGCGGACGTGCTTACGCTTCAAAGTGAGATCGCATCAAAAGAAACAGAACTATTGATCCTTGAAAATCAGAAGGAAGCCGAGATATACAAACTCAACAAACTCCTCGGTCGTAATCTTGATTCAAGAGAGGTTTACACTGTTGTTGATTTCCCGGCAGACATGCTCACTTCAACACAAGCAAAATTGGAGGAGATTCTCGATTACTCCAATCCATCCCTCAAAAAAATGGATAGTATGATTGAGATGAACAAAGCCATGATCGAGGCAAACAATCGTGAGTTAATACCGGATTTGATGATTCAAGGTATGCTAATGAGAATGCCGCTTGGCATGACTTTAACATCAAAGAGTGATTTAACAATGCTCGATCCCAAAACGGAAATAATGTACTCGTTGATGTTTTCGATAAACCTACCTTTTGCACCGTGGTCGATAAACAAATATAAAGCTAAGGAAGAAGAACTGTATGCCGGCATCAGCAGCATCGAATATGAAAAGAAAGATATGCAGCGCGAGATGACTTCCAAACTTAAAGAAGCATTGGTCAAGTATAACACTGCTGTTGAACTTGCCAAACTATACAGTGAAAAAGTTATTCCTCTTTACGGCAAAGCAGCAGAATCGCAAGCATCAGCATATCAGAACGGCAGAACCGGTATTACTACTGTTATAGATTCTTACCGCATGTTATTGATGCAAGAGATGAATAACTACATGGCAATGGCAGATACTCAAATGTCCCTTGCCGAAATTGAAATGATGATTGGAACAACACTCAAAAGTTTTTAGGTGACAACATGAAAAATTTTATTAGAATAAAAAGAGGTATAGAAATGAAAAAAGTCAGGTATCTACTTATTCCAATTATTGCAATTGCTCTGGCTTTCTCCGGCTGTTCGGAATCTGAAGGAAACGAACAACACGAACATTCGGCAAGCGGACAAAAAGAGTATTGGACTTGCACAATGCATCCGGAGGTTAGGTCTGATAGACCCGGCGCTTGCCCGATCTGCAATATGGACTTAATAAAAAAAGTAGAAAACGCAGAAGAAGAACACGCTGCCGGCGAAGAAATGGCCGGTATGATTACGCTTAGCGGCAAGAAACAAGTATTGGCAAATGTTTCCACCGTTCTTGTTAAAACGGAAAATTTGCAAGAACAAGTTACAGCATATAGTTATCTCGATTTTGTTGAGAATAAGCGCAAAACTATTTCTGCGCGGTTCAACGGAAGAATTGAAAAATTGTTTGTTGATAAAACCGGTGATTATATAAAGAAAGGAGAACCACTTTTCGAAATTTACAGCCCGGATTTAGTACAAGCACAAAATGATTTGTTGATCGCGTTAAACAATTCATCTAATTCCAATACGCTGTTGAAAGCGGCAAAGAAGAAATTGGAAATTTTCGGGTTAACTCCGGAACAGATTCAGTCGCTCGAAGATACACGCGAAATCAATATTACCCTTACCTATTATTCGCCGGTTAGCGGAACTGTAATTGAGAAGAAAGCCCAGGAAGGTGTTTATGTGAACGAAGGAACAGCAATTTATGATGTTGCGGAACTTTCAACCCTCTGGAATATAGCCGAAGTATATGAAAATAATTTAGCTAATATAAAAGTCGGCTCACCGGTTAAACTTCATTTACGTGCTTATCCCGGCGAGGAATTTAACGGCAGAGTAACTTTCATCTACCCGGTGATTAATTCTCAAACAAGAACTGTAAAAGTTCGAAGTGAATTTTCTAATTACGGCGGTAAACTAAAACCGCAGATGTATGGCGAAACCGTTTTCAACAGTTACGGCGGACAAGGAATACTTGTACCGGCTGATGCAGTTATCATTGCCGGTAAAAGAGCTGTTGTTTGGATAAAAGCCGGAGACGGAATGTTTGAAGCCCGCGAAGTAAAACTCGGCAATAGATATAACAACAAGTATCACATCGTCAACGGCTTAGACGAAGGCGATGAAATTGCAGCAACCGGCGGTTTCCTAATCGATTCCGAAAGTCAGCTTAAAACCGGTATGCCGACCGGGCATCAGCACGGCGATAATCTGGTGCCGGCAAAAACTAATTCGGCAGAACAATCATCAGAACATAAAAATCACTAATAACCAAGGAGGCTCAAAATGAAATCGATCAAAATATTCTTAGCGGTATTATCTGTAATTATAATTTCTTCGTCAATAACCTTTGCACAAGAACACAACCATACGGATCATTCCAAAATGGAAATGAAAAAGGACACAACCAAAGTTGATGATATCGTTCGTATAGGTGTGATTGATTTGCAATCAATCGATAAAAATAAAGACGGTAAAGTATTCCAGGACCCGATGGACTGGAATGTAATTTCCGACAAAGCCGGCAAATGCCCGTTGTGCAAAATGACTTTGAAAGAAGTAACAATTAAAAAAGCGAAAGAGAATTTGAAAAAGAACGGTTTTAAAATAAATTCTGCTAACTGTGTGGTAACAATCTCTGCGAACTTTGCGATTTTCCTTGCGCCCTTTGCGTGAACTATTTTATCTCGCAAAGGCGCGAGGTACGCAAAGGAATCTGTTTTGCACAGAGTAGCGTAAGTAAATATGTTTTCAGAACAATCAATTACCGAAAGGGAAAAAATGAAAATAACTTTCATTTTATCTTTGCTTATATCTGTAGTTATCTTGGCGCATGAAGGGGAAGACCATAATAAAAAACACGTTGTTCAAGCTGATACATTTACGGTTGTCAACGGAGATACAATTGCTATTAATGGAAAGCCGATAGAATCTGTAAAACAAAAATCTTTCGAAGAAGAAAAAGAAGAACCGTTTGAGCTAAATCCCTCTGAACAAATTTTCGCACACATGCACAATAAGCTTGTTCACTTTCCTCTTGTAATTGGATTGGTTGCTTTCGCATTCACACTTGTAAATTTCAAGACAAAAAACTACGAGCGAGCAATTCTTGCTTTGATAATTGCCGGAATAATTTTTTCAATCGGAACAGTTATAACTGGATTAAGTCAAACAGAGCCGTTTAACGGAACCGGTAAACAATGGCTTGTTGAATTCCATCGCAACACCGGATTTGCCTTGCTGGTATCATACATTTGTTGGTTTGCGTTCGCATCGATTCAACGATTAAAAAAATTCTCGTGGATAATTGGATTGTTAACGATACTGTTGATCGCACTTGCCGGTTTTTTAGGCGGAGTAATTGCACATTAAAGATATTAAAAAAAATGTGAGCACTGACATATACTAAATATGTCATTTATTATAGAAGAAAATATTCGGTCGAATATTTCCCGCGGAGGTTATATGAAAAAAAATATATACAACTTATTGATACTGATGCTGCTCTCAGTTATTTCTATTTCTGCCCAGGGTATGAACAGCGGCGGTATGGGATTTATGTTTCCCGATACTTTAACACAAGTTACACTTTCCGGTAAAGTAACCATTGATACATCTCTTCCGATGTCAATTTACTATCTCGATATAAACGGCGACAACACAAATGAATACTTTCTTAACTTCGGTCCTACCTGGTATTCACCGGATAATTCAACAGCAGTAAGACCAAACAACGGTGATCAAGTTACTGTCTTCGGCGGTCAGATGAACAGCTCAATGAACATGAACGGGCTGCCTATGATAATTGTATATGAAATCAACGGGCTGTTGTGGAGAGATCCATTCGACCCGGTGTGGAATAACTTCGGCAACAATACTCATATCATGGGGCATCATGCCGGTAATTGCAACGGTTATGCTTTTGGTGCAAGCGGAACAACTCCGCAAAATATAACATTAACCGGAACTGCTTTGGTTGATACAACATACTTTATGAATCACTACTATTTAGATGAAAATAATGACAACAATCCTGATTACTTTTTGAATTTTGGTCCCTGGTGGTATGAACCAAATTCCGATGCGAAAAGACCAAACAACGGTGATAACGTAACTATTGTTGGCGGAAAATTGCAAGCTACAAACGGACTTGATGTTGTAATTGTTTATCAAATAAACGGAAAGGTTTGGAGGGATTCTTCTTTGATAGGAAAATATTTTGGCGGCGGCTGGATGCGCAGAAATAATTCCAATGATATAATCTCAAATCCGTTTGATGAAAACGATTTTATGATGATGGGTAACAGTTGGCACATGGGTGGAATGATGACGGATTCTATGTTTGCAAGAATGCTGGAATTAAACCCTTATAATATTCCAAACGGGCAAGGCGAAAATATTTTTAAGTGTTATGAAATAGGTATGTTCTACTCTAACGGATCAAATGGAATGATGCAAGGCGGCTGCGGCGGTATGATGAACTTTGGTGCAAATGCAAATTTCCAGTTTCATTTTAACGATACGCAAATAGAAGCTTACCACATAGACAAAAACAGCTTGAAAGTAAAATACTGGAACGACCAGACAAATGGTTGGACTGTCATTTCAAATGCCGTAATTAATCTTTCAACAAATACAATTACTTTTTCAACTAATCAGGTTGCTACCTACTATATCCTAACATCCGATAATGTTACAGCCATAAATGAAAACGAAACTTTTCCATCGGGATATGCGCTGGAACAAAATTATCCTAATCCATTCAATCCAAGTACAACTATTAGCTACAAGCTACCAGCTTCAAGTTATGTAACTTTGAAAGTTTATGATATTCTTGGTAGAGAGGTCGTAACACTTGTAGATGAATTCAAACAAGCTGGTTCATATAACTCTGCATTCTCCGTTCTGCATTCAGCACTCTCTTCCGGAGTTTATTTTTACCAATTAACGGCCGGATCTTTTATTTCAACCAAAAAATTTATTCTCATGAAATAATCTTTATCTATCATAGTGCAAGGTCCTCTAAAACCGGGGGACTTTGCATATAGAAACTTCTGAAAAATTCCATAATGTCATTTCTGCCGAAGGAATTCCTTTAGAAGAAGGAAAGTAGCGACTGAGAAATCCTATCAAAATCAAAGATTTCTTTCCCGATGAATCGGGATCGAAATGACAAACAATATTTTTCAGAGGTCTCTTATATTTAATTAAACAAATGTATGGAACTACTGTACAGTTAAGTTTGTTATTGTTTTAGCTTTCAATCTTTTAAAACATGCAAAAATCTAAGAAAATATTATCTCTTTTTGTTTTTTTCAGCATGAGTTTATTCTTCGCTCACAGCGAGATGAACTTTCTATCCGAAACTGCGCAAGGATACCACCATAATCATCACGATTATTGTGAGATTGTTAAAGAAGCACGGATTGAAAAATCAAATATCCAGAATAAGATATCGCCCCCGGTAATACTGTTCGTACACAATGATTGCTGTGAAGAATGCAAAGAAATAAAAGATGTTTCGCAAAACACACAATTCACTTCTGCTAAAAAGTTTTCTAATACACATGCTTTTATAATCAATAGAACACTTCTTATTTAACCTTCTCAATATCCCTTTTCTATAAAAACAAATTGATCTATAATCCCAAATGTTAGGGATTGTTATATCTCCGCTTAGTGGCAAACATTCACAAAATTTTAGGGAGACTATGTATAAACATGTAATAACATTACTTCTGTTTTGTTCATTAACGATGTATGGGCAGACAAAAAAAATAACATTGAATGAGGCAATAGAGACATCACTAAAAAATAATCCTCAAGTATTAACAGCGCAGAAAGAAATTGAGGCGGCAGATGGAAGAGTTCTTCAAGCCGGAAGAATTCCCAACGCAGAATTCTCCATCGAATCGAATGAAATTCCTACAAGTTTTTCATTTGGTGATACGGGCGAACTCGATTTTAACTTCTCGCAACCGCTGGAATTTTTTGGTAAGAGAGGTGCAAAAATTCAAAGCGCCGAATACGAACGACAAATTGCCCAAACCAATCTGAAACGAATACAAAAAATCATTACCTCCCGGGTAAAATCGGCTTACTACCAAACGCTGCTTTCTCTCAAAACTATAAATGCCATAGAACAAAACATAACTCTTTTTAACGATTTTCTTATCCAGGTTAAAGATAGGTACCAAGCCGGGACAAGTAATTATCTTGATGTGATTCGTGCTAAAGTTGAAATAACGCGATTGAAAAATGAATTATTCGATGCGAATAAACAGCTTGAACAAAACATCGGCGAATTGAAAATTTTATTAGGTGTTGAGAATGGCATAAACTATCAATTTAGCGATTCACTGAGTTATACTTTTTTAGAAAAACCACTCGACGATGTTATGGAATCTTTACTAACGGGAAGCAATTTCCTTAGTATAAATAAATTAATAATTGAGAGGCGGAAGTCACTGCTTACACTCGCAGAAAAAGGATCGTTGCCGGATTTTAATTTCGGGGCTTCCTTTCAAAATAGACAGCCTCAGCCGGGGAAAGGTTTCGACAATTTCTTTGGATTTAAGCTGGGAATTTCTCTACCAATGTTTTACTCAAGCGGAGTGAGCGGCGATGTCCAGGAATCATCGGTATTGCTTGACATTTCTAATATTCGATATGAAGCTGCACAAAAGTTTATTACGCAAAAAATAATCAGCGCTTACAAAAGTTTAAGTTTTGCCGAAGAGCAATTAAAAATTTTCGATAAAACTTTATTACAAGAGGTTGAAGATGAATTGCGTGCCGGTATTACAGCTTATCAGAACAATCAAATTGATGTTCTGAATTTATTTGATATTTATAGAACTTACCGGGCTACAAAGCTCGAATACGCTAAAATAATTTTTAACAATATCAACGCCAGAAATAACTTAGATATTTCAAATGAGTTAATAAATGAATAAGGAACAGAGGTTAGAAGATAAAATCAATTTTCTGATTTTTCAGAATTCTGTTCACTACCTTCTTAAAAAATGAAACGGAGTTTATATGAATAAAACAATAATAAAATATTTATCGCTGAGCTTAATTGTAATTCTGTTTGGATGCGGTGATAATTCCAGCAAAGAAGAAGAAATTGAATACCCGGAAAGAACACACGGCAGCGAAAAAGAAGAGATAATACTCACCAAACATCAACTAGAACATATTGATTTTCAGGTTGAGGATGTCGAAACAAAAGTAGTTGATATCCCTTTAATTCTGAGAGGGAAAGCGGCATTAGATGAAGCGATGACTGCGCACATAACATCGCGGGTGAAAGGAAGAGTCGAAAAAGTTTATTCGGTAATTTCCGATAGAGTAAAAAAAGATCAGCCGATTGTTGATTTGTACAGCCAGGATTTTATAGCCATGCAATCAGAATTTGTTCAAGCGGAAGAACGATTAAAGAGAATAACGAACACTGACCCTGATTACTCAACAGCACATTCTATTTACGAATCCGCACGTAAGAAATTGGAAGTGATTGGATTAACCGAAGATGAAATTGAGCAGCTTGCAGAGAAACATACACCATACACAGTAATTTCAGTTCGTGCGCCGTTTGACGGAACATTGATAAGCGGAGACCCGTCTCTTCCGAATGCCTTCGGCAGTGCCGACGCTGGCGCCCGGCTTGGCGAGTTTGTAGATGTCGGAAGAGATTTCTTTCTTCTGGCAAATCTCAAAAACTTGTGGGTACTTGCAGATGTTTTTGAAAAAGATTTACCATACATAAAGGAAGGTGTAACCGGCGAGATTACAATAGCTGCTTTTCCAAACGAAGTTCTTAAAGGAAAACTTACCCGGATTTACGATATAGTTGAACCGGCATCACGAACTGTTAAAGCGCGGTTTGAAGTTGCAAACTATTCCAATAAGCTAAAACCGGAAATGTATGTGAACGTTTTGGTAGCCAGCAAACTCGGCGGTTCGAATCCAAAAATACATTCAACTGCTTTGATGAAAGAAAAAGAAAACAGCTATGTTTTTGTGGCTGTTAACGATACAACTTTTCAGAAACGAAATGTAGAACCAGGTAGAGAAACCAATGATTATACTGAAATTATAAAAGGTTTGAGCGCCGGAGAGAAAGTTGTTACGAAGGGAACGTTTTATTTGAAATCGGAACTGGCTAAAGAAACATTTGTGGAGGAAGAATAATGATTAGCAAAATAATTTCTTTCTCGATACACCAGCGTATGTTTATCATCCTCGGTGTTATTGCCTTAATTATCGGAGGAATAACAGCGGCAATAAAACTTCCGATTGATGCGGTGCCGGATATTACAACTAACCAGGTCGAAATCTTTACTGTGGCACCGGCTTTAGCTCCGCAAGAAATTGAAAGATTAATCTCCTACCCTATCGAAGTTGATATGCAGAATCTTCCCGATATTGAAGAAGTTAGGTCAGTTTCGAAATTTGGTCTTTCCGTTGTGACGGTAATCTTCAAGGATAATGTTGATACTTATTTCGGGCGGCAAATTGTATTCGAAAAATTACAAGAGGCAAAAGCAGATTTACCGCCGGGACTCTCGGAGCCGGAATTGGGCCCATTATCTACCGGGCTTGGCGAGATTTATCAATACGAGGTTATCGGCGATGGTTATTCGCCAATGGACTTGCGCACCGTTCAAGATTGGATAATAAAAAGGCAATTAGCCGGTACACCCGGATTAGCAGAGGTTAATACTTTCGGCGGTGAATTAAAACAGTACCAGGTATTAATCGATCCTCAAAAATTATTGAACTACAATATTACAATCCGCGATGTAATTGAAGCAGTTTCCAACAACAACGCAAACGCACCCGGAGCTTACATCGAACATAAACAAGAACAGTTTATTGTTGTTGGAGAAGGCATTGCTAAAACAATGAGTGATGTTGAAAACATCATTATCAAATCAATCAACGGCACTTCGATATTTGTAAAAAATGTAGCCGAAGTTAAAGAAGGTTCCGCAATACGCCAGGGTGCAGTTACATTAAACGGGAAATCTGAAATCGTAAGCGGTATTACAATGATGCTGAAAGGAGAAAATGCCAGAATAGTAACCGAACGCGTTAAAGAGAGAGTTGCTGAAATTCAAAAAACGCTTCCACCGGGTGTTCGCATAGTTCCTTTTTACGAAAGAACTGAATTAGTAGATAGAACAATTCAAACAGTAGTAAAAAATCTTTCCGAAGGCGGACTGTTTGTTATAATAATTTTATTTCTTCTTCTAATGAATTTGCGCGGCGGATTTATTGTTGCTTCGGTCATTCCTCTTTCAATGTTGTTTGCCTTGATTATGATGAAGTTAACCGGAATATCGGGCAACTTGATGTCGCTCGGCGCAATTGATTTTGGAATAATTGTAGATGGAGCAGTTGTGCTGGTAGAAAATTCAATCCGTAAACTTCACGAAAGACAGCATTTAATTTCTCAAGACGGAACAACTGATAGTGTTAAACAGACATTGCTCAATTCGTTTTATGAAGTCGGAAGACCGATAGTGTTTGGAGTTGCAATTATTATTATTGTGTATCTGCCGATTCTGTCACTGGAAGGAATTGAAGGAAAGATGTTCAAACCAATGGCATATACAGTTGTGTATGCATTGCTTGGTGCATTATTCTTAACACTTACTTATGTGCCGGTTGTAAGCACATTCTTTTTTAAAAAAGGAAGAGTGTCTGAAAAGGATAGTCCTATAATTAAATTTTTAAAACCCTTATATCGAAAAACTCTTCAGTTTGCTTTGGATCGAAAGGGATTAGTCGCAGTTACCACCTCAATTATATTCGCTTTTTCTGTTTTTCTATTTACACGGCTTGGCGGTGAATTTATTCCTACACTTGATGAAGGGGACATATTAATAGAACTACGAAGATTACCAAGTATTTCTTTAACTGAATCAATCCATACTGCACAAATGCTTGAAGCGGAATTGAAATCTATTCCCGAAGTGATAAATGTTGTAAGTAAAAGCGGCAGACCGGAAATTGCAACGGATCCGATGAGTATTTACCAGAGTGATGTTTATATTAAAATGAAACCGCGTGAAGAATGGAAAACTGCAAAAACAAAAGAAGAGATGATTGAAAAGATGACAAACGTGATGGCAAGAATTCCCGGCATTGGCGGCGGCTTTTCGCAGCCGATTGAAATGCGTTTCAATGAATTGATTGCCGGTATCCGTTCGGATGTGGGTGTCAAAATTTTCGGCTCTGATTTAGACTCTCTTGCAAGGATCGGAAACGACATAACCGAATTGATGAATCAAATAGAAGGATCTAAAGATGTAAGGATGCAGCAAGTTGGAGGTCTTCCGCAACTAAGGATTGTTATCGACCGCGAGAAAATTGCACGTAACGGAATAAATATTTCTGATGCGAACATATTGATTGAAACCGCTCTTGCCGGAATAAATGTCGGCAAAATTTACGAAAGCGAAAAGCAATTCGATCTTGTTGTCAAATTAGACAAGCAATCAAGAAGCAATGTTGATATTGTTAAAAATTTGTTAGTACCCACTTCTAACGGTTCGCTCATAAGACTCGGTGATGTTGCAGATTTTATGATGATTGAAGGACCGGCGGAAATATCACACTCTGCCGGGAGAAGAATGTTAGTAACAGAGTGCAATGTGCGTAAAAGAGATATAGAAAGTTTTGTTAAAGAACTTCAGGATAAGATAAACGAAAAGGTAAAGATGCCGGTTGGTTATCAAATTAAATACGGCGGCGAATTTGAAAACCTACAACGTGCAAGCGATAGATTAGCTATTGTACTACCTATTGCACTCGGATTAATATTTTTATTTTTATTTGCTTCGGTTAATTCAATAAAACAAGCACTAATTATTTTTACCGGGATTCCCTTCGCAGTAGTAGGCGGCGTTATAGCTTTATGGCTGAGGGATATTCCATTTTCAATTTCAGGTGGGGTAGGATTTATTGCGCTTTTCGGCGTTGCTGTTTTGAACGGTGTTGTAATGCTCACTTATTATAACCAGCTTATTGAAGAAGGAATGAGCATACGAGACGCTGTAATAAAAGGTTCCGAAACTCGATTGCGTCCCGTTATCACAACAGCGTTAGTCGCAAGTTTAGGATTTATACCGATGGCAGTGTCAACTTCTGCCGGTGCAGAAGTCCAGAGACCGTTGGCAACCGTTGTTATTGGCGGACTGATTACTTCAACACTATTAACGTTAATTGTTCTGCCAACTGTTTATAGTTGGTTTATTAAGAAAAAAGTTGAAGAGGAATTATGAAAACAATAATAAAAATATCAAAAGTAAAATGTCCTTATTGCGGTTTCGAAAAAGTAGAAAAAATGCCGATTGATGCTTGTGTTCATTTTTATGAATGTGAATCGTGCAAAAACATTCTGAAACCAAAATTAGGCGAATGCTGTGTATTCTGTTCTTATGGCGATGTTCAATGTCCGCCAAAACAGATAGTAGTGCAAAGCAAATAGTTTGATAATTACAAAACTAAGCGAAGCTGTTACACATGCGCTAAAATTGAATTAACTGAATTAGACTTCATTCGAAGCTTGCAACTCTTTGTCAGTAAAATTTACTTTTGTAACTGCACTGTTGCCGGTAGATTAAAAGGTCAACACCTTATCAGATCCAACCGTCCAAGCAGTTAATTCAGCCATTGTGCTTATTTGTGCACCTTCAATAAGCGGTAGATTTTTAATTCCGCGTGCATCGGCACATGTTCCGCAAATTTTAACTTGTCCGCCTTTTAGGATTACGGATTTCAACATACGTTCGATGTTGTAGTATCCGTTTGGTGTATTTTGATTTGGCAATGCGCAAGTTGCAGCATCAGCCATCAAAAATATTCTTACCTCATTTTCCGGAAAATCTTTTTGAATCTGCATTGCAAAACGAAGTGCATTGTAAGCTTTTTCGGTTCCATACGGTGCATCGTTAATTATGATTAGGTATTTCATATATCTCCTTATAAGAAAAAATAATGATTATCATCAAGATGGTTTATACTATTACTTTTTTTATCCTTTTCTTTATTCTTTCAAATTAGTCAGTAATATTACTTTTCAAAAACTTAAAGTTTTATCTGTACTCCAAAAAGTTTGGCGCCGATTGTCATTAATTGTTTGTAAAGCTCTTTAGTAAAACCTATAGGTGCCAGCCACCATTTCTCAAAAAGTACTTTTGAAATATGCCAGATTTTCCCGAGCTGTTTTAATTTAACATCGGGATTCGGTTCGCCATAAAAATTACCGTAGGCAAAACCGGCTAATTCTTCCCCGGCTTCGAGCATACAAAAACCATCAGCACAAAACTCCTTTGGTTGTTCACTATTAAATAGCCGTGCAGAAATAATATCCGATACAACAATAGCTTGTGAGTGTGCAAATACCCCGGCTTTTGGAAGATTCAATGGTTTATCAAGATTCCATCTTCCCGGAAGCGGAATTGTTGTTATATCGCCTATTGCAAAAACATTCCCGAACTTTGTCTCCAAAGTATTTTTGTTAACCGGGATCCAACCGGATTCATTAGTCAATCCGGATTCCACAACAACTTTTGGTGCTTTATGATTTGGAATGGTAATCAGTAAATCGAAGTTATAAGACTTGTTGTTTTCAAAGAGTAACTTCTTATTTATTGTGTCAACCAAAAGAATTTTATGAAGCGGAAAGAAATTGATTTGTTTTGAAGCAATAAGTTCAACAACAGCTTGTCCTAATTGCGGACCGGCAACGGGGAGAGGTTGAGGTTCAGGAGTAAATATATTTACATCGACGTTAACAGATTTCTTATTAAAGTAATCGGAAACTAACATTGCAGCTTCAAATGGTGCGCCCGGGCATTTGTATGGCAAAGATGAAACCATTACTGCAATCTTACCACCTTTGAAATTTTTTAATCTATCACAAAGTTCTATCGAGTTATCTAAAGTATAAAATGAAAAAACGTCAGTCCCTTTTATTCCTTCTTGAAGTGTGGGATATTCTAGATCGGTACCCAACGAAATAACTAAGTAATCGTACTTAATATTACTTTTTGCCAGCGACACATATTTCTCTTGAGTATTTATCTTTTGAACTTCTTCATAAATTATTTCTATATCATTTGGAACAAGATTGTTTAATGGAGATGTGATTTGAGAAGGAGTTCTTTTATCAACCATTAACCAGAGAAATGACGCTGCAAAGGAATGTTTTTTGTTTTTTTCGATAAGAACAATTCTATAATCTTTAGGTAATTTTTTTCTAAGATTGTTAGCAGTAACAATGCCGCCTACACCACCGCCAAGAATTAAAATTGTTGCTTTATACATTTTTAACTCCAATCTTCTTTTAGATTTCTAAAAATATTAATTACTGAACATTACAGATACTTTGAAAGGAATCTTTTAGATTAAGAATTGAATCGCAAACTTTTGGATTAGCTAAAGAGTAAACGTAGAATTGTCCTTTCGGTTTGCGATAAACTAAATTGTTCTTTACAAGTGTATCTAATTTTTGAATGACTTCATTTTCTTTAAGATCTATTAAGCTTGCAATTGAAGATGCAGTAACTTCATTTTCGTATATCGAGCAAAGTATTTCGATGTAAATTGGATCAGAAAAAAGATTGCTAATTAATTTGTTTACATGTTTATCCATAGAAATTACCTCTCAACATCTAACCCGGCAAAACGCCAGGAATTAACGTCATCTTTAAGGATTGTCGTTTTGAATCCTTTTGAGCTTAACATTTTTGATGCTTCTGCAGCAAGTACACAATATTTGCCTCTACAATAAGCTACAATCTCTTTGCCGGCTGGTAAATCCTTAATCTTTTCATTTAATTCTGCTAATGGAATAGATACGGCTCCTGGAATATGTCCGTTAAGAAATTCCTCTTTAGGACGTACATCAATTACAGTAATATCATCATCGTGAATTTTAGAAAGCAGTTCCGTTGCCGAGATCGGTTCAAGTACTGACCTTTGATCCATAAAAGATTTTGCAATATCTCTTAACTCTGCAACAGTTTTTTCTGCTAAGTTCTGCAAGTTCTTCCAACAAACAATCACCTCATCGGTAGATAAGGAATAAATAACCCGGATACCTTCTTTTCTGCTTTTAACGATGTTGGCAGATTTTAGAAGCTGAAGATGTCTTGAAGCGTTGGCAAAATTCATGTTTGTTTCCTTTGCCAAAGTATCAACATCCTTTTCTCCCTGAGATAGAAGATCAATAATTTCAAGTCTTTTGGGACTTGCAAAAGCATTTGCTATTTTAGCAAAGTGCTCAAAAGTGAGATCTTTAAATTCTCTTCCAGTCATAATACCTTATTATTCAATTGAACAATTGAATAATAGATAATATCCATGAAATATGCAAATAATCTGAAATTTCTGAAGTTTCAAAAAATAATATCACAAAGTTACAAAGCACTGGATGCCGGATACTTGTAAGATGTGAAGACTTATTGGATATTTGCAAAGCAATTATTAATCTTTTACTCAATCATCAGGGAACCAGCATCTTGTATCGAAGTAAATTATGGCAGCACCGAAAAAAATCAAACTGAATAAAGAAGAGAAACTTATAGAAATCACCTGGGATAATGGAAAACTTTTAAAATATCCCTTAAAATTTCTGCGCGATGAATCCCCCGATGCCGGCAATAAAGGTGAAACAATATTGTGGAAGCACTATGCGCCGCCTCCAAAAGAATCTGTAACACCGGAAGGATATGAAATAGAAAAGATTGAAATGGTTGGCAATTATGCTATTCAAATAAAATGGAAAGACGGGTACGATTATGGAATCTATTCGTGGGAACTATTGGAAAGATTAGGTGATTATTTAGAAATTAGAAATAACCTTCACCAGGATTTTGATCATCACAACTAATTCAATTTATTCTGAGTGAAACGAATGCCAAGGGCATCCCTTTGGGAGAATCTCTATAACATAGTATTTAGAGATCCTCCGCTGCTGCAAGCTTAAAGTAACTTTTTGATCTGATCTTCGTAAGTCTTCTTGGGATACAATCCAACATAGTTCGCAACAATCTTTCCTTCTCTATCAACAACAAACGTAGTCGGAATCGACCTTATACCACCGTAATTCATTACAACACCGTTATCGCCATATACTACCGGATAATTAATTCCGTAATCTTTTACGAATGGAACTACATCCGGTTTAGTCTCCTGATCAACCGAGATACCCACAACTTCCAATCCTTTAGAGCCGTAACGTTTCTTTAAATCGATCAAATCGGGAATTCCTTTTCTGCACGGCGGGCACCAGGTTGCCCAGAAATCGAGAATTACAACCTTTCCTTTCAGATCGGATAATTTTAATGTTTTACCATCTGTAGTTGGTAATGAAAAATCTGCCGCTTTAACAGAACTTTTTTGAACTGCCGGTACATAATTGGGCGGATAAGGACCTTGTTCAGGTTCGCTTCCGCTGTTATTAATTACAAACATTAACAAAATTACACCAATAAAAAACCCGGTATAGACCCAGCTTCGTTGTTTCTTAGTCAATCCCATTTTTAGATCGGTTCTGTTTTTTGAATTTATATTCTGTTTTTGGTTTTTCATTTTATCCTCAAACTTTATGTGTAAAAAATAATAAAACTAACCGTTTAGACGAAATAAATTTATTTCCCTTTCAACAAAGAATTCAAATCGGCTACAAAAATTTCGATTTCATTTTGATTAAACCCCTTCTCAATCGATGCTGATTCAAGAGTACCCCAAATCGGCTCGCCGCAACGCAAACATCTTATACCTTTCTCCATTAGATACGAAACTGATTCCGGTAATATTCTTACCAATTCTTCTATTTCAAGATTCCTGGTTATTTTCTCTTCTAGTTCCATCATCTTTCTTCTTTGAAGGAAATACCAAAATAAACGCTATCAACGCACCGTAAAAAGTTGAAATATAGGGATTACTTGTTATCGGGCATGAGCCGCTTGTACAACCGATAAAGTAGTAGTATGCATATCCCAGCAATGCGCCGCCCAAAACCGGCACAATTTTTTTCAATACAAAATTTCTATCGAGTTTCATACAGTAACTAAATTGATTGCTTCTTTTACTTTATCGAGAACCGTTTGTTCCGGTGCAGCACCTTCCAAAAATGTATTTTCATTAATTACTGTTCTCGGCACACCTCTCACATTATATTTTTGTGAAAGATGCGGAAATTCAGTTGCTTCTACCATATCGCCTTTTATTTTTTCGTTCAGGTAAGCAAATTTATGAGCAGTTACAACGGCTTGCGGACAGTATGGACATGTTGGTGTAACAAAAACTTGCATATGAATTTCGCTATCGATTTTTTTGACGCTCTCTTCTACTTCCGGTGATAACCCGGTAGCTCCAGTCCCCAGCATTTTTATATCTTCAAGCAGAGATGCAAACTCGTATCCGCTCGGTATTCCGTAAAATTTTATTCCGTAATCTTTTCCATTTTCATCAAGCAATACGGTAGCCGGAATTTTATCAACATTATATTTTTCCGCATCTTCTTTATCAACTACAAGATTCTTTATCTCTAATGTGAGCTTATCCGATACTTCCGTCAATTCCGTGAGTATATCCCGTGTCTCTTTGCAATACTGACATTCTAATTCTTGTGTAAAGAATAGAAGCTTTACATTTTTTGTTAGAACAGAAAGCTGCTTCCTTAATTCGGTTCTAACTTTTTCATCTAAGTACATATTAACCTCTGGTTTTGTATAATTTGATGAATAGAATGTTAAAAGGATTCAGGTGGCGGGTTAGTTTTTAAATTGCATAAAGACGGGTAAAAACGGTTATTTCTTTCCATCACCCCATTCTAAAACTTCAAGTTTAATATCTGCCAATCCTTGTTCTACGAAATCAAGTTCTACGGCTGTTCCATAAGAGAGGTCAATAATTCTGTCTGCCCTGAAGGGCATTTTATCATTGATGCGCAGAATTACGCTTTTATCGTTTGATAAATTTGTGATTCTTACAATTGTATTCATTTGATAAGAAGGATGGGCAGCAGAGATACCGTACATATCATAAACTTCTCCGCCATATGTAATATTGCCGTGGTATTTATCAGCATAAAAAGACGCTACGCCATATACAGTTTCAAGTACTTTGTAATCATCATACTTGCTTAAGTCTTCATCATTTCTACCCCTATTTGACTCATCTAAATTTCTGTTGGTAAACCGCGGTGAAGAAGCACAAGCGGACATTAAGAATAATAAAATTGAAATTAAGAGCAGACGAAGAAGACGTTTATTCATATCGATATTAATTATGTTGGTTTAAAATAATAAAGGGAGCGATAATCTGCTCCCTTCTGCCCTCACTCGCACCGGGTATTACCAGCCGATAAATCCCGATACGAATTTCTGATTTGTAAAATATGATTTTCAAAATTAAAATTTTAGTTTAAAATTACATTTTCAACATAGAGAAAAAATTATCGAGGTATCAACCCAACTATTGTTTGACTAACACAACGCTTTGCCCACAGCATTCCACTCGAAAATATTTTTTGAAAAAGTTTAAAACTTACTTGACAACATCAATTTCATAAGTTAGATTCGCAGTAAATAAATCAGAAGATTGTAAATGAAGCCTTTCGCAAATAATATTTCTACTAAAGACATCAGCCGTGGCATGATGTGTATGATCTATTTCTTTGCGAAGGGCTGATAAGACCATAAATAAAGTTTATACAAGAGCCCTTCAAATATGAAGGGCTTTTTTTTACTAAAATTAAAAAGAATGAACCGTAAAATGTCAAATAGTGCAATAATGATGATGTGCATGTGTATGTCTCCAAATATTCGCGGAGGGCCGGATTAGTATATAAAAATTTATTAAACGAACTGAAAGCCCTTTGCGGATAGAACGCGAAGGGCTTTTTTATTTATAAAACTATTTTAACAAGGAGTCAAAAAATGAGCAGTCAAAATCCCAACTATCGATTTGAAACAAAACAATTACACGCCGGTCAACAACCGGATTCAAACACAAAATCCCGTGCCGTGCCCATTTACCAAACAACATCTTACATATTTGATGATGCCGAACATGCAGCTAAACTTTTTGGTCTGCAAGAATTCGGAAACATTTATACACGCATTATGAATCCTACAACGGCAGTGTTTGAAGAGAGAATAGCAAGTTTGGAAGGCGGCGCTGCAGCACTCGCTACTTCATCCGGGCAATCGGCGCAATTCCTTGCAATAAGCACAATCGCAGAAGCCGGTGATAATATTGTTTCAACAAGTTATCTATACGGCGGAACATATAATCAATTCAAAGTTACTTTTCCCCGGCTTGGAATCAATTTTAAATTTGTTGAGAGCAACGAAGCAAAAGATTTTGAACCATACATCGATAACAAAACAAAAGCAATTTATATCGAGACAATCGGCAATCCCCGTTTGAACATTCCAAACATTGCAGATTTTGCATTACTTGCTCACAAGTATAACATTCCCCTGATTGTTGATAACACATTCGGCGCCGGCGGTTACATCTGCAACCCCATTTCACTTGGCGCAGATATAGTAGTTCATTCAGCTACAAAATGGATCGGCGGACACGGAACATCAATCGGCGGTGTCATCGTTGATTCCGGAAAATTCAATTGGGGCAACGGAAAATTTCCAACTTTCACAGAACCAAGTCCCGGTTACCACGGATTAAAATTCTGGGAAGTATTTGGTGATGGCGGTCCATTCGGGAATATTGCATTTATTATCCGTGCACGTGTTGAACAACTTAGAGATTTCGGCCCGTGCATCAGTCCTTTTAATTCATTCCTACTTTTACAAGGATTAGAAACCTTGTCGTTACGCGTAGAAAGACATAACCAGAATGCATTAGCGTTAGCAAGATGGCTGAGAACTCATAAAAATGTTGAGTATGTACTCTACCCCGGTTTGGAAGATAACCAGTATAACAACAATGCAAAGAAAAATTTTAGACCGGGGCTATACGGCGGAATAATTACATTCGGTATAAAAGGCGGTGTTGAAGGAGGTAAGAAATTTATCGACAATGTAAAACTTGCAAGTCTGCTGGCAAATGTTGGCGATGCAAAAACACTTGTTATTCATCCGGCTTCTACAACTCACCAGCAATTATCTGAAAAAGAACAAAAAGAATCAGGCGTTACACCTGAATTGGTCCGTGTATCTGTTGGTATCGAACATATCTACGATATCATCGAGGATTTTGATCAAGCTTTAAACAAAATTTAATGAGGGAAAAAATGAACGTTATAAAATTCGGCGGTACATCTGTTGGAACAGTTGAGTCTTTCAAAGAAGTAATCAAAATAATTACATCCTACGCTGAAAAAGAAAAAACTATAGTGGTTATCTCTGCCCTCGGCGGTATTACCAATAAGATTATATCTGCAATCGAAGAAGCTGAAAACGGATCGGATAGTTACCTGGAATTGTACTCGGAAATAAAATCACGTCATCTCAACTATCTCGAAAACTTAATTGATCCGGGAAATTACAGCGAAGCACAAAACAAGTTAGAGCAAGTCTTAACCGGGTTAAAAAATAAATTGGACGGTGTACGGCTGCTTCAGCACGCCGGTCCAAAAATTTATGACTCGATAGTTTCGATTGGCGAGCTTCTTTCACAGACTTTACTAGTTTACTCATTAAAGAGCAGCGGTTTATCTGCAATCGCCTATGATGCAAAGAATTTCATCAAGACCGATTCAAATTTTGGTGATGCAGATATTCTTTTTGATGAAGCAAATGAAAAAATTAGAATTACTTTCATTGGTTTGAAAGAGAAAGAAATAGCGGTTGTAAATGGCTTTACCGGTTCAAATAAATTCGGTGAAACTACTACACTTGGCAGAAGCGGCTCGGATTACACTGCAACTATGATTGGTGCCGCTCTAAAAGTAAAATCGGTGGATATATGGACAGATGTTGACGGTATATTCAATGCCGATCCGCAGCATATTCCTTCTGCCGAAAACATTCCTCAATTATCTTACGATGAAACGATTGAACTTTCATCGCTCGGCGCAAAAGTAATCTTCCCAAAATCGGTTCTGCCGGTTAAAGCAGCAAATATCCCGATAAAAATTCTGAATACGTTTAACCCGTCTTCACCTGGAACAGTTATCACTTCTGAAACTAACAACTTTCCTAATAATATTATTTCGATTACCTCGCTTGAAGAGGTAGGCATAGTAACAATTCCCGATATTGCCGGTAATCATTCCCTCCAGGTGTTGTCACAAATTACAAATCTTTTATCCGTTCACCAGGTAGCATTGCTGAATGTTTCTCAGAACTACCACAACAGAAGTATTACCCTTGTTGCGTATAACCGCGACATTGATAGAATAGTTAACATTGCAGAATCAGTCTTCAAAAATAATTTTAATAGAACGGTTAAAATAGAAGTACTAACTGAAATAGGCATTGTTTCTATTCTTACCGATAATCATTTCAGTAATGCTGATGTTTTGAACAGATCGGCAAATACTCTTTTGCAGTCCGGGATCCAGTACCGGATAATCAGCAATTACAATTCAAGAGCATTAGAGTTTCTTGTAAAAAATTCCGATGTTAAAAAAACCGTTACACTTTTACACAATATTTTTTTTAGTAAGAAGAGGCAAGCAAATGTCGCGTGATGATAGCAACGTTTTAAACGAAAGCCGGTTAAAAGTAAGCTCGGTAATTTTTAACGGTGAATTCAAGCTTGATCTTGGCGAAACACTCACCGATGTTACTGTTGCTTACGAAACGTACGGCAAATTGAATAGTGAAGGAACAAATGCAATACTCATCTGTCACGCATTGACCGGTAACGCTCATGCTTACGGATTCACAGATCAATCAAACGGAACAAAAAATAACCCCGGCTGGTGGGAAGGTTTGATTGGATACGGTAAACCAATCGATCCGGCAAAACATTTTATTGTCTGTTCCAACATACTTGGCAGTTGTTACGGTACAACCGGGCCCACCTCGATCAATCCGCAAACCACTAAACAATACAAAAAAGATTTCCCGCTTATAACCGTTCGAGATATGGTTAATCTTCAATACAAGCTTTTAAAATATTTAAATGTGAACTCGCTTGAGTTGGTTACCGGCGGATCGCTCGGCGGTATGCAAGTTTTGGAATGGGCAATTATGTATCCGGATTTTGTAAAAAGGATCGTACCGATTGCAACTTCAGCACAGCACTCCGCATGGGCAATTGGATTGAACGAAATTGCACGCAAAGCAATTTATGACGACCCGGTTTGGAATAACGGTGATTATGAGAGACAGCCGCACAAAGGATTATCAACTGCACGGATGGTTGCTATGATAACTTATAGAAGCCAAACAAGTTTTGAACAAAAGTTTGGGAGGGATATCAGGTTCGATCACGGTGAAAAAGATAAACCTTACTACCAGGTGGAAAGTTATCTCCATTACCAGGGAGAGAAACTTGTAAAAAGATTTGATGCGAACACATATATAACGATCAGCAAATCAATGGATCTTCATGATGTTGCACGCAGCAGAAATAGTTTGAAAGATGCGCTCGGCTCAATCAGAGCTAAAACTTTGTGTGTAGGTATTTCATCGGATATACTTTACCCTCCCAATGAACAAAAAGAGATTGCTGCGCTAATTCCCGGCTCAAAATATTTTGAGATTGATTCCATTTACGGACACGACGCGTTCCTGATAGAGTTTGAGCAGATAAATAGTGTGTTGAAAGAATTCTTATTTTAATTAACAAACAGTATAACCGATACACTATTTATTGTCTTGACTATAACAATCTCGTTCTGCAATTTATCTTCAGATTTAGAAATCATTTATTCAATTCGTCCATATTTAGGTATGGAGGGAAATTGAAAGGATTTACGCTTCTAATATTTCTCTTTGTTTGTTTATTAAATACTGACAACTATGCACAGTATATAATGGATTTCTCAACAGATACAACACAAGGTTTCGTTGTGGAAACTATTGAGAACTTATCAATAGAAGAATTCAAGCAAAAAATTGGTTCTTGTGATTATCCAATCGAATTTAAAATATACAAACATAGTAGTTTCTTCAAAGGTAGTGTTCTGTTTGAAAAATTAGGCGAAATAGAAATTGATACTACATGTAATTATGATAGCTGTTTCTTTGTAAATACTGGTAACCGGTTAGAGAATGTTACTTTTATTGTTTTTAATAATTTGGAATTTACTGACTCATCTTTATTAGGGTTCTACTCTTGTGGTTCACCGCTGGGAGATAACCCCGCGCATAAATTTGTTGCCAAGAAAAAGAATATCGTTGGTGTGAACGATGGTTCAGAATTTATTCCAACAGATATTGAATTATTTCAGAATTACCCTAATCCTTTTAATCCAAGCACAACAATAACTTATGTAATACCGACCTCACCCTTTAATACCTCTCCTTACCAAGGAGAGGGAAACGGGGAGAGGTTTGTTATGTTAAAGGTTTACGACATCCTGGGAAGAGAAGTTACAACTCTTGTAAATGAATACCAGCAACCAGGAGTATATAAAGTAAATTTTTCCGCCAAAGGCGGATCCGCCTCCGGTGGAGATGCAAATAAATTAACAAGCGGAGTGTATATATATAAAATACGGGTTTACTCGCCGAGGCGAGCCGGAAAATATGTTGAATCGAAGAAAATGATATTAGCAAAATAAATTCACCTCTCAACCTCGAAGGTTTCAAAAACCTTCAGGGTTTTTATCAAATCCATAACGGTTTCATAGAATTTTCTCCACTATTTTCTCCAAACCAAATTTTTTGTTACATTGTTTAGGCAATTTTGTAACTACTCGCCTTTTTTCATCCCAAATTTTTAAGGAATTAAGTTGAGCAATAAGAATAGCTACAAGCACACCGCTGCACTCAAACTAAAAGACGGGCATACTTTCGAAGGATTCCTTTTCGGTTATCACAAATCCGTTGCCGGCGAAGTTGTGTTCAATACCGGTATGGTTGGTTACCCCGAAACGTTAACCGATCCATCTTACAAAGGACAGATTCTTGTGATGACGTATCCGCTGGTTGGCAATTACGGTGTCCCGGAATTTAATGACACTGATGATCTTCCTATCGGCAAGACAAGTCTTCCGAGTAATTTCGAATCGGAACAAATACAAGTAACCGGATTAATTGTGTCGGAGCAGTCCGATTCGTTTAGTCACTGGAATGCAATTCAGAATTTATCCGATTGGCTTAAAAAATTTAAAGTGCCCGGACTATTTGGAATCGATACACGCCGGCTTACAAAAATTTTACGCGAACACGGAACGATGCTCGGCAAAATTGAAATCGGTAAAGAAAAAGTTGAGTATTATGATCCCGATGTTGATAACCTGATCTCAAAAGTAACGGTTCAAAAGGTTGAAGAATATGGAAGCGGTAAAAAAAGAATTATGCTTGTTGATTGCGGCTGCAAAAAAAGTATAATGAGCAATTTGATTGAAAGGAAAGTTAAAGTTGTACGCGTACCATACGACCATGATTTTGGAAAAGAGGATTACGACGGCGTTGTTATATCAAACGGTCCCGGTAACCCGGCGGTTTACAAACAACTTGTAGCTTCAACAAAAACATTGTTAAAAAAACAAGTTCCGGTACTCGGCATATGCATGGGACATCAAATTTTATCTCTTGCAGCCGGTGCCAAAACTTATAAATTGAAATACGGACACCGAAGCCAAAACCAGCCGGTTAAAGAAGTTGATTCCAACAAATGTTATGTGACATCGCAGAATCATAGTTTTGCCGTTGATACAAAAACATTGCCGCGCGGCTGGCAGCCCTGGTTTGAAAATTTAAATGATTATTCCAACGAAGGTGTTCAGCATGAAAAACTTCCGTTCCGGAGCGTGCAGTTCCATCCCGAAGCAGCACCCGGTCCGGTTGATACTTCGTTCATCTTCGATGAATTTTTAAAGGATGTGAAATAACGACCACCCCCATATCCCCCTCCTAAATTAGGAGGGGGAACCGAAGGGGGAGGTTAAAAAATAGGAAAAAATGAAACACAAAAAAATTATAATTATCGGCAGCTCTGCACTCAAAATCGGCGAAGCCGGCGAGTTTGATTACTCCGGATCTCAAGCGATCAAAGCATTAAAGGAAGAAGGAATCTACACCATTCTTATCAATCCTAACATTGCAACAATTCAAACTTCGGATTACCTTGCAGATAAAGTTTACCTTCTGCCAATCAATACACATTACGTTGAAAAGGTAATTCAAAAAGAGAAACCGGATGGAATCATATTAGGATTCGGCGGACAAACTGCGCTCAATTGTGGTTTGGCTCTTCATCGTGAAGGAATTCTAAAAAAATATAAAGTTCAAGTTCTCGGTACCCAGATAGATGCAATTGAGAATACGGAAGACCGCAAACTTTTCTGCAATAAGCTTTCTGAAATAGATGTAAAATTTCCTCAGAGTCAGGCAGTTACAACTGTTGAAGACGCTATTGCCTACGCAACTAAGATAGGATTCCCGGTAATAATAAGAATTGCTTATGCGCTCGGCGGACTCGGTTCGGGGATCTGCCGCAATAAAAATGAGGTTAAGAAACTTGCCACAAAAGCACTTTCCTATTCATCTCAAATTTTAGTTGAAGAATATTTAGAAGGATGGAAAGAGATTGAGTATGAAGTTGTCCGCGATAAATATGATAATTGCATCACTGTCTGCAACATGGAGAACATCGATCCGATGGGCATACACACCGGCGAAAGTATTGTTGTAGCACCGAGCCAGACACTTACGAACAACGAATACCACATGCTGCGCGAGATTGCAATTAAAACAATCCGGCATCTTGGAATTGTTGGCGAATGCAACATTCAATATGCTCTTGATCCAAACTCACAAGACTATCGTGTTATAGAAGTTAATGCAAGACTGTCGAGAAGCTCGGCGCTTGCATCAAAAGCTACGGGTTATCCATTAGCGTTCGTCGCAGCTAAACTTGCACTCGGTTACGGACTTCACGAGTTACCAAACTCAATCACAAAAACAACAAAAGCATTTTTTGAACCGGCGCTTGATTACATAGTTATAAAAGTTCCCCGGTGGGATTTAAAGAAATTCCGTCTTGTAAAACGAAAACTGGGTTCTTCGATGAAATCCGTCGGCGAGGTTATGGCTATCGGAAGAAAATTTGAAGAGACAATCCAGAAAGCGATGCGAATGCTCGATATTGGTGTTGAAGGATTGACCGCGAGCAGAACAAAGGTTGAATTCGAGGAACTTGAAGAAGCACTCCGTAATCCAACTGAAGAAAGAATCTTTGCAGTTGTTCAAGCATTAAAATTAGGTTATTCAGTTGATTGGATTCACTCACTTACTCACATCAACAAATGGTTTTTATACAAGATTGAAAACATCGTCAACATAGAAAAAAGAATTGCATCGGCAAAGAAAAAGTTATCTAAAGAACTTTTACTTGAAGCAAAGCAGCATGGATTTTCAGACCGGCAAATAGCCAACATATTAAACGTTGACGCACACGATATCTATACAATACGAAAGAAATTCGATATTCATCCTTTCATTCAGCATATCGATACTCTTGCAGCCGAATACCCGGCTAAGACAAATTATTTATATCTCACTTACAATTGTTCGGTTGATGATTTTGAATTCAACTTGAAGAAGAGTGTAATCATTCTCGGCTCGGGTCCCTACCGGATAGGAAGCTCTGTTGAGTTTGATTGGTGCTGCGTGATAACCGGAAAATCTTTACGCGAGATGGGGTATAAAACCGTAATGATTAATTGCAATCCTGAAACTGTAAGTACGGACTATGATGAGTTTGATGCTCTTTTCTTTGAAGAACTTACAACCGAAACCATCTGGGAAATTTATAGTGCAATAAATCCACTCGGTGTTGTTGTCTCGATGGGCGGACAAACACCAAATAACTTAGCGCTTAAACTTCACAATGTTGGAATAAAAATTTTAGGTACTACACCCGAATCAATCGATAAAGCCGAAAACAGAAGCAAGTTTTCCGCAATGCTTGATGAACTTGGAATTGAACAGCCGGAATGGAGTAATCTAAACACAATCCAGGATGCAGTTGAATTCGCAAAGAAGGTCGGGTTCCCGGTATTAGTACGTCCCTCCTATGTTCTAAGCGGCGCGGCAATGGCAATCGCGACAGATGATTATGAGCTGATCAAATTTCTACAAAAAGCAGTTGATATCTCGCCGGAACACCCGGTCGTTATTAGTAAATTTTTGGTGAACGCAAAAGAACTCGAATTTGATGCAGTAGCACAAAACGGAAAGATAGTCTGTTCGGCAATTTCGGAACATGTTGAAAATGCCGGCGTACATTCCGGTGATGCAACACTCGTTCTGCCGCCGCAACGCACTTATCTTGAAACGATGCGGCAGATAAAACAATTCTCGGCAGATATTGCGAAATCGTTAAACATCAACGGACCATTCAATATTCAATTCCTTGCAAAAGATAACAAAGTAAAAGTAATTGAATGTAACCTCAGGGCTTCAAGAAGTTTTCCGTTCGTATCAAAAACATTAAAAACAAATTTTATTGAAATAGCATCTCATGTAATAATCGGGAAAAAAGCAGAAATACTTCCCGATAATATATTCAGTTATGATTACGTTAGTGTTAAAGCACCGGAGTTTTCTTTCACGCGCCTCGAAGGTGCCGACCCTACAACCGGCGTTGAAATGGCATCTACCGGTGAAGTTGCTTGTTTAGGTCAGGATTTTGACGAAGCGTTTTTGAAAGCATTAACAGCTGTCGGCTATAAATTTCCTATCAAGACTATTTTAATTTCATCGGGTACAATCGAATCAAAAACAGAATTACTTGAACCGACACGGCAAATGATGAAACTCGGTATAAAATTTTATGCGACAAAAGGAACCGCCAGCTTTATGGAGGATAACGATATTCCGGTTGAAACTCTTGAATGGCCTCTCAGCGGTAAAAGTCCAAATGTTATTGATTTTATCAAAGCAAGGAAAATTGATTTAGTTATTAATATTCCCAAAAATTTCCAGGAAGAAGAATTAACAAACGACTATTTGATCCGGCGAACAGCAGTTGATTATAAAATACCTCTTATAACAAACCGTCAGCTGGCAATGAGACTTGCCGAGGCAATGTTAAATAAGGATCCTTATAATCTCATGATAAAGAGCTGGAGCGAATATTAATTTGTCCGGTGAACTTCATCACAAAGAAAAAGACGAATTTATTTTAGAAAATTAAATTGTTATTTTGAAGTGTGAATTTTAACAGTCATAAGAGGTAATATGGAAAATGTCGAAAAGAAAAAACCATCTATATTGATTGTTGAAGATGATTTTGAAAACCAGAAATTTCTACAGCTCTTCTTAAAAAGACGATTTGAAGTTGATATTTGTGATTCTTCGGATACGTTCTATCAAAAAATGAGCGAGAGAAATTTCGACTTGATACTAATGGATATCTCACTCAGGGGTAAAAAAGACGGTTTGCAATTGACTGTTGAAATAAGAAACTCTGAAAAAAACAAAAATATACCCATCGTTGGTTTATCTGCACATGCCTTTCAAAAAGATAAAGATAATGCGTATAAAGCCGGGATCGATTTGTTTATTACCAAGCCGGTCCAAAATGATGTCCTGATGGATGCAATTATTAAAACTCTTGAACAAAAAACCGGGATAAAAGTAGAATAGAACTTCAATTAACATTTATACTTTATCTTCATGTAACATTTTTCCAAATTTTACCGTCTAAACACACAACAATATTCAATTAAGGAAGAGTTATGCTAAAAAAATATTTTCAGTTGCTGCTTTTATTTTCATTCATGATAACATTGCCGGCATTTGCTCAGAACGAGGATGATGAAAACGACGAAGACGATGAATGGGATAGCGGATGGAATTGGGACTGGGATTGGGATAATGACTGGTGGGATTGGCAACATGGTAAACCATTGATAGAATTAAATTATGGATTGGGCGAACCGGGACATGATAAGCTTACCAACAAGCTTGCTAAAGTAGGACTTGTAGAATTAAAACTTGGTTATGCTTCTGTTTACAATCTTGAAGAAGATGGGAATGTAATCGAGTTCAATGACAAATTCAGTTTTGCATCTAAAGCAGCTGTAAATCTCCAATCTGAAAAAGACGGTACAAATGAATTGGAAAGTGAAATGTGGCGGTTTGGTTTTGGAAGAAGAAGCGGTTATGGTTATGATTTAGAAACCGTACGAATATTACCATACGCACAAAATGCTGCCGTATGGTCTCAGCTCGAAATGAAAGAATATCCGGTTACAGAATCTCCACTTCCCGGCTTCCCTATCCTGGTTGAGAATATCACTGATACTGAAATATTAAAAAGATTCGATAAAAGTTTTCGATTCGGTACTTTAACTGAAGGTGGAATTAGATTTGAAGTCGGGTCGCTTCTTTCTTTGAATGCCGGTTACGAAGCCTCTGTAATTTTTCCACGACACATGGTTTGGAAACACCTTGGAAGTTTAATTATCGAAACTGCCGGGCTTGAAGCTTTAGATAATTTTATTGATGAGGTTATCGATTCATCACCGGCTGCCGGACCGATAGTTAATTTTCTTTTGAAGAACGGTTTTTCCTATGCATTCTACACACTGAAAAAAGAGAAGATGAACTGGCCGTTCAATACAGAGGCACCGCTCACCTACGAAACTTTCAAATTTGGTGTTACATTTACATTCTAAATATTATTGTAGAGACGCCATATATGGCGTCTCTACGGAGTTATTTTTATGAAAAACATATTCCCTACACCGATAATAAATTTACCCGAAGCCGAACTTCCTTTTAAAGGAGCGACAGCTTATTTGTCACAAGGTAATAATCACCAAATTCTATTCATGAAATTTGATGAAGACATTGAATTGCCGGCACACTCGCATAATGCACAATGGGGAATAGTGCTTGAAGGGCAAATTGAACTAACAATTGGGGGAATTAAAAATTTATTTAAGAAAGGCAACAGATACTTTATACCAAAAGAAACAATACATTCTGGAAAGATATTCGCTGGTTATGCCGACATCACTTACTTCGACCAACCAGACAGATACAAAATAAAAACGAAAGATTAATAATGGAATATATGGCTCTGCCATGGTTTTAGTTCAACATAGAGACCGGTATGAAAAACTTCTTCCGAAGATCTTAAATATATTTGATCATCTAACAAATCGGTAATATCAACATTTTCGGGATATCCGCGTGTATCAAGTTTTAATCTGCATGTGGAAAGGGAATCCGAGTAATTAATCACAACAATTCTTTTGCTGGTATTATAATTCCATTCCCAGGCAAGTATGTTATGATGTGTATAATTACCCTCCCACGAGGAGATAGGTTCAAGCAATTCCCATTTTCCTTTTTTAAATATTTCATCGGATGTAATTTTCAAAAGTTTTTCATAAAAAAGATTAATTCCGTTCAAAGTATGTTCTTCGGGCTCTCTGCCAAGCTGCACCGGCAGTTTAATTCTTTTTCCTTCAAACTGTCCGTCATAATAAAACCGCATGCCGGGTATAGTGCTGATAATAACAGCGGCGGCTAAAGATTTTTCTTTTCCAAAAATTGATGCGGCTCTTTCCTCATCGTGATTTTCCAAAAAGCGGACAGACTTGATCTGGTAATCGTACTCTGCTTTCAGATGGTCTTCTATTTCACCGGGCCGGTTCAATCTTAGTCTGTCGGTTAATCGTTTATCGTATGTATAATCAAAACCGAGTTGCTGCAGATCCCATTCCATATCCCAATATGCTTCAGCAATGAACAAAAAATCTTTCTGGATTTCCCTTGTCCTTAAAATAGCTTCTTTCCAGAATTCTGTGGTAAAAACCTGGTAGTGATTCTTTTTTAAAAGTCCGGTCCATGTATTCTTAAAAACATTATTCAAAACAAGCATAGCCATATCACAGCGTAATCCGTCACAATAGCTGGTAAGATTTTTAATAATGTTTACAAGGTATTCCCTTGCCTCTTTACTACAATAATTTATTTGTACAGTATCTTGCCATGCCGGGTAAAACGGATCTCTGCCGTGTGCAAAATATTTCTCTTCATTCTCGAACGGCTTATAATATGTGTGCGGATCAGCTTTAAACGACTGTTCATCGGCAGATAAAAATATTTCGGGTTTCTCTCTAAGTAATTTTGTATCGGCGCTAAAATGATTCGGTATAAAATCGAGTATCAATTTCATGCCTAATTTATTCAATCTGGATTTTAATTTGAGCAACGACTCTTCATCACCTAATTCAGGATTAACATTATAGGTATCGATAGCGAAAGGTGAACCTATTACATCTTCTTTCTTCCAATCTTTTAATGCGCGCTTGTAATTATTAACCAAACCATCTTCAAAGCAATATTTATCTATTGTAGAACTGCAAGTTTTCCAGATACCCATCAGCCATACATAGTCTATCCCCTTCCGTACCAGGTCTTCCCAGTATTCGTTTGGAATATCAAGAAGCTTTGCATCCGCGCCGAATCTTTTTACAAAAACACGTGTATTGATTTCGAACAAAGTAGGATTTGTGATCATGTTGTTACTGAACAATTATTTTTTTTGTACCAGCAATTCTTTCTTTTCTTCCTGGAGATCTTTATTGCGCATTAAAAGTTCAACGTGGAGCCGCTCATCTTTCGATTCGCTGATAATGTGATTGTTGGTTTTGATCTGCTGATCAATCTGGAATACTAAAAAATTCTTGACTGTATCCATCGCATGTTCCATAGTATCTTTCTCAATTTTACCGTTATAAGAAATTTCGTCCCATTTTTTGCTGATCGTTTCATCTGTTAGTGCAATCCTGAATATAAAATTCCGCAATTCTTCGTCTTCAATTTTATCTACAAGGTACGCCGGTGAATATTGATGCGAAGTGCTTGCATCGTGCACAATCTCCGCAAGTTTCTTAAAGCGCTGATTGGAAAAAAGTTCTAAACCGACTTTGTCAAAAATATAATTCACTATCTCCTCATTCCCGCCGTATAAAAGTCTAATTAACTCTTTTTCATAAGGATTATCACTCTTAATCAATCCAACTGAATTTAATTCCTCCGTAACTTTAATTGATTTTAAATTTTGTCGTGCAGTAATATTATTCCGCTGGCTTTGTTCTGCTAGAAAATTATTCAGCTCGGATTCAATTAATTTTTCTCTAAGGTTAAATTTTTTAGCAACTGTCTTAAGCAGCAGATTTCGTTTTAATTCATCATTTAGCAAGGCAAGCGTTTTTACCAATTCCCTTATTGCAGCTGCCGCTTGGGCCGGGTCTTCAAACAATCCTTGTTCCTCGAATTGTGCAGTTTGATACTCCAAAAAGTTTTTCGCCGCAGAAACAAATTCTTCGAATTTTTCTTTACCATATTTGTGTATGAAAGAATCGGGGTCTTCACCGGATGGAAGTGTAATAACTTTAACTTCGAAATCTTGTTTGAGTAGAATTTCGATACTTCTTAAGGCGGCTTTTTGACCGGCAGCATCCGCATCAAAAAGAATAATAATGTTTTTGGTAAAACGGGAAAGCAGCTGAACTTGTTCTTCGGTCAATGATGTTCCGGAAGAAGCAACAACATTTTTCACGCCGGCTTGAAAAAGAGAAACAAGATCCATGTACCCTTCAACTAAAATAGCACGGTCAAGTTTTCTAATTTCATCTTTCGAATGAAATAACCCATAGAGGGATCTTCTCTTGGAATAGATTTGGGATTCGGGCGAGTTGAGATATTTTGCAATATCGTCCCGTTTCTCTAATGTTCTTCCTCCAAATGCTATAACTCTTCCGTTAGGCGAAAAAATCGGAAAAATTACCCTACCCCTAAATTTATCGTAATACTCTCCTTTATCATTTAGATCAATTAAACCGAGCTGCTGGGTATTAGTCAAATCAATTTTATTCTCTTTAGCATACTGAAGAAAATTATCCCAGCCGTAAGGTGCAAAACCAATCCCAAATGTTCTTTGGGTTTGAGGTTTGATATTTCTGTTTTTTAAATATTCGCGCGCTTCTTCCCCGTCGGATGATTTTAACAGAATGTCAGAAAAGTAACGGGCAGCCATTAAATTTATTTCATAAAATGTCTCAAGTTCATTCTGCAGTTCGCCCGATGTTCCGCTATCGTAACTAATTTTTATCCCGAGGTGATCGGCAATCTCTTCAACAGCTTCTACAAACGAAATATTTTTAAACTCCATCAAAAACTTGAACACGTTCCCACCGTTGCCGCATCCGAAACAATGATAAATCTGTTTATCCTCGCTTACGGTAAATGACGGGGTCTTTTCCTGATGGAACGGGCATAAACCTATATAATTTTTTCCCCTCTTACGCAATTGTACATAACCGGAAACAATATCAACTATGTCGGCAGTAATTCTAATCTCTTCAATCTTCTGTTCTGGAATGCGCATATTATGTCGATAATAATTAATTCAAATTAAGTATTTAATCCATCACACCAAACTTAAGTTTTTAAGCCATCAAGTAACAAGATTGCCCTACAAAATTAATATTAGTATTTTCGATTAAGAAATTAGAAAGAGATTCAGTACTTGGTTAAAAACAGCATTCTTTTAATCCTTCCGGCAACCGATTTTAACGAACAAGAATACTTGGTGATTGCAAACACTCTTGAACGTGCGAATATTAAAATATTCATTGCCTCAAACTCAAATTCTTTGTGTACCGGCTCTGAAGGATTAAAAGTTAAAAACGATATTCAATTATACAATATTCACGAATCTAATTTCGGCGGTATAATTATTATTGGCGGAAAAGGAACAAGAAACTATTGGGATAATCAGAAACTCCACAATATTCTTCAACAATTCAATAAAAATAGAAAACCAATAGGTGCTATATGCAGTGCACCGGTAATGCTCGTTAAGGCCGGGTTGGTAAATGACTGTGCTACATGTTACCCCGATGATAGAAATGAACTTGAAAGAGAAGGCATTGAGTATAAAAACACACCGGTCTATCAAAATAAAAATATAATAACCGCACAAAACCCGGCATCTGCTCAGGAATTTGCAAAAGTTTTCTTATATGAGCTGGCTAAAAGAAATAAGTAGAACTTCAGATTAATTCCCGGCGTTTAAATAATTTATATGATAGAAACATTCAAAAAATACTGTAACAGTCTTACACAATATTCCCGTTACAAAACACGTGAAATTAAAATCGGTGATTTATTACTTGGCGGAAGCAATCCTATCCGCATCCAATCGATGACAACTACAGACACGATGGATACAAAAGCTACGGTTGAACAAAGTATAAGGATGATTGAATCCGGGTGTGAGCTGGTACGTATCACCGCACCAAGTTTAAACGAAGCTCAAAATCTCAAGAATATAAAAGATGAATTACGACGAAGAGGCTACAACGCTCCGCTTGTTGCAGATATCCATTTTACTCCCAACGCCGCGGAACTTGCTGCACGAATAGTTGAAAAAGTTAGAGTTAATCCCGGAAACTATGTAGATAAGAAAAAATTCATGGTGATTGAATACACCGACTCCGAATACAATGCAGAACTTGAGAGAATAAAAGAAAGATTTTCTCCACTCGTTAAAATTTGTAAAGAATATGGTACTGCAATGCGGATTGGAACCAACCACGGTTCGCTTTCCGACCGGATAATGAGTAGATATGGGGATACCCCTCTCGGTATGGTAGAATCAGCATTAGAATTTGTAAGAATTTGTGAAGAGCTCAACTATCATAGCATTGTTCTCTCGATGAAAGCCAGCAATCCGCAAGTAATGGTTCAAGCATACCGGCTGCTTATACAAAAAATGGAAGAAGAGGGCATGAATTATCCGCTTCATCTTGGTGTTACCGAAGCCGGCGATGGTGAAGATGGAAGAATTAAATCGGCTGTTGGAATAGGAACTTTGCTTGAGGATGGTATTGGCGACACCGTTCGTGTATCATTGACTGAAGATCCAGAGTATGAATCGCCGGTTGCTATCTCTCTTGTTAATAGGTATCGGGATAGAGAAAATCACAAGCCGATAATTGAAATTGATCAGCCTCCAAAGGATCCATTCACATATCAAAGACGCTACTCATTTGAAGTTGCCGGAATTGGTGGTAATACTGTTCCAAAAGTATTTTCTGATTTTTCTCTTGATGGTATTTCAGATTACAAAGATTTAAGAAACGTAGGATACAATTATTATGCAGCAGCAGATAAATGGGGCATGAATGATCAAGCATGCGATTTCTTGTACTTAGGTAATCATGAACTTTCTTTCGATCCACCCAATAATCTTAAAGTAGTTTACAGCTACAACAAATGGCTCTCGCTCAAAGATAAAACAAAAGGTTTTCCTCTTTTAACAATAGAACAATATAACAATAGAACAAGACTATCTTTTATGCTCAACTTTGTGCAGATAACTATCAATGATATCTTTTCAGAACAATTTGATTTACTTAAAAATAATAGGACAATTGTTTTTGTACTGATCACAGACAATTTACACGGCATGGCTGAAGAGCGGAGAGCAATATTTGAGTTGATGAATAGAAGTATTGTAAACCCGGTTATTTTAAAACGTAACTATGATGAATCAGACCAGGATCATTTTAGACTTTATACTTCGACAGATATGGGGAGTCTGCTAATCGATGGTCTCGGTGATGGTGTTTGGTTAACATCCCGGAACGATAAAATTGAACAATCTTTTATCAATAGAACTACCTTTGGAATATTACAAGCTGCCCGTACAAGAATTTCTAAAACGGAATATATTGCTTGTCCTTCGTGCGGTAGAACATTGTTCGATCTTGTTGAAGTTACCAACAAAATCCGCAAACGTACCGAACACCTAAAGGGTGTTAAAATTGCAATTATGGGATGTATAGTTAACGGACCCGGCGAGATGGCAGATGCAGATTACGGTTATGTTGGTTCCGGGGTTGGCAAAATAACATTATACAGAGGCAAGGAAATTGTAAAAAAAAGCATTAATTCAGAAATGGCACTGGATGAATTGATTGATTTAATAAAAGATGATGGTTTATGGGTAAATCCCGTTGAAAATTAACAATTACTGTGCCTTGTTAATCACAAATGATTATCATATATTTTGACCAGATATATGGACATTTATTCACTTAAGATAATAAGAAGAAAAGAACCAAATTATTTAGCTATCGGACTTTGATAGTTAAAATGCACTTCTCAAATACAAGAAGTGCATTTTTTTTATATATGATTGCTTCAGAGATAATAAAACTATTAGAAGATTGGTCGCCACCCGGAGCTGCTTGGGAAAGAGATAACGTCGGACTCCAGGTAGGCTCAAGGGAGTTAAAAGTAAGCGGTGTCTTTCTCTGCCTTGAGCTAAACGAAAAAGTCCTTCAACAAGCCATTCAAAAAAAATGTAATTTTATTTTTACCCATCACCCTCTCATTTTTAATCCATTAAAAAAGATTGATACTTCCAGAGACCAAAAGGCGGTATTGATAGAAAAGATTATAAAGAATAACATAACAGTATATTCCGCCCATACAAATTTGGATTCTACAAAAGGCGGTGTATCATTCGAACTTGCCAAAACACTAAAACTTAAAAATATAAAGTTCCTTGAGCTTCAAAGCAGCAATCAATACAAAGTTGTTGTATTTGCACCGGAAGATTATCTAGAGAAATTATCAGGTGAAGTTTTTTCATCCGGCGGTGGAGTAATCGGCGAATATGACTCTTGCAGTTTCAGGTTAAACGGAATAGGAACATTCCGCGGATCGGAAAAAGCCAATCCTTCTGTTGGTAAAAAATTAAAACTCGAAAAAGTAAATGAAGTACGGTTAGAGTTCATCGTAGATTCATGGAACCTCAACAAAGTGCTGAATGCTATCATTAAAACCCACCCTTATGAAGAACCGGCATTTGATGTTTATCCTTTGAAAAATAGAAACGTTAATTACGGCGCCGGTGCGATCGGGGAATTGGAAAAAGAATTAAACACACAAAATTTTTTAGGACACGTTAAAAAATCCTTAAAGGCAGACGCATTAAAATACTGCTCAGGTAAAAAGAATAAGATAAAAAGGGTTGCAGTGTGCGGCGGGTCCGGTTCAGAGCTGATCGAATCTGCAATCGGAAATGGTGCGGATGCGTTTGTTACGGCAGATATTAAATACCATGCATTCCAGGATGCCGAGAACAAAATACTTTTAATCGATGCCGGTCATTATGAAACCGAGATTTTTTCTTTAAACGCAGTTTATACAAAGTTGAAAGATTTCATTTCTGCAAAAGAGAACATAAAAATTTTAAAATATACAGACACAACAAATCCCGTAAAGTTTTATAAACATTAAGGAGTAACATAAATTGGTAGAAAGACTTTCTGTATTATATGAGCTTCAGTTGATTGATGATCAACTCGACGAGCTCGAAGAATTACGCGGCGATCTTCCCGCTGCTGTTAACGAATTGAATTCACAGATTCAATTACTTGAAAACCAGGTTGATGCTAAAGAAGATGAAAAGAAAAAATCCTTAAACAAGCGCAAAGAAAATGATAACGAAGTTGACCGCTTGAAAACCAGTCTCAAAAAATTTAAATCCCAGCTTTATCAGGTGCGCAATAACAAGGAATATGACGCCCTTACAAAAGAAATCGATCATACAGAGGAGCAAATTTCAAAACTCGACAGCGAAAGCATTGCGCTTGAAGACCTGATTCAAAAATTAAAAAATGATATTGCAGAGGTAGAACCGCAATTAGAAACATTAAAAGCCGAACTTAAAGAAAAAGAGAGCGAGCTTAAGCAGATCATAAAAGCCAATGAACGGGAAGAAGCAAAATTGCGAGATAAACGGGACAAGATTGCAACTAAAGTTAAGAAGAACGATTACACAACATACACTAGAATTAGGAAAGCTCTTAACGGTAAAGCTGTGGTCACAATTATCCGTTCTGCTTGTTCCGGCTGCCATAATGTTGTTCCGCCTCAAAGACAGCTTGAAATAAAACAGAGCAAAAGAATTTTCTCTTGTGAATCTTGCGGTAGGATGCTTGTATCGCCGGAGATTGCAGATGAGGCAAAAAAGAAATTACAGTTTTGATTTTATTTTTCGGTAGGCATCTCAACAAATTACTCTGCTGGGATGCCCCGAATTCAATTTCTTTTAAATTCTATTGCAATATTCCTAATAAAATTTTCATCCCAATATTTTTTCACAATTCCGTCTTTCAGCCAATAAATCCTTGGGGAAGTAGTTCCGATAAAATCAAAAAATTCTTGCGAACTAATCATATGATAAGGAAAATTTGAGCCGGTTAATGTTTTAAATGAATCAACCGATACACCGCCTTCACTGAAAAATAATACGTAGGTTCCCGGGAACCCTTTAATTCTGTTTTCAAGTCCCCATAATTCTTTTGCGGCTAACTGGCAATGCTCACAGTCTAAGCTGAAAATACAGAGCAATTTGTCACCTTCGGCAAGGTCAACCCGGCCGGCACCGATAAATGATCTATATTTTTCAAATTTAAAATCACTTACATCCTTTATTGGCACCACCAAGAATATCATCACTAAAGAAGCGGCGGTTAACATCGTAGGTGCAATAAAATTTCTTTTTTCCTCCTTGATCAATTTTAATAAGAGAATTGCACTAATGATTAATACTAAATTTTTGATAATCGATTCAATTGGAGACATTTCCACAACAGTACCAAAGCAGCCGCAATTTTCTTTTTCGCCAAGTATAAATCCTGAATAAATTAAATAGCATGTAAAAGAAATCAACAAGATTAGAGAAGCCGGGATAGTAATCTTTTTTATGTAATACGATAAAAAATAAAGTAGCCCGAGAGCAAGTTCGAATCCTATAAGTAACCTAACGGCATAGCCGGCTGTCAATCTATCAGAAAAAATTCCTTGATCAACTAAAATAATTTCTATAACACCCGGGGAAATAATTTTGGAATATGCGGAGAAAAGGAAAGTAAATCCAAGCAATAGCTGTAGAAATATCTTTAACGTTTTCAATTTTTCTTTTCTTTAATTATTAGAGTTACGCAAAATTCATGTTGGGATATTTTTAATTGCCACGACCAAAAGAATCTGTTGCAAAACACTCAGCGGCTTCTCTGCGCTCTCAGCGGTAAAAATCTTTTCACGCAAAGAAAGCGAAAAGATCGCAAAGGAAAAAATAAGATTATAAGTTATGCGATACGTTCTAAATGTCAAGGCAATTCAAAAACAAAATTTGCCTAATTTCAGTTAATTATTTGAGTAAGAAATTTAATTCTTTAATACAATCCCAAGTGTATCGGCAATATTTTCTGTTGTGATTAGTTCTATAGAAGTATGCGGCTTGAAATTGCCGGAACTGTTTTTAGGTATCACAATTTTCTTGAATCCAAGTTTAATTGCTTCTTGAATTCTTTTTTCGATATGACTAACATCTCGAACCTCACCTCCCAAACCTACTTCGCCGATCAGAACAAAATCGTTCTTTATAATTTTATCAGAAAAACTTGAAGCTATAGCACAGCATACTGCAAGGTCAACCGCCGGTTCGTCTATTCTAAGTCCGCCCGCCATGTTAAGAAAAACATTTTGGGATGAGAGCCGCAAGCTTGCACGTTTTTCCAGCACAGCAAGCAGTATCGACAAGCGCCGGTAATCAAAACCGGTTGCAACTCGCTGGGGATTTCCATATGATGATGGTGTAACAAGCGCTTGCACTTCCAATAAAATCGGTCTTGTCCCTTCAATACTTGCTGTTACTACCGAACCGGTTATCTGTTTATCGCGCTCGCTTAAAAATATTACACTTGGATTTTTAACTTCTTGCAAACCATCTTCACGCATTTCAAAAATTCCGATTTCGTTTGTGCTTCCAAAACGGTTCTTCTGTGAACGTAAGATTCTATACGCATAGTTTCTTTCACCTTCGAACTGCAAAACCGTATCGACAATATGTTCAAGTACCTTTGGTCCGGCAATCATGCCTTCCTTTGTTACATGCCCAACAATAACAATTGCACAATTTTTTTTCTTTGCTGTTTGCATTAATTCGGAAGTGCATTCGCGTATTTGTGTAACAGTACCGGCTGTGTTTTCAAGATCCGGTTTGTATGTTGTTTGAATCGAATCCACAATAACTACTTGCGGATTGTATTTTTCAATAGCATTAATTATCAAATCAATATCTGTTTCGGTCATCACCGATATTTTTTCCGAATTAACACCAAGACGTCTTGCGCGGATATTTATTTGGCTCGCGGATTCTTCTCCGGTAACATACATAACATCTTTACTTATTTTCTGAGCAGCTTGTAATACAAAGGTTGATTTGCCAATACCGGGATCGCCGCCGATTAACACAACCGAGCCGGTAACAAGTCCGCCGCCAAGTACGCGGTCAAACTCTTCGATGTTGGTTTTAATTCTTGTCTCATGTTCATTCTGTTCGGAAGAAATTTTCGTTAGTTCCGGCTCACTGAATTTTCCTTTATGGCTTTTCTTTTTTTCTTCTACGAATTCTTCGGTGAATGTATTCCAGTTATCACAAGAAGGACATTTGCCAAGCCACTTCAGCGATTCAAATCCGCAATTAGAACAGACATATTTGATTTTGTGTTTCAGTGCCCCCTCCAACTCCCCAATAGGGGAGAGAGTTATTTTATTATTTAAATTTTTCTTGCCTAAAGAAAAAAATTTAATAAATAAGCAATTATAGTTCTGTACGCTGAATAAATTTTTGTATTACCGTGTCGTTGCTTGTCAGCATCTCATTATAAGTTCCGGTAAAGTAAATTTTCCCTTCGTGCATCATAGCAATTTTTTCTGCCGTGTTTTTTACACTGAACATATCATGCGTAACAATTATAGATGTAACTTTAATTTTTTCGTTCAACTCTTTGATAAGATCATCAATTGCATCGGACATCACCGGATCGAGACCGGTTGTGGGTTCGTCATACAAAATATATTTGGGATTAGTAATCAATGCACGTGCGAGTCCTACACGTTTTTTCATACCGCCGGAAAGTTCTGCCGGTTTTAAATTTTGAGTATTAGGCAACCCAACGAGTTCTAATTTATCCGATACAGATTTTTCGATTTCTTGTTTTGTCAGTCCAGAATTATTTTCTACAAGTGGAAGACTAACATTTTCGAAAACGGTCATAGAATCAAATAGCGCAGCGCCCTGGAACAAGAAACCGAATTTTCTTCTTAACTGGTAAAGGTCTTTATTCCCGGCATTATTTAACGAAACTCCTTCAATCCTTACTTCGCCTTCATCGGGTAAAAGCAACCCAACAATATGTTTGAGGAGAACACTTTTACCGCAGCCGCTTCTACCGATAATTGCAAGGGATTCCCCTTCGTGTATTGTAAAATTGACTCCGCGCAAAACGTGATTTGCCCCAAAACTCTTATGAAGATTGATAAGTTCGATCATTAGTGGTTAACTAATTTAATTTGGTAGGAAATATAATCGGTAAGGGATGATTATGTCAAAAATTTTGTTGAAGAGATTAACTAAAACCTCGAAGGTTTTGGGAACCTTCGAGGTTGTGCTAAGTTACTTAAGTAGCAACATTTTCTTTGTACTGGAATTTGATGAAGTAGTAAGATTATAGAAGTAAACTCCGCTCGGTAAATTTGAAGCGTTAAATTCTATCTCGTGTTTACCCAATTCAAATTCGCCATTGACAAGTGTTGCAACTTCTCTTCCGAGAATATCATAAACCTTTAGTTTGATGTTATCTTTAGATGCCAAGGTAAAGGATATTTTTGTGATGGGATTAAATGGATTGGGATAATTGTTAAGTTCTTCATCGATTACTGTCACAACTTTCTGATCCGTATTTTTGGAACCTTGTATGTTATACCGTTCTTCATTCAGCACAAGATTTGCATAAGTTAATAATTCATCATTTGGATATCTTACTGCAAGTTCGTCGAACGTTTTTTGAGCATTTAACTTGTCATTATATAAATCAAGGTAAAATACGCCGATTCTGTATAAGGTTTGTTTTTCTATTTCGGTATTGTAATTATACTTTTTCAATATAGTCTGTAAATTATTCATCGCATTGTCTTTGTAGCCCATGTTGTACAATTGGTGAGTTTCAAGTTCAAGCAATGCAACGTACAATTCTGTTTCTTCCTTGATTAACGGCTTAAGTTCTTTCTTTGAGAAATCAAGAAAATCTTTCTTACCAGCTTGAGTGAAACATTCCTCAATTTTTATCAATGCATATCTTCCTTTCGAGTTCTCCTTTTCCTTTTTGAAAACTTCAAGGAACAGATTTATTGCTTCGTCATACTTGCCATCTTTCAGTTTTTCTTCCGCTAAGCTTAGGTCGTCACCTTGAGAACTTGTAATTGAAAATACTGGTAGATATTTATCGTTGCCGTTTGAAGGCACTATTGATCTCCCTTGATTTTGGCTTGGCTCGGATAATAAATACGGATCATAATCAATTGTAGATGAACTGGCAGAAAATTCGGAAGGAGAAGGACTATCAGAACCCCACCAATTTTTTTCTGCGGCAACATTACAGTAATAAGCAGCGTAAACCTCAGGACCGTTATGACCATAAATACTATTCTGACCATAGTACGTATTGCCGAGTACCGGATTACAATTATATATGGCATAAATTCCATAATTACCAGTTGACCCTACCCCAAAATTGTAGACAAAAAGAAAAGCAACTATATTTAAGTTAAAACAAATATAGGGGCAAAAAAAATGGGAGAAAAAAGAAGAAGTTACGACAAAGAGTTTAAGATATCGGCAGTAA
>JBFMBS010000033.1:0-46094 GCA_040755055.1 Bacteroidota bacterium
TTAGGAGAATGATATCGTTGACTACTTAATTTCTGCTTACATGAGTCTAGTAACTACTCACTGAAGCAGACAACACTATTTCAAAGAACTAATTGTTTCCGTAAAAAGAATTATTTATCAAAAAAAAACACACACAATACTTAAAAATATGTTTTACTAACTGTATTTTTCAGATGGTTCTAATATATAAATTGCTGTAAGTCTTTATCATACATTAAATTGACTAACCTTCTTATATTATTTATATTTGGCAACTATTTTTTAGATAAAACAAGAATTTTATTGCATTGGAACGAGAACCATTAATATTTTCCGGCAATTCCAACAGTGAATTGACATCTAAGATCTGCAGCTACTTAAAGTTACCGCAAGGAAAGATTGATCTTAAGAGGTTCAGTGATGGCGAAATTTGGGTAAAATATATGGAGAATATCCGCGGAAGAGATATTTTCATTATCCAATCGACCCATCCCCCGGCTGAAAATTTAATGGAGCTGTTAATTATGATCGATGCTGCTAAAAGAGCATCGGCAAAACGCATAACTGCTGTTATACCGTATTTTGGCTATGCGAGACAAGATAGAAAAGATCAACCGAGAGTTTCAATTACGTCTAAACTTATTGCAAATCTTCTTACTGTAGCCGGTACCGATAGAGTTATTACAATGGATCTTCATGCAGCACAGATCCAGGGCTTCTTTGATATACCGTTCGATCACTTATATGCTTCGCCGGTATTTACAGTGCTGTTCAAAAATAAAATTGAAAATTTGGCAGTTGTATCTCCGGATGTAGGAGGTATAAAATTAGCACGTTCTTACGCCGGCAGATTAGAAGCGAGTCTCGTTGTAATGGATAAAAGGCGTCCTAAACATAATGTTTCGGAGGTCATGCACATTATTGGAGACGTAAAAGATAAAAATGTTTTAATTGTAGATGATTTGATAGATACGGGCGGTACATTTGTATCTGCTGTTAAAGCATTAAAGGATAGCGGCGCTAAAAAAATATTCGGGGCGGCTACACATCCCCTACTTTCCGGTGAAGCTGTTAAAAGAATTGAAGAAAGCGATCTTGATACATTATACGTAACAGACAGCATTCCGCTAAAAAATATTAACTCTAAAAAAATTGTTGTCAGGTCGGCTTCGGAACTATTTGCAGAAGCAATTATTCGTTCCAACATGAATGAATCAATTAGTTCTTTGTTTGAGAACGACAAGGATAAAACTTAAGTAAGAATATATTAGGAGTAATTTAGCAATGTCAGAAATAAGCATTCAGGCAAAACGCAGAACCGTAAATACAAAAGGAACTGTGAAGGGTTTAAGAAGAGAAGGCAAACTGCCCGGTATTTTCTACGTCAAAGGTGAAGAACCAATCCCGATTACTGTTGATGAAAAAGCTCTTAAACCGCTTGTATATACTTCAAAAACACACATCATTGATTTAAAGATAGATGATACTGATGTTAAAAAAAGTATTTTGAAAGATGTACAATTTGATCCTTTAACAGACAAAATCGTTCACTTCGATTTACTTGGAATTTCACTCGATAAGGAAATTGAAATTGAAGTTCCGGTTATATTGGAAGGACAAGCAAAAGGAATTAAAGAAGGCGGTATTATACAGCATAGCATGCACAAATTGCATGTTGCTTGTTTACCTGGCAATATTCCTCAGCATATTGCATTAGATGTCTCGAATTTGGGTGTTGGTGACTCAATCCATGTTGGTGATCTATCTTTAGAAAAGATGAAAATTCTTAACAACCCGGATGTTGTTATTGTAGCCGTTGTCATACCGAGAGCTATCGTAGAAACACCGGTAGCAGCTGAAACCACAACTGAAGAGAAAGCCGAACCCGAAGTTATTAGTAAGGGTAAAGCTACTGAAGAAGAGGAATAATTAGGTTTGCGAGTTGTTTTTGGATTAGGTAATCCAGGTTCTAAGTACAGATTGACTAGACACAATATTGGATTTTCAATTCTCGATTCTTTTGCCGATAAACATAACTTAAAATTCCACACGTCAAAAGGTGAATATATTTATTCGGAAGGTTCTTTAGGATCTTCCGATTTTTTTTTGATTAAACCGACTACCTTTATGAACTTGAGCGGCGATGCAGTTATTGATTTTTTCAGCACCCATAATTGCAGTATCGATGACATGCTTGTAATTGTAGATGACGTTAACCTAGAAGTGGGTAAAATCCGTTTAAGAAAATCCGGCAGCGATGGAGGCCATAACGGTCTTAAATCTATTATATACCAATTGCAAAGCAATGAATTCCCGCGCTTAAGATTTGGTGTTGGTAATAAACCATCAACCGCCGAACTTGCGGATTACGTTTTAGATAAATTTAGTAAAAAAGAATTGGACTCCATCAGTAGTAGTATAAAGTTTTCAGTCGAATTAGTAGAAAAATTTATTTCCGGCGGCTATAAATCTATGTCTGATTATTATAGTAATATATCCAAACAAAGTAGGTTAGGACAAAGTGATAAAACTGAAGAATTACTTTAAGAATTGTTCTGTGCAAGTTGTGCTTTTTCATAGAGAGAGGGTTGAGATATTTCCTCTATTCCCGGTTAAATCTAGTTATTTTAGAATTAATTATTGCCAATGATAAAAATCGTTAGTTATTGCACAGATTATTAAATAGTTATATTTTTCCAATCAAAATATTTATTAACCCTGTCTTTCCCAATCAGGGAAAGGCCTAACGTCCAAAGGGAGGTGAAATAGTGAGATCCAGAACGTACGAGAGTGTTGTTATTATCAATGCAGCGCTCGAAGATGAACAAATCGATTCAACAATTGCCCATCTGCAAGAAGCAATCACATCACACGGTGGAGAACTAATAGAGGTAGACAAATGGGGCCGTAAGCGCCTTGCCTATCCTATTCAAAAAGCTAAAAGCGGTTATTATGTAATATTCCGTTTCAATGCACCAACCGAGATATTATCTACGCTCGAAAGAAATTATAGGTTGGATGAGAGTATCATAAGATATTTAACTATCGTATTAGATAAGGATGCTCTTGAAGCAATTGCCAAACAAAAAGAATCTTCTCAATCTGTTGAATCTGCACAAGTAGAAGATCAAACAAATAACGTTAGTAAAGAATAAATAAACTAGTCATTAAGGGAGGTTACGATGGCTGAACTAAAGATGCCAGAACTTAACAGCGTAATAGTAGCTGGAAACTTAACCAAAGACCCGGTATTTAGACAAACATCCAATAATACCCCGGTTGTTAATTTTCATATTGCTGCTAATAGAAGATACAAAGACAGCAGTAATCAATGGCAAGAAGATGTATGTTATGTTGGAGTAGTTGCTTGGAACAAACTTGCCGATAGCTGCAGAGACCGGCTTAAAAAAGGAAGCGCTGTTTTAATTGATGGCGAATTACAGAGCAGAACATTCAAAACCGAAGATGGTAAAAATAGAACCGTTGTTGAAATTAAAGCTAAGAGAATCCAATTCTTAAATAAATTTAGTAAAACTCAAGGTAATGGTGAAGGTGATATTGTTACCGAATCTGACGATGCAGATTATGAAGACAATACCTTCGATAAATTTTTAACAGATGAAGAATCTGACCTAATGAAGGATAGCAAATAATGAAAAGTGCACCAAGAAATACAAGAAATAACTCCACCAGAAACGGTGGTATGAAAACAACCAAGAAAGTTAAAAGAGTCATTAATAGTTATATCGACTATAAAGACTCTAAGCAACTCCAAAAGTTTTTGACTGATCAAGGTAAAATTATTCCAAGAAGAATTACCGGGCTCAGCGCAAAACAGCACCGGGAGTTAGTAACAGCAATTAAAAGAGCCCGTCATTTGGCAATTCTGCCATATGTATCAGAAGCGGTTAAGTAATCAGGAGCCAAAGAAATGAAAGTAATTTTAAGAAAAAATTTCGATCAGCTTGGCAAGGTTGGTGAAATTGTAAACGTTAAGGACGGTTATGCCAGAAATTATTTAATCCCCAGACAGATAGCATATCAAGCTACTGTCGGGAATATCCGCGCTTTGGAAGAAGAAAAGAAACAGATACTTAAGAAAGAAGCTAAAGAACTCGAATCTGCTCAGAAGCTTGCATCGGAACTCGAAAAGGTTTCTATCACTATTCCGGTTACAGTTGGTGAAGAAGACAAAATTTTCGGTTCTGTTACCAATCAAATGATTGCAGATGCACTAAAAGAAAAAGGTCATGATATAGACAAGCGCAAAATTGAAATAACCGAACCGATCAAATCACTTGGAATTTATAGTGTTGCAATTAAATTGCATCCAAGTGTTAGCGCAGTTGTTAAAACATGGGTTGTTAGAGAATAGATTCAAGCCGGTTTATCCGGCTTTTTATTATTACATAAACAGAATATTCTATTAACTAAAATTAAGATAAGTAATGAAAGAATTAAGATTTAGATTGATATTGATTATCGGGGCTGTTGCTCTCAGTCTTTACCTTCTTTACCCTACCTATGAAGATTACCAGAACAACGAAGAAGTTTCCAAGAAACTTTCTACTCTGCAAGATAGCGTTAAGAAGAGCAACCCGGAAATATCGTCCGTCGAATTAAAAGAATTTGTTCAAAATAAAAAAGACAGTATTCTTGCAAGTAATCCCGATTACAGAAGCGCAAGAGAAAAAAGGGTAAAATTAGGCTTGGATCTTCAGGGTGGAATGTATTTGGTGATGGAAGTTAATACTGCAAAATTATTAGAAAGATTGGCTAAAGATCCCGACGAACAATTTACCCAACTGCTTAAATCTGCAGAAGCTGAATCTAAACTATCGGATGAAAATGTTGTTTCTATTCTCGCACGTAAGATGCAAGAACGCAGCATGAGGATGAGCAGATATTTCGGAACTATCCGTGAAGATGATGCAGATATTATCAGCAGACTTTTGCAGCAAGAATCAGATGCCGTTACGCGTGCAATCGAAATAATCAGGAATCGCGTTGACCAATACGGTGTCTCTGAACCGAGCATTCAAAAACAAGGATCGAGAAGAATTATTATCGAATTACCCGGCATAGCCCGCGAAGAAGAAGCTAGAAGACTTTTGCAAGGCCGTGCGTTGTTGGAATTCAAACTTGTTAAAGATGCTAACATTGCAATTCCGATAATGAATAGGATTGATGAAATATTAGCCGGGAAAGGTGCCGATTCGCTTGGGACCGATACTACAAAAGCTTCTGCCGATACAACAAAAAATTTAACTGAAGAACAATTCAAGAAAGAACATCCGTTTTTCGCAGTTGCAAGGTTGATTGATCCACAAGGACAAATCGCAGATGCTTTTGTAAAAGAATCGGATAGAGTTTTGTTAAGCAATTATCTTGAAAGACCCGATATACGAAATGTAATGCCCGACAATGTAGAATTTGTTTATGAAGCTAAACCCGAAGTTGGTAATGATGGATCGCAATATTACAGAATGTATATGGTTAACAAAGTCCCGGAATTGACCGGCGGCGTTATTGTAGATGCCCAGGCAAACATAGACCCGACTACTTCCTCGCCAATTGTTACTATGCAAATGAACTCCGAAGGTGCAAGAGAATGGGCACGTATAACCGGTGCTAATGTAGATAAAAGATGTGCAATAGTGTTGGATGGTGTTGCATACTCAGCGCCGGTTATTCAAGGTAAAATTCCAACCGGTAATTCACAAATTAGCGGAATGCCAAATTTAGATGAAGCCAAATTGCTCGAAATCGTTTTGAAAGCCGGCGCACTTCCGGCACCAATCGATATTATAGAAGAAAGAACTGTCGGACCATCTTTAGGACAAGACTCCATTAGTCAAGGATTTAATTCTGCCTGGATTGGTTATCTGATCGTAGCGGTTTTCATGGCTCTTTATTACAAGGTTGCCGGTTCAATAGCCGATTTCGGCGTAATTACAACAATACTTTTCATCTTAGGGATTTTAGCTGGTTTCCAGGCAACCCTTACTCTGCCCGGTATTGCCGGTATTGTACTTACAATCGGTATGGCAGTAGATGCAAACGTACTTATATACGAAAGAATTCGGGAAGAACTTGTAACCGGTAAAACTGCCAAAGCTGCAATCGATCATGGTTTTAAGATGTCATTTTCGGCAATATTAGATTCTAACATTACAACATTCATTACCGGCATAATTCTTTATCAATTCGGCAGCGGACCGGTACAAGGATTTGCTTTAACGTTAATGATTGGTATTGCTGCAAGTTTATTCAGCGCTTTGGTTATTGTTCGAGTCATTTTCGACTTTATGGTTTCCAAAGGTCTAAAAATTAATGTCGGTTAATTAGGAGATAATTTATAAATGCGAATATTTGAGAATTTAAATATCGATTTCATGAAGAAAAGAAGTCTATTCTATTTAGTCTCCTCTATCATAATTTTTCTTGGAATATTATCCATAATCCTTAGAGGATTGGTATTCGGGATAGATTTTAAAGGCGGTTCTGAAATTGCTATTCAGTTTGATAAACCGGTTGATATTAGTTCCGTCAGAAAAAATATTGATAACCTTGGGTTAGGTAACGTTGAGGTTAAAACATTTGGCGGTTCTACCGGAATTTTATTGCGTACAGAAATCCAGGAACTTCCGGTAAAAGTATTACCTCAGGTTAAATCAAAAATCGATAATATCATTTCTTCTATATATCCCGGTTTGCAAAGACAAATTATCGATTCTTCTGCAACTTCAATCACTTATAATTTCCCGGAACCTAATTATGCAGAGGTTCTAGCTAATAGATTATACAGCGCCGGATTTCAAACTGCGAAAGTTTCTGAGGAACCAACAAATACCGGCATTGTTGTAAGATTGGGTATAGCAGATTGGCTTAAAGAAAATCTGTCAGAAAAATATACTGATAATCCTTTTACTGTTTTAAAAGAGGAAAAGGTAGGACCGAAGATTGGACAAGAATTAAAAACCGATGCATTGCTCGCCGTGTTCATCTCTTTACTTGTAATATTGATTTACTTAGGATTTAGATTCAAGTTTACATTTGCGGTTGGTGCAGTTGCTGCTTTATTCCATGATGTTTTAATAACGCTTGGTATTTTTGCACTGCTTTACGGTCTTATACCGGGTTTGAATTTAGAGATTTCTGTAACCGTAGTTGCAGCATTTTTAACACTTGTCGGTTATTCAATTAATGATACTGTTGTTGTATTCGATAGGGTTAGAGAGAATATCAAAATTCATAAAACTTTACCTTTAGAAGAAAACATGAATAAAGCTATCAACAAAACAATGAGCAGAACAATTATCACCGGTTTTACTACTTTATTAACAGTTATTGTTTTGTTATTAATCGGCGGAGAAGTTTTGAAAGGTTTTGCTTTCGCTTTATTCTTAGGAATTATAACCGGAACTTATTCCTCAATATTTGTGGCCAGTGCATTTGTTCTAGAAGTTGCAAATAGAACCAACAAGAAAGTTGAATTTTAAATATTCTGTTACTTTTTAAAACTAAAAATCCCACCCGCCAATTGGCGGGTGGGATTTTTTTTATGATTTATTAAAGTTAAAAATGTTCAACTTTTAAAACCACATACGTTATGTCATCGTATTGGTGAGTTTTCCCTTTAAAATTTTCCAGCTCTTTCAAAAGTTTCTGTCCTATGCGCCGGCAATCGTTCCCAATATTATTAACTAACAGTTGTTTTAGATTATCAAACCCGTATAATTCATCAGCCGAATTCATCAATTCAGTTACACCATCGGAGAAAAAGAACAATAAATCGTTTTCCTTGAGCTCAATTTCAATTTCTTCCAATGAAGCTGCAAACACATCACCCCTATCCAAGCCTACACCGACACCGCCCGGCTGGTAAAGCTCGAACAAATCTTTGTTTATTCTTAACATCGGGGTATGGCCCGCTCTGCTAAACTTGATTGTTTTCTTCTCAAGATCTATCAGCGCTATTGTTATAGTTATAAACCAATTTTTTTCTATCTCCGAAAAGATTCTTTTATTAATTTCCGATAAAATTTCTTTTGGCGATTTATCGATATCACAGTACAAGCGAACCATCGTTTGAAGTTTGGACATATAGAACGATGCACTGAGTCCTTTGCCCGATACATCACCAATAACCACAAACATTTTTTTATCGGATATTTGAATAAGATCATAATAGTCGCCGCCAACATGCATAGCCGGAATCATTACACCGTATATATCCAATCCATTAACATTAGGAAAAGATTTTGGGAGAAGACTTTCTTGCATTTTTCTGGCATTCTCAAGGTCTCTCTCCATTTTTTGTTTTTCAACTTCGGATTCATACAACCGTGAATTTTCAATCGATAAAGCAGTTTGGCTCGATGCGGACAACAATAGATCGATATCCTTCCCGGAAAATTGCGAACCGGAATACTTGAGCCCGAACAAAACCAACCCGATTACCTTAGATTTAATAATCAACGGGATGACAGTATAAATTTCCTCATCGAGTAATAGTGTTAAACGGCCATTAATAAGTAATTTGAAATCTTGCCGTTCGATATAAGGCTTTTTGCCAAGAATATTTTGTTCAATAAAGAATTTCTCAATTGCACAGTCTTCATCTACAATTTTCAAATTGGGATTATAAAATCCTTGTTGTCTTACCAGGTTATATACTTTGTCCGAGCCGTTATTATTCAGCATCAATCCAAAATGAGTAAGCTTTAATGATTTAACGAATAATTGCTGTGTGGAATCAAGTATATTATCGAATCCGACTATAGTTGCAATATCTCCGCCAAATTTTATCAAGCTCTTTTGAAAAGTAAATTGTTCCGGGTAAAATTTTTCTGTTAGTAAATCCTGGAATTTATCTTTTGTGGACTGGAAGACTAATGCAAACAGAACAAAAATAATTCCGGCTACAATACCCTGGTACTCCTCGCTAAATGCTGCACCGACACTCTGGCCAATAACATAGATTAAAATAAAATAGATACCGGCTAAAGTAACTGTTGCTAAAACATAAACAATTGTATTTTTTACCACATCGCTTACATCCATAAGGGAGTAGCGGAAAATTGAATATCCGAAGGCAATGGGTAATAAAGCAATTAAAATTATTGGGGTGAAAAATTCGGGATTGTTAAAGATTAGCCCGGCAATAGTACCGGCAATAAAACTTGTATAGATTAATGAAAGTACACCAACTAAGTAAGCTATTAGTATAATAAAAATTGGAGTTCTTTCTTTCTTTGAGCTGAGCCGCAAATAATTTATGAATAATAAAACCAATCCTAATAGTAAACCAATGCCAATGAAGAGACCCAGCAAATTGAAGAATATATTATAATAAAGGTCCCCTCTTCGCTGAATGAAAACAAAATTGATTTTCAATCCGAAGGTAATTATAAAAACAGCAACTGCTACAAAATAAAATTTAGTAGGGAACCACTTTTTATTTACATAGCCGTAATCCTTTGGGAAAATCGAGAAGAAATGGAAGAGCATGAAAGGAATAAATATGCCGCTTGCTTGAATTAGTGTATCAATAATTAAAAATAAAGGAACACTTCTAAGGATTGGATTATCAACAACACTACCCCGGTAAAAGAGACTTATCATTGAATAAAGTACAAATGCAAGACCGAGTTTGAAAAATAATCGCTGAGTTCGTCCATCAGGTTTAGCCATCATGACTACAAAACCGACTAATAGCCACAGTGACGAAAGGAGAGTTAACGCCAGCCCCTGGAAGTTGATAAGCTTTTTAACTAAAACCGGGGTATCAAATATTCGGTCACCGCGTTTAACTGTATAAGTAGCGTAATCCCCCTTTTGAACTTTATCAAGTATTTGAGAGGCAACAAATAAATTTTTGGTATTCTTACCATCGATCGCCAAAAGTTGGTCGCCGTCACGAATACCGGCATCCCATGTAACGCCGCCAACCTTTACCTGGTCTATATAGACAGCTACGCTATCTTTTTTAACTTTGTCGGTAATCCATAAACACTCATCATTGGATTGTGCGGTTACATTAAAAATAAAAATAAAATTTGTAATGCATATCAATCCATACAACACTGTAAAGGCAATTACAAATTTAAGACGGTGTTTTATCCAAAATTTTTTAAATGAGTTTTTCATTATTTAACCTTCAGCACAAGACAAGTTATATCATCACTTTGTTCTGCACCTACTGTATATTCTTCCACAGCAAGTTTTATCGATTCGAGAATTTCTTCAGAAGAATTATCTGCCACTTTTAATACCAAACTTTCCAATTTTTCATCCGAAAATTCTTCACCATTAATATTCATTGCCTCGGTAATACCATCGGTAAAAAGCACTATTGTATCCTTACTGTTCAACTTAATTGTTTCGGAGACATAGGGTATCGTAGTAGGTAACACACCCAAAATCATTCCTCCCTTCTTAAATTTATCTATCCTACCGTTATAGACGTGCAAGGGTGGATTATGTCCGGCATTTACATAAGTAAACTCATTTTTTGCATTATTAAAAACACCCCAAAAAAAGGTAATAAAGCTGCCAAGAGTTGTATTTTCTGCGACCAGATCGTTCATAAGGTTTGTAGCTTCGAATAGCGGCAGTTTTTGTTTGCAAATGGATTTTAAGAATGCTTGCAGATTTGCCATTAGCAGCGCAGCCGGCACACCTTTGCCTGATACGTCAGCAACGGCAATTAAAACAGTATCTTGATCAAGTTTTACAATATCGTAATAGTCGCCGCCTACCATACGTGCGGATGAATTATAAGCAGCAATTTCCAAATTAGAAAGCTGCGGTATCTTTTTAGGCAGCAGATTTTTTTGAATGTTGCGCGCTGTTTCAAGATCTTTTTCCAATCTCTGTTTTTCTAATGTCTCTTTGAATAGGCGTGCATTCTCTATTGAAATAATCGCTAAACTACCAACAGACGAAACAAATTCTATATCCGACCGTGTATATTGAAGATTGTTTTTACGCTTCCCTAAAATTATCAATCCTTTCGTTTCATTTTTAATTTGCATCGGTACAATAAGATCTACCCCAAGATTCGAAAATATTTTAAAATCACCTACCATCTCTTCCGATGTTACCGGTTTAACAAATTTGTTCGAATCACATTTTTTAAATGCAATCCGCAAGCTTTCTTCATCAAATCTGTTTTCTAGAAACGAAATTGAATTCTCACTGCAAGTAATTACTGAATATTTTGAAACAAGCATCTGTCCGATTAGTGAATAGACTAACAGTTTACCAATTGTTTCTGTTTGTAATATTCCACTGAATTCTTTACTTAAATCGAACAATGAACTTAATTGGTTTACTTTGCCGTCTAAATTTCTGTTAACCTTTTTTAATTTTTCTACTATCAGGGAGTTCTCAATAGCAGTAGCGCCTACGTTAAGGAGAGTATTCAAGAAATCAAGATCCTCTTGCTCATAAGGTTTGTTGGTTAAACGATTGCCAAGTATTAAATAACCTTTGAGCCCTTCCGATGATTTGATTTGCATACAGATTGGAAAATTAAACTCTTCAATGTAATTATCAATTTTTGATGACAAATCTTCATCATAAGCATGCACTACCGGGAAAGCATTAATAATTTCTTTACCAATTCCTTTGGCAGCGCTCACTTTAAGAAGACCGTCATCATCGATTAAAACTGCCATTCCTTTGGTTGTATGAAACTTACCGAAGCAAGTAAGTAAGATATTACTTAAAGCAAAACTGATGTCAAGACTTGAGTTGACTAAATTGCTGAAATCAACAAGCGCAGCAAAATTTCTTAAGGTTGCATTATTATCTTGTGTTTGCATCCTTATCGGGGGAGATATTTAACTAAAATGACCTGGTTTTTATTGCCGGTTAAAGTAGAATATTTAACCTCGTCCATCAATTTTTTGATTAAATAAATTCCTAAACCGCCGACTTTTTTCTGTTTATAATATTCAATTATATTAGGTTCCGGTACACTGTTCGGGTTAAAATGGGTTCCTTCATCTGTAATAGAGATAGCGAATTTACTGCGGTCGAACTTGATCGAAATAGTTATTTTCCCATCGGGAGAGAAATTGTAAGCGTGTTTAATAATATTAGTGCAAGCTTCATCAACAGCGAGAATAATCTTACCGATAGTTTCGTCCGCAAAGCCGCTTTCCTCTGCAGCTTTTTTGGTAAAACTTCGTATTAGAGCAAGATTATCGGTTGTACTCTTTACGACAAGCTCTTTTTCAATTTTTTTATTGGCGTAGCTCAAGCTTGACCTTGTAAGTTAAACTTTTGGATTGCTTCTAATTCTTCTTTATAGAATTCATACAATATCGGGAATCCAAGCAGATCAAAAATGTTATATACACTTTCTTTCATGTTGGAAAATTTAATATCACCTTTGTTTTCGCGCATAGTTTCTACGTATGCCATAAAAACTCCCAAACCGGCACTGCTGATATATTTAAGATCATTAAAGTTAACTACAACCTTAAATTGTTTGTCATCGAGCAGTTTATTAAAAACGTGTTCCAGTTCGGGTGCGGTGTGGGCATCCAAATACCCTTTTACATCAATAATACTTACGTTCCCGACATCACGTAAGTTTACATTGAAATCCGCCATTCATTCTCTCCGATGCTAATTTATTTTATGATTTCCATTTAAACAGAACCAGTGTAATATCATCATGTTGAGCGTGATCTTTTGTAAATATAGTAATATTTTTCATCAGCTCGTTCGATATTTGATCTAAATGCTTATCCCGGTTTTGATGAATTATATTTTCAAACCTTGCGTAGCCGAAATCTTCATCCTTTGCATTCTTAGCTTCCGGTATGCCATCCGAATAGAAAGCAAATATGTCTCCATTCGTTAACTCAATTTGCATTTCTTTTAACGTATTTGCAAATCCAGATGAATAATCCAAACCGATACCAATACCGCCTGGCTGTAACCTTTCAATCTTATCATTTCTTGCAAAGATAACCGGCGGATGACCGGCACGTGCAAAGTTTATTACACCTTTTTCTAAATCAATTACTCCATAGATGACAGTAACAAAACTTTTTTTATCCAGACTGTCTTTTAGAATCTCATTTACTTTGATGAGTAATTCGCTTGGTTTTAATATTATTTTTGACAGCGATTCGAAAATGCCTTTCACTTCAGCCATAATAAAAGCCGCTGAAATTCCTTTACCGGAAACATCAGCCACAACAAAACCGAGTTTGTTATCATCTAGATTGAAGAAATCGTAGTAATCACCACCAACTTCGAAAGCCGGGATAAAGAGAGCTGAGACTTCCAAATTTTTAGTTTCAGGTACACGGCTCGGCAAAATCTTTCTCTGGATATCACGTGCTACATCGAGTTCTTTTTCTAGTCTTTCTTTCTCAATAGATTCCGCAATCAATTTTGCGTTCTCTAACGCCACCGCCGCATAATCAGCAAAAGCTTGCAGAGATTTCTTTTCATCTTCATCATAGTTGATGTTACTCTGTCTTGCTGTAAAGAGGAAACCGTTAATCTCTTCATGGACTTTGAGAGGTGCAATAGCAATAGATTTGAAATCCCCCATCACTCCTTTAATATCCGACGTCACCGAATCAAAATAAATTGTCTGCACTCTTATGAGTTCTCTCTCTTCATAATCCAACAGTAGTTTTGTTAATTTATCCGCTTCTACGTAAGCAATGTTTTTAACAGCATTCAATTCATAATTATTTTCTTTTTTTGTAACAAGCCATGCCGAATATGAATTACATACCTTGGTAGTAATGTTCATCACAGTTTCAGCCAGTTCCTTAAAATCGAAAACCTGGGTAATAAGTTTTGTTAAATCCATGAAAGACGATGCTTCTTCTGCTTTCCGGTCAAATGCTTCGGCTGTCGGCAAATGGAATAAGGTAGTGAAGAAAATGACACCGAAATAAATCATGCCGTAAATCATCACTAAACTAAATATTGTATAAAGTCCCGGTGAAAAAGTTACCAGCAGCTGCTTAATAGTATTGGTATCTTGAAGCATACCAAAGTTAAAACCGAATAAGACCGAAAGCACAGTAGAAATAATCAGCAGATACAATTTTTGTCTTTTGACAATAAATGCAATCCACGAAACACGGAGTGAATTGATACAGATTAATACTATCGAAACAACAAAGAAGGCATCGTGCGGATAATCAAATTCACTATCAATTTTCAATAAGAGATTTGAGAAAAATGCCAGCGAAAAAAATACAAGCATTGTGTTAAAGTAAGTTTGCGGATCCTTCTTCTGTCTTAGAAAAAACAATTCCCTAAATGTTGAGAATATATAAACCGACGATCCTAAAAAAACAAAAATTAAGATTATGGAAAAAAGTGAATTAAATATGTTTAGATTTTCATTCGTTAGGACCAGTCCATCAAATAAAGACATCGAAATGGAGATCACGAAAAAAATCAAGGCAGTTAAAATTCCGGCATTAAGAACAAGGGTAAGAGGAGAATCGGTTTTGCCGCTTAAAAAGGGATGGATATACTTAAATAAAAAATAGAGTGTGATGAAAACCAATACTTCGTTAATCGTAGATAAGATGAGTGTATCATGTAACGGAAAGACAATGTTATACAAGAACAATAATATCGATGCAAGAATTGTATTCTCTAAACCTCGTGCGCGTGTTGTGTTTCGGATATTGTTAATCACGATGAATATCAGATTTAGTTAGTCAACTATTATTTTGCTAATGAATCTGTTCGAGAATACACAGATTTATTTTTTTCACTTTTTTGCTTTTTATAAACCCCGGATCTCTTCAGCGACTTTTCAATTGAATCCCCCATTGCTCTGCCTATCGAATCCATCTTAGCACCAAATTTTTCCCAATCTTTAATATTTTGTTTAGCAACCATCTTTAAAGCTTGCTCGGCAATTGCGGTCGGATCATAATAACTGAAATTGAACTGTATTGGTTTTTCCGGTGTTGCCGGTGCCGGTATTTTAGGTGGAGGTTGTTTCCCGTTTTTGATAAGATTTTTATCAAATTTAACTGAAAACTGTTTTAACTTCTCCGTTACTCTATCTAATTTAACCCGTACGCTATCGTGCGAATATGCAACGTTAATATTTGGAACCGGGGGTACAACAGCGCAATAAAAATTTGTATCCAAAGCCATGGAAACAACACCTTGAGCAGCTTCTAAACCCTTTTGTATCTGCTTATTAATATCTATCTGCAATTGAACATCACCAATAGTTTTCAAAACTTTTGCCTTATTTAATTCAACGTCATTTAATTCTCTTAACAATTCTTCCTGATTAATTTTAGCTAATGATTTAAAGACAGTATCGGGTGTGAAGAAAATATATTCATTCTGCGGAAGCTCTTTTGCAGAACTAGCAAAATCGGTTAACTTATTTTTATCATACCGGGAAAATTGATCGGTAAAAAGTTCGTTTGCTTTTTCCGGGTTCACATTTTGCGCGAAGTTTACCAAATCAGCCAATACTGCTTTTTGTAAATCTCCAACCTTGGGATTAACTGCCACAGTATTTTTATCGTTCGTAAATACCGATAAATACAATTCTTTCTTGTAGCCGTTTAGGATCGAATCAGCCTTATGCTTCTGAGTATCGTCTAATCGTAGGAAATCAACAAACCTTTTATAATTGTCGGTGGATGTATTCAATTCCACCGGTTTAATTTCGTAAACTTGGCTCCCGTTCTGTTGGTCAGAAATTATCAAAACTCTATTTTTTTCTTTATCGATCGGGATGCTCTGGTAAAGTGCAAAATTAAAAACATCTTCGTTTGAGATTTCAGTTTTTACTAAAAGTGGTTTTAAATTTTGGGCATAAAACGAGATAAGATTTTTTTTGCCTTCTTCAATCAACCGGCCAATATCTTTTTTATTCAAGCGAAAGAATATCATCAAAACTACAGTAAGTAAAACAAAACCCGAAACCGGGGCATATCGTTTTATAAATTCTTTCAAATTATTTGCGTTAATAGACTTCATCTTACGATCTTAATTCTTTCTGATACGGTTCTAAAATAAATTTTAGATTTTCACGCGCCCTGAATATTCTTGATTTAATTGTACCTACCTCGGTATTTAATTGATCCGCAATCTCTTTATAACTTAATCCATCTATATCTCGCATTACAAGAGGTACCTTAAGTTTTTCGGGCAATTTATCTATGGCACTTCGTACAAGATGCGGAATATCAATATTTTCTGAAAATGGCCCGGTCGGGTATTCCCTATCGGAATCACCTATTGGTACAAATATGCTTCTAACCTTTTTCTTTCTTAAATAATCACGGCATTTATTTACAGTAATTCTATACAACCATGTTGTAAATTTCGATTCAAACCTAAACTCACGTAACTTATGATAAACACTAATAAAAACATCCTGGGATATATCATCCACAAATTCGGCATCGCCAAGTGTTATAAATACCAGGTTTCTCACCTTCTCTTTATGTTTGATAACAAGGGTCCTAAATGTCGATTCGTTACCGCTAATAAAATTACGGATAAGAGAAAAATCTTCGTCTTTTTCCCCGTTTACTTCATTAAGTTCAGCATTATCTTGATCTTTACTAGAATCCATTCTTTTAGACGATGTTTTTAGATTTATGTTCCGACTGAAAAAATAACAGCTGCTTAGCAATTGAATGATAATAAAACTTTATTTTTACAGTAGGATTCAATAATTTGTTTACCAATATAAATATTTGTTAATGACTATATCCAATTTCCTTTTTAATAATCATCATTAGAATTTGATAATAATATTAGCGATAATTAATTTTCAGAAAAATTTCAGGAGAAATTATGAAGATCAAAACAACCGAACAATACGGAGCTGTTGTTATAGAAATTAAGGGTAATGTTATGGGCGGCCCCGAAGCTCAAGAATTTAGTACTTTACTTCACCAACTTCTTGATGAAGGTAAGAAAAATGTTGTTGTAGATCTTGCTGATTGTAAGTTTATGAACAGTTCCGGGTTAGGGATGTTAATAAGCGGATACACTACTATTAAAAATGGGGGTGGTGCACTGAAACTTGCAAATGCTACTGAAAAAATTGAAAGCCTACTTGTAATTACAAAACTTATTACGATTTTCGAACATTATAATTCGGTTGACGAAGCTGTAAAAAGCTTTAAATAAAATCATTATAGCCCCGGTAATCCGGGGTTGTTTATCCCACCATCTTTTTTCGGAGTCTATTGAAAATGAGTGTTACTGTTATTGTCGGCAGCCAATGGGGTGATGAAGGCAAAGGAAAAATTGTTGATATTTTAAGCGAACGGTATGATATCGTTGTACGTTACCAGGGCGGCGCTAATGCCGGTCATACGGTTTTAATCGGCGAGAATCAATTTATACTCCATTTAATCCCATCAGGCATACTACGCGAAAATACTATTTGCGTAATTGGAAACGGTGTTGTGATCGATCCCAAAGCTCTCTTGGAAGAAATCAATCTGTTGGAAAGTCTTGGCATTAACATCAAGAACCGGTTATTTATCAGTCAGAATGCTCATTTAATTATGCCCTATCATAAATTATTGGATTCAATTAGCGAAAGCGGCGCTAATAAAATTGGGACAACCGGTCGCGGCATTGGGCCATGTTACATTGACAAGTACGCTCGCAAAGGGATTAAAATTGTTGATTTGTTAGACAGAATCGTTTTAGAAGAAAAAATTAAAATTAACTTAGAAGAAAAAAACAATTTGCTTAGAAAAGTCTACAACCACGATGAGATGGATGTTGATGAGATTACCAAAGAATATTTAGAGTTTGATAAAATTATCGATCAATATATTACCGATGTGCCAAGTTTTTTAAATAATGCAATAGCCGAAGGCAAATCAGTTTTGCTAGAAGGAGCCCAAGGCACATTGTTAGATGTTGACCACGGGACATATCCGTTTGTTACTTCTTCAAATCCTACCTCGGGCGGTGCTTGTACCGGTTCGGGAATTCCTCCAACAAAAATTGATTCTGTTATCGGTATCGTGAAAGCTTACACAACGCGCGTAGGATTAGGACCATTCCCTACTGAACTTTCAGATGATATGGGTGGTAAACTGCGTGAAATTGGTGCTGAATACGGCGCTACTACCGGTCGCCCAAGAAGGTGCGGTTGGTACGATGCGTATATGCTCAATTATTCCAGGATGATTAATGGTATAGAGCGGGCTGCAATCACTAAACTTGATGTATTGAGCAACCTCGATGAAATTAAGGTATGCGTTGCTTATGAAATAAACGGAAAAAAATTGAAATCGTATCCTACTGATGTTAATCAAATGATGCTTGTTAAACCGGTTTATGAAACCCTACCAAGTTGGAAAACCGATATATCAAAAATAAAGTACTATGATGATCTACCGACGGAAGCAAAAGACTATTTAAGTTTTATATCCCAACAAAGCGGATTTGAAATTTGTTTTATATCGGTTGGTCCTCAAAGACAGCAAACAATTGAATTGTAGCAAGAATAAATCCTCAATTTCATCTGCGTGCACTCTTTTGTAACTTACGTATTATAATTAGTACGAGGTTTCTATGAAATTTTCGAGCAGCAGTTCGGCATTAAACTTAAAATTGATACTTTTAATAATTGGTGCTGCCATTGCATTAGGAACACTTTTTTACACGCAAGATCTCGTAAGTAGGTTACAAGAAAGAGAAAGGGAAATTGTTCAACTTTATGCAAGTAGTTATGAGTTTTTGGCTCAATCAGACGATGTAAATTCTGATTTCACTTTCATATTCGAGAATATTATTCTCCGGATCGATTTCCCAATTATTGTTACGGATTCCAATGATGCAATTTTATCTGCGGAATCGGGAGGCGGCTACAAAAACATTGAGTTCGACAAAAATATTTCCGATGAAGAAAAACAGACACAGTTGCAACAAATATTATCGGAATTAAAGAGCTTGCATCCATCGATAAATGTTAAAGCCCCGGACGGGAAGATTCTTCAGAAAATATTTTACGGCGATTCCGATGTGATCAACCAATTAAAGTATTATCCATACTTGCAGATACTTTTCGCGATTCTGTTTATTCTCATCGCTTATTCCAGTTTCAATTACATAAGGAAAAATGAACAGAGTAATATTTGGGTAGGCATGTCAAAAGAAACCGCCCACCAGCTTGGCACGCCTATTTCCAGCTTGATGGGCTGGACCGAAATGTTAGCAATAAATTATAACAATCCGGATAAAGTGCTCGATACTGCCGAGGAAATTAAAAGCGACTTAACGAGATTGAATAAAATTACTAAGAGGTTTTCCAAGATTGGTTCACAACCCGAACTTATCGTTGGGTATCCTTATGAAATAATTCAGAGAGTAACAAATTATTTCGAAAGACGGCTCCCACAGCTTGGCAAAAATGTTTCAATCGAATTAAAAGGGAGCAAAGAATTAAAAGCTCAATTAAATTCTGAATTGTTCGAATGGGTTATAGAAAATCTGATTAAAAACTCTCTTGATGCAATTGAGAACAAACACGGTAAAATTGAATTCACTATTTCATCTAATAAAAATAAGGTCGAGATCGACGTTGCTGATAACGGTAAAGGTATTGAGCACAATAAATGGAAAGATATTTTCAGACCGGGCTACTCAACTAAACGAAGGGGCTGGGGACTTGGGCTAAGTCTTTCAAAAAGAATTATTGAAAATTATCATAAAGGGAAAATTTTTGTAAAATCTTCAGACATAAATATTGGGACTACATTTAAGATCATAATAAAAAAGACCAATTAATAAAAGCATGCCTAACTTCCGCAATTAATACTCGCCAAGCTTGCTAAAAGAACTAATTTTAAACTTGTATCGTTGTAATGCAGAAAGGGAAAAACGGAGTTGTATCTAAATCTTGAGATTAAAGAGATCGTCAAAGAAACCGATTCAGCTTTGAGTTTTATTTTAAGAAGCAGTGATAATACAAAAATAAATTTCTTACCGGGACAGTTCATTACTATTATTTTCGATTTTGAAGGGGAAGAGATTAGAAGAAGCTTTTCTATTTCATCATCCATATATGATTTACCCGACTTAAGGATAACAATAAAAAAATCCTCCGACGGAATAACTAACAACTTTTTTAATATGGTTAAAATCGGAGACAAAATAAAAGCTGTTCCTCCGGTTGGTAATTTTACCATCAGGAATGATGATTCCGTTTTGAGCGATTTTATTTTTATCGGTGCCGGAAGCGGTATTACCCCGTTATACTCGATGATCAAAAGTACTTTATACGGCAACGACAAAAGCCGGATAATATTAGTTTACGGCAACAGTGATGAAAATTCTATCATCTTCAAAAATGAGATTGAGCAATTAGCCCGGACTTTTTCAAAAAGATTCTTTGTCTATCACATACTATCTCATCCTATCAATAATTGGCAAGGGATTAAAGGTAGAATCTCAATTCAAAATATCAAGGAGATAATCTCATCACATAAGGATCATTTGAGTTCAAGTGTATATTACTATTTATGCGGTCCCGAAGGTATGATGCAAACAGCTGCGCTTGCGCTAAAGGAATTAAAAGTTAGTAGGGATAGAATTCATACGGAAAGCTACAATGTTTGCTTGCTGGATGAAACTTACGAAATCGAAAACATTGAGCATGAAGTAACCATTATATTCAGAAATCGTGAATACAAAATCAAAGTATCGCCTGATGAAAGTATTTTACAGAAAGCTTTGGAACATGGATTAGAGCTGCCCAACTCATGTCAGCATGGAGAATGTGGAACTTGCAAAGCTAAGCTTCTTGCCGGCACACTAAAACTGATCTCGCAAACAGCTTTAAGCGAACATGATATCAAGAATGGATACTGTTTAACATGCGTAGGGCACCCGGCAAGTGAAAATGTTGTCATTTTATATGAGGATAACTTCGAATAAATTATTGATATATACATTAATTATCCCCTTCAAAAGCTTCAATAAATTCTTTAATTTTCGCTCACTATTAATTTAATATTGAATTAAAGAGAAAAAATATGAACCGACCCTCCTGGGATGAATACTTCTTGAAAGTAGCAATGCTTGTTTCAGAACGTGCTACTTGCCCACGCATGCATTGCGGATGTGTTTTGGTAAGAGATAAACAAATTTTATCTACCGGTTACAACGGCTCAATTCCGGGTGATGATCATTGCGAAGATGCCGGCTGCATGATAGTCGATAACCATTGTGTAAGAACTATTCACGCTGAAATGAATGCCATTCTCCAGTGCTCGTCTCATGGAATCAGCACCCATGATGCTACGGCATATATTACCAATATGCCTTGTACAAATTGTGCTAAGGCATTAATTACTGCCGGTATAAAAGAAATAGTGATTTTTTCGGATTACCATGATACATTAGCCGAGGAATTTTTTGCAAAAGCAAAGGTCAACATTAAAAGATTGACGATGCCTGATAAATTGATTGAATATGACCTTGATAGTTTTACTTCGGCAAAAAAATTAAAAGTTGAATAGATAGATATGAAAACGAATCAAAAATATTTAATTGATTTAATAACCCGGATAGTTACAAATGAATAAAGATTACTTGAAAAAATATTATAAACCCGAAAACTTTTTAAACCGCGATTTGAGCTGGCTGGAATTTAACAGACGCGTTTTAGAAGAAGCGCTTAATCCCGAATTACCATTGCTCGATAAAATAAAATTCATTTCTATCTTCTTTTCCAACCTTGATGAATTTTACATGATCCGTGTTGCCGGTTTGAAAGAACAAATAAGGGCAAAGATAATTGATACATCCATAGATGGTTTGGCTCCCCAAGAACAAATACAAAAAATTGAAAAAACACTAAAGCCAATGCTAGAACAAATCTATGCATATTGGCGCGAAATAATAATTCCGGAACTACGGGCAAATAAAATTTTCATTTGTAATTTAGATGAATTGAACAAAGATGAACGGGATGGACTTAATAAATATTTTCTGAAAGAAATTTACCCGGTACTTACCCCATTAGCATTCGATCCGGGCCGTCCGTTTCCTTACATATCGAACTTAAGTCTCAGTTTTGCAATCCTAATTAAAAGGTTAAATGGCGAAAAACATTTTGCAAGAGTAAAAGTACCGGGCATTCTACCGCGTTTATTAAGAATCGACAACATTATAAAAACCAGGAACAACAACGGTCATTCAAATGGAACTATAAAGTATATATGGATTGGTGATTTAATCAAAGCCAATCTGCAAGTTCTTTTTCCCGGTGTGGAAGTTGTTGAAGCTCATCGTTTTAGAATTACACGTGATACTGATTTGGAAATTCAAGAAGACGAAGCCGATGATCTTCTTCAGTTAATTGAAGAAAATATTAAGCAAAGAAAATTCGGTTCTGTTGTAAGATTAGAAGTTGATAAACAGATGCCTGAATACATGATAGAAACTTTAATAGAAAATCTGGAGATCACACGTGACGACTTGCACATAATAGATGGAAACTTAGGCCTAAGTGATATAATGCTATTATATGATTTGCCTCTTCATCATTTAAAAGAGAAACCGTACCATCCAATAACTCCGATAGTCTTTGAAGAAGAAGAAAATATATTTTCGATGATCAAAAAGAAAGATATTCTTTTGCATCATCCATACGAGTCGTTCACTCCGGTCGTTGATTTTATTAAAGAAGCTTCGCGCGATCCCGATGTGCTTGCTATTAAACAGACTCTTTACCGTGTCGGATCGAACTCGCCAATTGTAAAATATTTGATTGAAGCAGCTGAGAGAAAAAAACAAGTTGCCGTTCTTGTTGAACTAAAAGCAAGATTCGACGAAGAAAATAATATTTTCTGGGCACGCGAACTTGAAAAAGCCGGCGTTCACGTTGTTTATGGTCTCGTTGGATTGAAAACACACGGCAAGATGACGTTAATCGTTAGGAAAGAACTTGAGGGTGTAAAAAGATATGTTCATTTGAGTACCGGAAATTACAACACCTCTACTGCAAAATTATATACCGATCTCGGTCTATTTACAGCCGATGAGGATATTTGTGCAGATGTATCCGAAGTATTTAACTACCTTACCGGTTATTCGGAACAAAAATCATTTAGAGAATTATTTGTAGCACCGGTCAATAAACGCCAGAAGTTTACGGATTTGATTGAACGCGAAATAAAAAATGTACGTAACGGAATGAAAGGTCATTTAATTTTCAAATTAAATTCATTAGTAGATCCATTACTTATAGCTGCTTTGTATGAAGCATCCCAGCGTGGAGTAAAAGTTGATTTAATAGTTCGGGGTATAAGCTGTTTAATCCCCCAGGTACCGGGATTGAGTGAAAATATTAAAGTTATCAGCATCGTAGGACGTTTTCTCGAACACAGCCGTATTTATTATTGTTACAACAACGGCAACGAAGAAATTTATTTAAGCAGTGCGGATATTATGCAGAGAAATTTAGATAGAAGAGTTGAAATTACTTTTCCTATTTATGATAAAGATCTTAAAAAATACCTCAAAGAAGAAGTGCTGGATACTTGCTTAAAGGATAATCAGAAAGCAAGAATACTTTTGCCCAGCGGAAAATATGTATGTAATAGACCGGTCTATAATGAACCAATTTTAAACCACCAGGAATATATGATGAACCACACGGTTAAAAAGGTTGGAGTTGTTAAACCGCGTGAAGTTGTTAAATAGAGCTTTATTCGGGTAACCTAATGGATATGCCAAAACCTCCGAACCATTCAGTTTCATCATGAAAAAGTAGCGTCCCGGCCGAGACATCTAGCTGTAAGTTTTGCTTGTGAAAATATGTGAAGCCGCCGTCAAAAGAATGACGCGGATAAAAACCATTTATTACATTTCCGTAAATTTCTACATACATCGAAATTCTTGGAGTCAACCCCATACTTACTGAACTACTGTAATAATAAATATTTTCACTCATACTGCTGTTATTTTCAAATCCTAAATTTATCCCCAGTGAAAAATTTTCAAAAAAATCTTGTGAGACAGAAACCGTAATCACCGGCTCAATTTTTTCCGGTCTTAAATTACTATTACCATATGGAAGATTTGCCTCTAAAATTAGAGCAATATCATTTATGATCTCATGATCAGTCCATATACTAAATTTTGTTCCAACAAAGAGTCCCGTTACACCGCTTACGGTTGATGATAACTCTTCTATAGTTGTCTTGCTCGAAAGATATTCACCGCCAAATCTTAATTCGATCTTATCATTTATTCCGTACCGCACTAATGTTGAAGCAAAAGTAAGATTATCGACTTCAATATTTTGTGCGTCTAGAATGAATTTTTGTTTTTGAAAATTAAAGCCGGTCTCAATTTGGATTGAATTCAACGGTACAACAATTGCGGATTCAGTAATATCCGGTCTATCAGTAACAATTTCTTGAACGTTTTGTGCTTTACTGCTAAAATAAAAAATAATCATGATTATGAAGGTTATAAACAAGCGCCAATAATTCATACGATAAGTCTCCATATTTGGGCAACAAAAAAGCATACTACAATTCCCATGGCTACCGGCAGCAAAGTTGAAATAAGTGTCCACTTAATACTTCCGGTTTCTTTGTAAATGGTATAAATTGTTGTTGAACAAGGATTATGTAACAAACTAAACAACATCAAATTTATCCCGGTTAATGTTGTCCACCCTCCGGCTTGCAAAAGCAATGCTACATCTGCAGAATTATCAAGTTCAAACATAACACCGCTTCCGCCCCCTATACCGCTGATTTTTGCCGTTAAAACCGTCAGCATTAAAACTGTCGGAATAACTATTTCATTTGCCGGTATTGCGATTATGTACGCAAGAATAATAACACCATTCAGACCAATAAACAGTGCAAAAGGATCCACCCACTTGATAAATATTTCCGCAATGCTTGCTTCTCCAATATTGATATTTGCAACTAGCCAAATAACTATACCGGCCGGCACAGCAAAGACAACAGCGCGCCATAAAACAAAAATTGTTCTGTCAATCAATGAAGTATAAAGAGTTTGTAAAATTCTTGGCGGACGATAAGGGGGTAATTCCAAACTAAATGTAGATGCTTCACCTTTTAGTACCGAGTTTGATAATCCCCACGAAACAATTAGACTGAAAACAACTCCAAGCACAGCGATAAAAACTACAGCACCGGCAGAAAACAACCCTCCAAGTGCCGGTGGAACTAAACTCCCAATAAAAATTGATGCAATTAATATTTGAGTTGGCCATCTTCCATTACACAAGGAAAAGTTGTTGGTAATTATCGCAATTAATCTTTCCCTTGGACTATCAATTATCCTGGTGGCAATCACTCCGGCAGCATTACATCCAAATCCCATACTCATTGTTAATGCTTGTTTACCGTGTGCCCCAACCTTTTTGTATAAGCTATCCATATTAAAAGCAACACGCGGCAAATACCCAAAATCTTCCAATAAAGTAAAGAGTGGAAAAAAGATTGCCATTGGTGGAAGCATAACACTTATAACCCATGCCATCGCCAGATACGCTCCATCGATTAAAACTCCGCTGATGAACAGCGGGATGTTTAAATCGTTGGCAGCATTCTTTAACCACGGATGGAACTGGTCTATTAAAACTGAAGCAATCATGCCGGAAGGAATATTAGCCCCCGTAATTGTTACCCAGAAAACAGCGGCTAATATCAAAAACATCAAAGGAAAACCGGTCCACTTACTCGTAACAATTTTATCTATAAATCGGTCAATATCAAATTTAGATTTGTCATAGTTTCGATTAATTACCTTTGAGGAAATGTTCTCAGCATCCTTATAAATGGCTTCCATTATCGAGTCATGAAGATTTTCACCAATATCCCATCTATATTTATTAGCTGAAATTAATATTGCCTCTCGTTCATTTATGGTTTTATCTATCATATTTTATCCCTATCCCACTAACTTTCTAAGATCCTCGTTAATTAGTGAATTAATTTCACCGCTTCTAACAGTATCTATAATTTTTTGATCTCCTTCAAGAAGTCTTAGTGCTATCCAGCGTGTGTTCGGCAAACCAGGGAATTGTTCTGTTAGTTTTTTATTTAAGTCGTCAACTGCAAGTGATACATTTCGAATTTCATTGCTCAACCTATGCGGTTTACAAATGTAGGTTCCGTTTGCAACTTCGTAAATATTTTTTAAGAGTTCCTGAATTCCAACATCTTGTCTTGCTGCTGTTGGTATTACCGGGATACCCAATTTTTTTGAAAGTAGGCGATCATCAATAGTAATTTTATGTCTTGCAGCTTCATCTATTAAATTTAAACACAATACTACCCTATTGGTAATTTCCAAAACTTGAAGTACTAAGTTTAAGTTCCTCTCTAACCTTGTTGCATCTACAACAACAACAGTAACATCCGGCTGACCAAATAAAATGAAATCTCTGGCAATTTCTTCATCGGTACTTGTGGATAATAGCGAATATGTTCCGGGAAGGTCAACAATCTTGAATCGTTTATCCGCATAAATAAAACCACCTTCGGCACGGGCGACAGTCTTTCCTGGCCAATTACCGGTATGCTGCCGTAAGCCGGTCAAATTGTTAAAGACTGTACTTTTCCCGGTATTAGGATTCCCGGCTAATGCAACAACATAATCAAAGTTGGCCATATCAACACCGAGTTTTTTTAGATTAAAGAGATTATGTGCCGGGCAATTTTCACAGTTGTGATTTATATTGTTCATGCAACACCCTCAATCTTTTTAATAAAAATATGATCACTTTGATTTTTTCTCAGCGCAATTGATGTCCCTCTAATTTCATAAGCAGTAGGATCACCACTTAAACTTTTCAGTTGGGCAGTGATTTTTGTACCGGGAACAATACCTAGATCAAGCAATCGTCTTCTTTGCTGTCCACGAAGTGCGTTTGAAATTGATATTACTTCCACACTCTCACCTTGCTTAATAGAACTGAGGGGAATAAAGGATCCGGGAATAATCTCTTTATCCAAAAGCGGTATCACAGTGATGTTATCAGCAAGCACAAATGCCAGTTTGCATTCTTCACCTTCAGCTTCAATAGTAATTTTTTCATTTGACTTTTCAATAATTCTAATCTGCATTCCGGGATATAGTTTCATAGCTACCAGTTGAGCGTATAATTCCTTTGGTTCGTCTTCTATATGAATAATTCTTCCGAATTGTCCTTCCTTTAGTTCCGTCAATAATATCCCTTTACTAATCGGCATTTCACCCACATCAGTCGGGATTGGATCCCCATGCGGATCGTGCAAAGGATTTCCTAATATTGCAGCTAACCGGTTAGTCTCTTCACTGTTTAATTCATGTTCTTTTGTTTCTGCTAAATTGTGCCATTCAGTTTCCTTTACGCTGGTATTATCTGCAAGATATTTCTCCCATAATCTGTGTACTCGAATAATTCTTAACGCATACGATTTCCCTTCGGTGGTTAAGTTTAAATTGTCTTGTTCAATACTAACAAGATTCATCTGCATCAATTTTTGATTAAGCTGTTCGCAATGTTCCCTGGAAATTTTTAGTTCTTCAGATAGTGAACGGGATGAAATTTTTTTGTTGTTGTATTCTGAGTTATATAAATACTTAAGAATATCTTCCAGTAATTCTTTCTCGGTATTTTTCTTCATACGTTTCAGCCAGGGGATCAAACCGTTATTCGGAATAAATAGAAGAAATACTATTGCTAAAAAAATGATACCAAATATTAGCGCTGTTAACGGGCTCATATAATCCTCATCTCAGTTTTTAACGGCTTTCACATAAATACTTTTAGTCAACTTATTACTCATCGAAAGAGTTTTTTTATTAAAACTAATGGTTACCGAATTATCAAACGAAAGTTTATCAACAACCGTAAGTTCAGTGTTCAAGAGGAAACCAATACGAATCAGGTAGTTGATTAACTCACTATCTCTATCGTCAACACGAACAAACTCATAAACATTATCTTTTTCAGCTTCAGAAAGAAGAATTACCTTGGGAGTTTTAGGTATAGTTCCGTTTTTCTTTGGTATCGGGTGTCCATGTGGATCAAAATCCGGGAAGCCGAGATACTCATCAATTTTATCAATCAAAAATTCAGAAGTATGATGTTCTAACCTTTCCGCTTCACCATGAACTTCATTCCAGCCAATGCCAAGCGCTTTTACTAAAAATAGTTCCCATAACCTGTGCCTTCTAATAACTTTTAATGCAACCTTTTCGCCATTAGATGTAAGTTCCATTCCTTTATACTTTTTATAAGAAATCAATCCTTCTTCTGATAATTTCTTCGCCATCTCACTGATTGCTGCATTGGAGACGGACAAATCCTGGGCAACTTTCACTGTTGTAGCATTAACTCCGCTGTTAGCTTTATAATTAAAAATCGTTTTAAGATAATTTTCTTTTGAAATAGTAGCCATAAATATGTAATATCGTTTATAATAAAGTTAAGTATGCTTAAATTCAAAATCAAGTATATTTAATAATATTACTCGGTCAACTTAATAAATCTAAATATGTGTGAACCTAAATTATTTTTATTTTGTTAATTATCAATCGGGACAAATTTCTTATTTTTGCAACCAATTATATGGAGAATAAATGCCCCAGATTTCAAATGATAGTGTTCTTTCCGCGCTAAAGAATGTTTACGACCCCGATTTACGTAAAGATTTAGTTACTCTCAAAATGGTAAAAGATGTTAAAATTTCAGATGAAGAAATAGATTTAACTATCGAATTAACCACACCGGCTTGCCCTCTTAAAGACAAAATTAAAGAAGATTGCATCAGCGAAATAAAGAAACAAATTCCTTCTGCTAAAAAAATTAATGTAAATATGACTGCAAATGTTAGATCAAATCTTGACGAAACAAAGTCTTCAATACTTCCAAATGTTAAAAATACAATTGCTGTTGCAAGCGGTAAAGGTGGTGTTGGCAAAAGTACCATAGCCGTAAATTTGGCGGTCGCCCTTGCACTACAAGGCGCCTCAGTAGGATTAATTGATGCGGATATATATGGCCCAAGCATTCCACTGATGGTAGGGATTCAAGAAAAACCTAGAATTTTTCAAGATACTGCTACTATGAAAATGGTACCATTGGAAAATTATGGCATAAAATTAATGTCAATCGGATTTTTAATTGATGACGATGCACCGGTAATCTGGCGCGGACCTATGGCTAGCGGCGCAATAAAACAATTCATGTCTGATGTTCACTGGGGTGAAATAGATTATTTAATTTTTGATCTCCCCCCAGGAACGGGAGATATCCAATTAACATTAGTTCAAACAATTCCACTTAGCGGCGCTGTAGTTGTTACAACACCGCAAAACGTGTCGCTGATCGACGTAAAAAAAGCAATCAAAATGTTTCAAAGGGTAAATGTTCCGATACTTGGGATAGTAGAAAATATGAGTTATTTTATCGCACCGGATACAAATAAAAAATATGATATATTTGGAACCGGAGGCGGTGCAAAATTGGCAAACGATCTCTCAATTAAACTACTCGGAGCTGTTCCGATCAATGCCAAAATAAGAGAAGGCGGTGATAAAGGATTACCAATTGTTATTGAATCCCCTGAGACTGAAGAAGCAAAAAGAATTTTTGATATCAGCAAAAATTTAGCGGCTGAAATAAGCATAAATACATTATCTGCTAAAACACCAAAAGTTGAAATACTTTTGGGTAATTAATTTTAGCGAGGAGAAAAACATGAGTGATATACTCCAAGAAAAAGTACTTAAAGCATTAGATACTATCAGACCTTATTTAAAAGCCGATGGTGGAGATGTTGAATTAGTGAAAGTGACCACTGAAGGTATTGTTGAAGTAAAACTAACCGGCGCATGTATCGATTGCCCAATGTCTCAAATGACTTTGCGTGCCGGGGTCGAAAGAGCTTTAATTAGGGAAGTGCCCGGAATAAGAAGAGTTGAAGCTGTCAGTTGACAGCTTTTTTTTAATAATAAAAAAGTGAGAATACTATAATGAGAAGAAATGTTATTGCCGGCAATTGGAAAATGAATAATGATTTGAATGCATCGATCAGATTAATTTCCGAACTTAAGAAAGAGTTATTGGACAAGACACCAAATGCAAAAGTAATTATCTGTCCTCCATTTATATCACTTGAAACTGCTTCTACACTGATCAAAGGTTCAATAATTGAGTTAGGTGCTCAGAACATGTATTTTGAAGAGAACGGAGCTTTTACCGGGGAAATTTCACCAAACATGCTGGTAAGCACGGGGTGTAAATATGTAATACTTGGTCATTCCGAAAGGAGAACCATTTTCAACGAATCAAATCAAACCATTAACAAAAAAATCAAAGCTGCTGTTAAAAATAATCTCGCACCAATTTTTTGTATTGGAGAGACCTTATCAGAAAGGGAAAATGGTATAACATTCAAAGTTGTAGAACAGCAAGTAAAGGAAGGGTTGGAAGGTTTATCAGAATCGGAATTACAAAATCTTATAATTGCATATGAACCGGTTTGGGCTATTGGTACCGGTAGAAATGCTACTCCGGAACAAGCACAAGAAGTTCACAAATTTATTAGGGAATTAATTTCAAAGTTATATTCGAACTCATTTGCTTCTAATGTAACCATTCAATACGGCGGCAGTGTTAAACCGGAGAATTCCCGAGAATTGATGGCTCAGCCGGATATTGACGGTGCGTTAGTTGGCGGTGCTTGCTTAAAAGCCGACTCATTTATTAAAATAATCGAATCAATATAATTATTTAGGAAAACTGCGAAAACAAGAGAAAAACGCATTATATAGAATTGATATCCCCCCCTTTTTTTCGTATATTTAAGGGTTTATTTACATAATTCACATAAAATGTTAAAACCCTTAAAATTTACTCTCTTTTTCGCAGTTCTTCTCATATCTCAAGTTAATTTTTCACAAATTAAGATACAGTCTCTTCATTCTGACGAATCATTAACAACCTATAATCTCCTTGACACAAACTCCACTACAAGAACTGTACGCCCCATCCAAAATTGGAGCGTTTACGCCGAGAACAAACCAGATATAAAGAAAAAGGTTATCTTGCCGGCTCTATTCAATGGAAGTGATGAACTTATCTTCGAAACAAATTTGCAATTTTCACGTGAAGAAATTCTCACAAATAGTATTAAACTAATTTTGCTCGGTATAAACTACTCGGTAGAAGTTTTCATAAACAACCTAAGTATATTTAAAAGGGCCGGTGGTGAAATTCCATTTGAAATTGAAATTCCTAAAGACATCTTACAATTTGATACCCTGAATAAATTAAAATTAAAGATTAATGGTAAGTTAGATCCAATTACCACCATTCCAACTCTTCAGCGATTTTTATTCCCTAAAAAAAATTCCGGTGTGGTTAGAAACGTATATTTAAGGTTTTCCCCTATGACGCATTTTGATAACTTAGTTTGCGATTACAAACTTGATGGGAAACTTTTAAATGCCGATGTAAATTTATCATTTGATTTAAGAAACATACCTGAAAGTTTTAATGGCTCAGACAGCAAAGAGTCTATGAAAATCAAAATTAATCTGCATCAAAAAAATTCTGATGGAAAAGATTTTAATCAAGAATTTGCAATTGACGAAAGAGACAAAAAAAACCTTTCAAAAAATTATCGGCTGAATTTCCCTAACCCGGTATTATGGTCACCTAATGAACCTAATCTATACACTTTGTCGTTGGAATTGTATAAAGGTAAAGTTTTAATTGATAAGACTTCCCGTGATATTGCTTTTTATTCCTTAATTTCATCACAAGAAGGTTTATCATTTAACAACGAAGCTTTTGCTTTCAAAGGGACAACATATATTCTCAATGAAAGTTTACAATTATATAGGACAGCATCTGAAAAAATAAAAGAGGATTTAACTCTAATTAAAAATACCGGCTTTAATGCGGTTAGATTCTCTAAATCTTTTCCAAATCCGGTTGCAGTTAAACTTTGCCAGGAATTAGGATTAATAAGTTTAATCGAACTGCCAATCAATTCTATACCCGAAGAGATTTTATCTCAAAATGAATTTAAACTGCGGGCTGCACTAAGGTTCAATGAACTTACAAAAAGTTATCAGCAATTTTCTAATACCATCTTATTTGGATTAGGCAGTTCATATCTTTCCGATTCGGAAATAACTTTGGATTTTCTTAATCACGTAATAAAACAGAAAGGGAAAAATCATTTATACTATGCATCGTTCATCGGGATCCCTGGTAAATTAATCGAAGGCATTGATCTATATGGCTTAGAAATTTTTTCGACACCGATAGGACACTTGTCGGAAGCACTCCAGCAGCAGAACGAAGTACTTAGTTCCAAAAGATTCTTCTTCAGTGAAATTACTTATCCAAACTATTTTGGCAATTCGAGCGGTTATTTAGTTAAAAACTCTTCCGAAGCTCAAGCAAAATATTTTGAAAATGTAATTGACCTTTCTATAAAAAATAAAACCGGCGGCTTTTTCATCAATACCTTTTTCAATTACAGCGGTGATTTTGGTTCTCTATATGCCGGCTTTGATAAAAATAATCAGTACAAAATTGGTATCCTCCAGACTAATCCAAATTTAAATTCAATAACTTATAAAGTAATTAGAGCTAAGCTCAATAATGATGAACCGGTCACAGTACCTATTGGTTCTGTTAAAGATGAAAATAAATTATTCTTTATTCTGGTTGCATTGGGTCTCTCTGTTGTAATGGCGCTATTAATAAATTCAAAGAAAAAATTTAGAGAGGATTGTACAAGAGCACTAATTAGACCATATAATTTTTACGCAGATATCAGGGATCACAGAATTTTATCAGGTATTCATACTATTGTCTTATCATTTATAGAGATTGGTTCAATCTCACTATTCTTCACAATAATTTTTTACTATGTAAGAACAAATCTTCTTTTTGAAAAATTATTGCTCTCTTTCGGCGAACCTAAAATTATAAGTTATTTTAGCTTAATAGCATGGAACCCAGAAAAAAGTTTTCTTTACTTATGTATTGCTCTGTTCATTTTATTATTTCTCTTTGCAATAATTATCAAGGCTGCTTCGTTTTTTGTAAGAACACGGATAAGTTTTGGAAACATTTTCTTCACGATAATTTGGGCATTGCTGCCATTTACAATTTTATTACCGGTTGAGTTGATTTTCTATAAAATTCTGGCTTCCGGGAATGCTAATACAATCATAATAGTTTTTCTATTAGTATTTATGTTTTGGATTTTCCTAAGAATAATGAAAGGAATCCACGTTGTTTTTGATACAAGACCATTCCCCGTTTACTTCTACGGAATAACATTAGCACTACTTTTCTTTTTTTCATTTTTCTTATACTATCACTTGCATAATTCTTGTGTTTATTATTTGTTAAATTCATTAAGACAACATCAATTAATGTCTTTTTAGAGGAAAACTTTGTTTCTATCCAAATTAGAGATATTCGGCTTTAAGTCGTTTGCAAATAGAACTAATATTGCATTCAATCGCGGTATAACCGGTATTGTTGGACCGAACGGCTGCGGAAAAACGAACATTGTTGATGCCATCCGCTGGGTACTTGGCGAGCAAAAAACAACAACACTCCGCAGCGATAAAATGGAAAACGTCATATTCAATGGTACACGTGAACGTAAACCAATGGGTATGTCCGAAGTTTCTCTTACACTTGTAAACGATCTCGGAATTTTACCGACAGAATATTCGGAGGTAACAATAACAAGAAGAATATTCCGCTCAGGCGAAAGCGAGTACCTTTTAAATAAAAATATTTGCCGCTTGAAAGATATAACCAACCTTTTCATGGATACCGGCATGGGCACAAACGCCTACTCGGTAATCGAATTGAAAATGATTGAGACAATCTTAAGCAGCAAAGCCGATGAGCGACGCAGACTTTTTGAAGAAGCCGCCGGGGTGAATAAATATAAACTCAGACGCAGATTATCTTTAAAAAAGCTTGAAGATGTTAAAGCCGACCTTACACGTGTCAACGATATCGTTTCGGAAGTCGAGAAAACCGTTCGCTCCTTGGAAAGACAAGCAAAACGTGCAGATCAATTCACACAAATTCAAACGGTTTTGCGCGATAAAGAGATCGATCTTTCTGAACGGGAGTTTGCCCTATTCCACGAGAAGAAAGATAATCTTAAAAATGAAATTAATTCATTGATACTCAAAAAAGATGAAATAGATATCGAGATAAGAAAAATTGAGAATGAATTAATTGTTTACCGCGGACAAATAAATATTATTGAGGTTGATTTACAAAATAAACGGAACGAAATTTCATCCAACACAGACCTTCTGCATCAAACACAAAAGAACATATCCGTTTCTGAAGAAAGACTTAACTCTTTAATTAATAATCGTACACGGCTTGAAAGAGAAATTCAGGAATTAAAATCCCGTCTGCAGACTAATAACACCGGGATAATCAAAAATGAAGAAGAGCTCGTTGATTTAAATGAGAAACTGACATTAAAAGAGAATGAAATAATTGATAACGAACAAACAATCATTTCGAAAAAAGAACTTTTAGAAGAAAAGAAAACAATACTTAAGCAGCTTACTGAAGAAAGATTCACATTATTAAAAGAAATCTCCGACAAAGAAAATCTTACTACGGCATTGCATAAAGAATTATCGCTCCACAAAGCCAACATTGATAAACTAAATAATAAAATTCAAACTATCACCACGCGCATTGCAAAGACCGTTGGTTTTATTGAAGATTTAAATATTGAAAAAGCCGATACAGAGAAAAAACTTAATGATACCGGTTTGCAAATTGCTCTCCGCGAAAAAGAAAAGTTGGAACTTGAAACAAAATTAAATTCACTCAAAGAAAAAGACATTGAAGAAAAAACTCTGCTTGCCGGATTCAAAGAAAAAATAAGTTTTCTTCAGACATTGATTTCTAACTTAGAGGGTATTTCCAAAGGTTCAAAAGTTCTTCTCGAAAACAATGATTGGAGCCAAAAAGAAAAAAACATTTTCGCTTATGTAGGTAACACCCAGGAAAAATACCGCTTTGCGCTTGAATCTGCTCTTAAATCAGTCCTAAACAATTTGTTGATTGACAGTACAGAAGAGCTAGAAACTGCGATTGGTTACCTTAAAAAAAATGACCTTGGTAAAGCATCATTCTACCTTTTACAGAATAACCATAGTGCTAAAAAATCTCTAATCGAAAAACTCTACCGGCTTAGTATCAATCGCAAAATAAAAAAATTACGTAGCGAAGAATCTTTCCATGGGTGGGCATACGAATTCGTAGAAACTGAAAAAATATGGGAGCCTTATTTTAACCAGGTCCTTTCAAGAATTGCTATCGTACCCGATCTTAAAAGCGCTATCGGGTTACACAGCAAATACCCCGATTTTAGTTTTGTTACTCTCGATGGTGACTTAATTCAAAATAGCGGTGTAATAGAAGCCGGTTCTTTACCAAAACAAGATGAAACTCTATTCGGGCGTAAACAGCTTTTAGAAAACCTAAAAAAAGAAATTCCAAAACACGAATCCAATCTAGAAAAGCTAAAAGCCGACATTAACGAAATTGAGAATAAACTCTCTTCGATTGATTTAAAAAATCTTAATGACCAAGAAAAATTAATAGCTAACGACATTGCTAATATTGATAAACAAATTTCACAGCTGGAATTTGAGAAAAAGAAAGCTGATGAAGAAATTGAGATTACCCGGAAAGAAATACATGAGCTTGCCGAGAAATCCAATTTGCTCGATAACCAGATTATTGAAACAAATACTTCTTTAAACAAGCTCGTCGAAGAAATACAATTAAAAGATTCGAAGATTGAAGATTTTGAAAGTGAACTAAATAATTTTGAAAGAAACTATAACCAAATTATTGATGAGCAGAATGCACGAAAAGTTGAACTTGAAAGATTGAAAGGTCAGATCAACAATACCGGCGATTTTATCGAACGTTCAAAAAATGAACAAGTTAGAATCCAGCAAGGTATAGAAAAACGCGAGCAAGATATTTTAACAAACGACAACGAAACAAACACACTCAAAGAGACCATAGACATTACTGCACAAGAATTGGACAATATAAATACACAAAGGAAGGTATTGGTTGATGAAGAAACATCAATCGACTCTAAATTAAAATCGATAAAAGACGAAGCTTCTAAGTATGAACGACAACTGAATGAATTAAGAGACCAAAGACAAGAAGTTTCCGATAGCGTTCATTCTTATGAAATAAAAGAAAACGAGATTGATTACAAAATCAGCGGATTGATAGATCATATAAAAGAGAATTATTCAATCGAATTAACCTTAAAACAATTTGAGGACCTTAACACATTTAATTATGAAGAAACGACACGGGAAGTTCAATCGTTAAAAGATAAACTAAAAAATATAGGCCCGGTTAATCTGCTCGCATATTCCGAATATGAAGAAGAAAAGACGCGTCTTGATTTTTTACATAAACAGAGAGACGATTTAATAAATTCGGAGAAGGATCTTATTAAAACCATTAATGAAATTAATGATACGGCACAAAAGCTTTTTCTCGATACATTCGAAATGATCAGACAAAATTTCATAAAAATATTCCAGACATTGTTTAATCCCGGTGATGAAGCTGATCTTATCCTTGAGGAAAATGTTGATCCGCTCGAAGCAAAAATTGAAATAACTGCCAAGCCAAAGGGTAAGCGGCCGACTTCGATCGAACTTTTATCAGGCGGCGAAAAAACTTTAACAGCTACGGCTTTATTGTTTGCAATTTATCTTGTGAAACCAAGCCCCTTCTGTATCCTGGATGAAGTTGATGCACCGCTAGATGATGCTAACATTGATAGGTTTACCAAACTCCTCAAAGAGTTCAGCATCAAGACACAGTTTATAATTGTTACACATAACAAGCGCACCATGGAATCTTCGGAAACAATGTATGGCGTTACAATGCAAGAAGAAGGAATCTCTAAACTTGTCGGTGTACGTTTCGAAGAAATTCCTGAAAATATGAATTAAAATAATGAGTGATTTAAGAAATTTTAAAATATTTGTTGATTTCGATGGTACCATTACAAAAAAGGATGTTGGCGAAGCCATGTTCCTGGAATTTGGCAATGCCGGCAAAGCAAACAACATCATAAGTGAATGGATCAATAATAAAATCAATGCTGTTCAATGCTGGCAAAACCTATGCGCTACGGTAACAAATTTGAATTTAGACAATTACAACAAATTTCTTAATGAAATAGAAATCGATCCCAGTTTTATAAAATTCACCGATTATTGTTCAAGTAATAATATTGATATTACAGTTGTAAGCGATGGGCTTGATTACTACATAAACCGGATACTTGAGAAAGAAAATTTCAATCACCTCAAAGTATTTTCAAATCATTTGAACCTTGGTGAGAATAATGAAATGATACCGGTATTCCCTTTTACCGATGAAGAATGTAACCGGTGTGCAAATTGTAAAAGGAATCACGTTCTTAATTTAAGCGGCGAAGAAAACATTTCTATTTATATAGGCGATGGTTGGAGCGATACATGCCCGGCACAATACTGTGATTTCATATTTGCCAAAAACTCATTATTAAAATTCTGCGAAACAAATAGAATAACATATTACCCTTACAAAAATTTTGAAGATGTAATACTGAGATTGGAAGAATTCAAATCTAAAAAGAGAATTAAAAAACGCCATCAAGCTTTACTTAAACGCAATGAAGTATATGTACAAGGATAGCTGTGAAAAACATTTCAGAAATATTTTTTAAATACAGAAGCTACACTCCAATACCGTTTTTAATTTTGATGCTTTTTTTCCAGCAAGCTACATTGATCAGTTTGGCTGCCGGATTTGTTGTCGTAGCAATCGGAGAATTTTTCAGGTTCTGGGGAGTAAGTTATGCCGGCAGCGAGACACGTACCACCGGCGGTGTTGGCGGTACCTACTTAGTTATTTCCGGCGCTTTCGGTTATGTTAGAAATCCATTATACGTTGGCAATATGCTTATCTATCTTGGCATTGGAATTATGTCTATGGCATGGTTTCCTTATCTATTGTTGACAGCGTTTCTTTTCTTCTTTACACAATATCATTTTATTATTAAAGAAGAAGAAAATTTTCTGCTCGGTAAATTTGGTGATGATTACAAAAAATATTGTTCGGTTGTACCAAGGTGGATTCCGGCTATTAATAAATATTCCAATCCCGGGATTCCTCAACCTGAATTGAATATTAAAGCTGCATTTAGATCCGAAAAGAGAACACTGCAAGCAATCACTTTAATTATAGTAATACTATTAATAATTTTTTTGGTTTAGACTTCTTGAACAAACGATTAATGATAATAGCCGGCGAAGCATCGGGTGATTTACACGGGGCAAGTCTTATCAAAGAATTGAAGAGACTCGATCCTTCGTTAAGTATTACCGGCATCGGCGGCGATAAGATGGAAGCTGCCGGGATGGAAATTATTTACCACATAAAGAAAATGGCGTTCCTTGGCTTTGTAGAAATTATCAGGCATATTCCTTTTATAAAGAAAGTTCAGAAGGATATCATTGGTAAAATAAAAACCGAAAATATCGGTACAGTTGTGCTGATCGATTATCCGGGTTTTAATTTATCACTTGCAAAAAAGCTGAAACAGCTGGGCAAAAAAATAATCTACTATATTTCTCCGCAAGTGTGGGCTTGGGGAAAAGGAAGAATTAAAACAATCAAAGCATTAACCGATAAAATGCTTGTGGTTTTCCCCTTTGAAGAAAAATTATATAAAGACAATGGCGTAGATGCAGTTTATGTAGGGCACCCATTATTAGAACATATGGAAAATTACCATTTCATTTCTAAGAATGAATTGTTCGATAAGTACAAGCTCGATAGAAACAAGCCGATCCTTTTAGTATTACCCGGCAGTCGAAAACAAGAAATTAAAAAGATATTTCCTCAATCGATCTCCGCTTCGGTTAAATTGGCAAAAGATTTCAACATGCAAGTTGTTGTTGCTTGTGCCGAGAACATCGACCCGAATATTTTTTACCGGTTCACAAATGAAAAAGATTTTACAATTATCAAAGGGAATACATACGATCTGTTAAAACACTCACACTTTGGTATTATAAAATCCGGCACCTCTACTTTGGAAGCCGGCGTCTTCCAACTACCGTTTATTGTGGTTTATGCTACAAGTACTCTAACCTATTTAATCGGGAGATTACTTGTCAGCATTAAAAATATTGCGATGGCAAATATCATCCTTGGCGAAGATGTTGTTGAAGAATTGATCCAGCATGATGTCAATTCGGCAAATATATATTCAACAACAAGCAAATACTTACTGGACGATAATTTATATAATTCATTAAAGAACAAATTAGGATTAATAAAAAATAAGCTCGGCAAAGTAGGTGCTTCAAAATTTGCTGCCGGGTTGATTTATGAACAGTTAAATGAAGCTTAGTGAAAATCAGAAAAAATATCTAAGATTATTTGGATTAAAAACTGCATCTTTTTTAATAAATGTTCTTTTAAAGACTGTTAGAATTAAAGTTCATAATTATGAACATGCTAAAAGAATTATTGATAACAACAAAAACATAGTTGCAGCTTTTTGGCACGGCTCTATGCTTTTAGGTTGGTATTTACACCGTGATAAACATTTTGGTGCGCTTGTAAGCATGAGTAAAGATGGCGGCGTATTGGCTCACATCCTAAGCAAATGGAATTATAAAGTAATACGGGGTTCAAGCCATATCGGCGGAAGCGAAGCTCTAGAAAAATTGATCGGGCTGACTGATGAAAATTATTCTATTGCTATTACTCCTGACGGGCCAACTGGGCCAATCCACAAATTAAAAGCCGGTGCTGTTGTCGCAGCCAAAAAAGCGAATATCCCGCTTTTATTGATCGGCATTGGCATCAAAAAAAAATATGTACTAAAAAGCTGGGATAAATTTGAGATCCCAAAACCTTTTACGGTTGTCAATGTTAAATATTCCGACCCAATTTATATCGATCAAAATTCAAGTTATGATGAAACATCGGTTAAAATCAATGAATGCGAAGAACTCTTAAATAAATTACACAAGGAAGCATTAGAACTTTGCTCAGCTTAATAAGAATCATATTATCACCGCTAACATTTGTTTATACTTTTTTAATAAAAGCAAGAAATTATTTCTTTGACAAAAAGATTTTCAAGGTAACTAAAGTTAAAGCACTTGTTCTTTCGGTTGGGAATATTACAGTCGGCGGCTCCGGCAAAACTCCAACTGTAATTTTCCTGGCACAGTTACTAAAAAAATTTGGCAGAAGAACCGGGATCTTAAGCCGCGGTTATGGAAGAACTTCAAGCGGATATTTATTTGTATCGGACGGTTCAAATGTTAAAACAACAGTGGACGAATGCGGCGACGAGATGTTCCTGGTATCTAATGAAACTAAACTTCCATCGGCAGTTTCGGAAAGAAGAGTTGAAGGAGCGCATAGATTAATCGGCGATGCCGGCGTTGATTCAATAATACTTGACGATGCTTTCCAGCACAGATGGATTTACCGCGATCTAGATATTGTGTTGATCGATCAAAGTTTTTTATGCAAGTATGGCAGTGTCGATCAGAGAATGCTTCCTCTCGGTTTAATGAGGGAACCGTTCAGTTCTTTTTTGCGTGCTAATGTTATTATTATCAATAGGAAATTTTCCGGGAAACAACCTATTCCGGTTAATCTTGTTGAGTATTTCAATAACAAAAACGTTTTTTACGGCTATTATTCCGAAAAAGGAATTTTTGACGTCAAGACACATAACGAGTTTAAAGTAGAGGAATTCCAGGGACAAAAAAGTTTGTTGGTCTGCGGTATTGCCCGTCCGCATTCGTTTTTCAATGTGCTTGAGAAAAACAAAATCGACGTAACAAATAAAATGATTTTTACCGATCATAAAAATTATACGGTGAAAGAGGTCAAAAGCATCAGGAAACAGTTTTACGATACAAACGCATACTCTGTATTAACAACACAAAAGGATGCTGTAAAACTGAACAAGTTCAAAAAAGAACTTGACGATATTGATATTTATTATTTAAAGATCGAATTAAAACTCGAAGAACAAGAAAGGTTTGAAGAGTTGATAAAAAACCTCGTCACTTCTTCTCAAAATGAGGAAGCGGCATAGTGATCAGAGTATAGTTTCTATCTTTTTGGTAACTCTGTACAAATATTGAGGTAAAAAAATAAAAGATAACAAAGAACAGTTAAATTAATTTAATCGGAGGTAACGAAATGGCAAAAGCAGCCAAGTATGTTTATTACTTCGGTGGGAAAAAAGCCGAAGGCAAAGCTGATATGAAAGAACTTCTAGGCGGTAAAGGTGCTAACCTTGCCGAAATGGTTAATATTGGTTTACCGGTTCCAGCCGGATTTACAATCACAACAGAAGTATGCACAGCTTACTATAAGAACAACAAGAAATACCCTAAAGAACTTGAAAAACAAGTAAAGGATGCTCTCGCAAAAGTTGAAAAAGAGATGGGTGCAAAATTTGGAGATCCTAAAAATCCGCTTCTTGTATCTGTTCGTTCCGGTGCTCGTGCTTCTATGCCCGGTATGATGGAAACTATTCTTAATGTTGGTTTAAATAACTCAACACGCGAAGGATTGATTGCAAAAACCGGCAATCCGCGATTCGTGTATGATTCCCACCGTCGCTTGATCCAAATGTATTCCGATGTGGTTATGGAAAAAGCAGCCGGGATTGAACCTGAAGAAGGTAAAGGTGTCCGTCAGCAGTTGGAAAAAGAATTACACAAGATGAAAGAAGCTCGCGGTGTTCATGCTGATACTGATTTAACCGCTGAGGATTTGAAAGAACTTATTGAAATCTACAAAGCAAAAGTTTTTGAAGTGCTTGGTAAACATTTCCCGGAAGACCCGATGGAACAACTATGGGGCGCTGTATCCGCTGTGTTCCAAAGCTGGATGGGCAAACGTGCAATATCATATAGAAGAATTGAAGGAATACCGGATGATTGGGGTACTGCTGTAAACGTTCAGTCGATGGTGTTCGGAAATATGGGCGATACATCTGCAACCGGAGTAGCATTTACACGTAATCCGGCAACGGGCGAAAATTATTTCTACGGTGAGTGGCTGCCGAATGCACAAGGTGAAGACGTTGTTGCCGGTATTAGAACTCCAAACCCGATTAACGAAGTTGGTAAGAGTGAACATACCGCGCATCTTCAATCGCTTGAAACCGGAATGGCGAAAACTTATAAAGACCTTCATGCTATCCAGAGATTGCTCGAGAAACATTATCATGATATGCTCGATATTGAATTTACTATTCAAGAAGGTAGATTGTATATGTTGCAATGCCGTGTAGGTAAAAGAAACGGACCGGCTGCTGTTAAAATGGCTCTCGACATGTACAAAGAAAAATTGATTACAAAAGAAGAAGCGGTAATGCGTGTTAACCCGGCTCAGCTAGATGAATTACTCCATCCTATCATCGATCCGGCAGCAGAATTAAACACAAAACCATTTACTAAAGGATTACCGGCTGGTCCCGGCGGCGCAACCGGTCAGGTTGTATTCTCCGCTGCAGATGCTGTCGCTTGGGCAAAAGAAGGCAAGAAAGTTATCCTTGTCCGCGAAGAAACCAATCCGGAAGACATTGAAGGAATGCGTGCCGCACAAGCTATTTTAACCGGTCGTGGCGGAATGACTTCCCACGCCGCTTTGGTTGCTCGCGGTTGGGGTAAGTGCTGTATTGTTGGTGCCGGTTCAATTAAAATTAATTACGAAGAAAAATATTTTACAGCCGGTGGTGTTACTGTACGCGAAGGCGAATGGTTAACACTCAACGGTTCTAAAGGCGCCGTATATCAAGGTGATCTGCCGATGAAAAAAGCCGCTGAAGAAAATCCTGATTTCCAGGCATTCATGAAATTGTGCGACCAGGTAAGAAAATTAAAAGTAAGAACAAATGCCGATACTCCTGAAGATGCTGCACGTGCACGTGCTTTCGGTGCCGAAGGAATCGGTTTATTCAGAACTGAACATATGTTCTACGGAAAACATTCTGAAGAACCTTTGTTCAAATTAAGAAAGATGATCCATTCAAAATCTAAAGAAGAAAGAGTTGCCGCTTTAAACGAATTATTCCCGTATGTTAAAAATGATGTTAAAGGTACACTCGAAGCAATGGATGGATTCCCGGTTACATTCAGAACGCTCGATCCGCCGCTTCATGAATTCGTTCCAACAAGAACCGATGAAAGAGAAAAACTTGCAGCAAGTCTGGGAATCTCAATTGATGAATTGAATGAACGTGCCGACTCATTACATGAAAATAACCCTATGATGGGACACCGCGGTGTTCGTCTTGGTATTACATATCCCGAAATAACCGGGATGCAAGTTAGAGCAATATTCGAGGCAACCGCTGAATTGTTGAAAGAAGGCAAAAAACCTTTCCCCGAAATTATGATACCGGTTACATGTCATGTGAATGAAATAAAACATCAATATGATATAATCAATAAAATTCATGCAGAAGTTTGTGAGAAATTCGGTTTAAAGAAAATTGCTCATATGACCGGAACAATGATCGAAATTCCGCGTGCTGCACTCACAGCAGATAAAATCGCCGAGGTCGCACAATTCTTCTCATTCGGTACAAATGATTTAACACAAATGGGATTTGGATTTTCACGCGATGACATAGGCGGATTTTTACCTGATTATCTCGACAAAAAAATATTACCGGAAGATCCATTCCAATCAATTGATCAAGCTGCCATAGGCAAATTAATGCAGATTGCGGTTGAAGGCGGAAGATCAACCAGACCTGATCTTAAAATCGGCATTTGCGGCGAACACGGCGGCGAACCGAAATCTGTTGAGTTCTGTCATAAAATTGGTTTGAACTACGTGAGCTGCTCACCGTTCCGCGTACCAATTGCAAGATTAGCTGCTGCTCAAGCTGCTGTTAAAGAAATGAAATCCGTAAAAACGACTGTTAAAAAAGCAGTTAAAAAAGTATCAGCAAAAAAAGTAACTAAAAAGAAAAAATAAGTAGGTTCATTCTGAGTCCTCCATTACGTTGAGACGTGATGGAGGACGAGGAATCTCTAACTAAATGATATCGAGATTTTTCGTCCACCCATAAATCGGAGTCCTCAGAATTAAAAGAAGGAGAATAAATGAAGTTATCAGATTTTCAGTACAACTTACCCAAAACATTTGTTGCAAAACACCCGAGTTCACCGCGTGATAAAGCTAAGATGATGGTTTTAACCCGCTCTTCCGGTGAAATTGAGCATAAAACATTTTCCGATATTATAAATTATATGGATAAGGGAGATGTAATCGTTGTTAATAAAACGAAAGTTATGCAAGCACGATTATTCGGTAAGAAAGAGAGAACAAATGCAAAGATAGAGGTTTTTGTACTTCGGGAATTGAATAAAGAAGAAAATATTTGGGATGTTATTGTTGACCCGGCAAGAAAAGTAAGAATCGGGAATAGAATTTATTTTAATGACAAACTCTGGTGCGAAGTTATAGATAATACAACATCCAGGGGTAGAACGGTTCGCTTCAATGAAGATGCTGGTGATATTTTCAAAGCAATCGAAAAAATTGGGCATACTCCTCTTCCACCTTACATTAAGAGGGATACTACAACACAAGACAAAGAAGATTATCAAACTATTTTTGCAGAGATAGACGGTTCTGTAGCTGCCCCAACCGCCGGTTTGCATTTTACACCGAGCTTGGTTAAAAAAGCTGAAAAAAAAGGTGTTAAAGTTGTCCCGGTTATTCTCCATATAGGTCTCGGTACGTTCCGCCCGGTAGAAGTTGAAGACTTAACAAAACATAAAATGGATTCCGAATATTTTGAAGTACCGGAAGAGACTGCAAAGGTTATTAACAAAGCTTTGCATGAAAAGAAAAATGTTTTTGTTGTAGGAACAAGTACATGCCGCGCCCTGGAAAGCAGCGTTACAGCGGAAGGATTTTCAAAACCAAATTTTGGTTGGACAGATAAATTTATTTTTCCGCCCTACGACTTTAAAATCACAAAGAGGCTGGTCACCAACTTCCATCAGCCAGAGTCAACTTTATTAATGTTGGCAGCTGCGTTTGCCGGGTTTGACTTCATCATGAAAGCTTATAAGAAGGCAATGAAAGAGAATTACAGATTTCTAAGTTACGGCGATGCTATGTTGATCAAGTAATGAAGATACATGCAATCATACCGTCCGGTGGCAAGGGAACCCGATTAAACTCCGAGGTTCCAAAACAATATTTAAAATTTCACGGTAAAGAATTGATTGCATATACATTGGATACATTTCAAAAATGTAACCTTGTTGATGAAATTATTATCCCGGCTGATAAAAACTATTTTGAACTACTTAATGAAGTAAAAGAGAAATACGGCTTTACAAAACTATTTAAAGTTGTTGAAGGGGGAACTGAAAGACAGTATTCGGTTTTCAATGCATTCAAATCAATTGACGGCAATGATGATGATATTGTTGTGATTCATGATGCCGTCCGACCCTTGATTACAAAATCAATATTAGAAACCGCAATTAAAACTACTATAGAATTTGGGAACGCAGTGGTTGCTGTTAAGGCAAAAGATACCTTGATAAAAGGTGATGAGCTAATTGAACATTACATTGACCGTGATGAAATATTTTACGTGCAGACTCCGCAAGCATTCAAGTATAAATTCTATAGAGATGCAATGGAGAAGGCAGAGGATGAAAATTTCCTAGCAACCGATGAATCGATGTTGGTCCATAGAGCCGGTTATAAAATTAAAATCGTTGCCGGTTCAAGTTCCAATTTTAAAATTACAAACCGGGATGATTTAAAAATGTTTGAAATAATATCGAAAGGACTTATTTAGGATCAAATTTCTAAGCGTACCTCAAAAGGGGTGATAAAACAGCTATAAGTCAAGGAATAGCAAAGAGATATCGGAAATAACGACATTGCGCAGACGTTAAATGAGGATATCTGATGAAGGTACGCCGAATGAGAT